>CAZQSD010000046.1:0-20067 GCA_964595885.1 uncultured Sangeribacter sp.
AGCATAATGAATACGGATGAATTATATTTATAAGATGAATTATATTTATAAAAGGAAAAGCCATAATGCCTCTTCTGATAATTAAACATCTTCTTTCAAAGATTTGTTCATATTAAGGAGATATCATGATTGCGCAATACCAATTATGCCACCGCCCCCAATAACTACAATCAGATAAAAAATCAAACTATGAAAAATTTAATTCTCATAAAAAGAGCCTACGAACCGGCATCGCCTGAAGATGGATTCAGAATCTATGTTGATCGTCTCTGGCCGCGTGGACTGTCTCATGAAACCTTCCATTATGATCTATGGGACAAAGAAATAGCTCCATCCACAGAGCTGCGTCAATGGTTTCATGAGAACCCCACCTCGGAATGGACCGAATTTGAAGACCGATACAAAAAGGAGCTTCTTAATAACCCGGCTTACGACAGTCTGAAGACACTCATAGATGATAAACCGAAGGTTACTCTTTTGTATTCCTCTCATGACATCGAGCATAACAATGCTCTCGTGCTCAAAGACCTTCTTGAATCAGGGGTATAAAGCCTGATGTGCACAGGTATCACATCTTCCTCTTTCTTACAAAGCGATTCTGAGGGCAAGACTCCACTTCAAATTAGGGAGTTGACCTGCGTGGTGTATGCAGACTCTTTTTCAACTATTTACCCATCTAAGTTGTTTGGGTGTTATATTGATTACCAAAATAAGATTTAATAATATGAATATTATAGAAGCTATTAAAGAACGTCGCTCTGTGCGCAGTTTTAACGGAGAGCATTTACCCGCAGAGACAATTGCTACATTGAATAAAGCAATTGATGAGGCTACCAGTCCTTTTGGCGGAAACGTTACAATCAGACTGAAATCATTTGATCTCAAAGGGGATTTCAAACCCAGCACTTACGGAATGATTAGTGGTGCCACCGAATATTTCCTGATAGGAGCCCTTAAAGACAAGCCATCTGCTCTGACCGTTGGATATCGGTTTGAACAGGTCGTCTTGAAAGCATGGCAGATGGGTCTTGGCACATGCTGGATCGCCGCAACCTTTAAGGGCACTGATTTTGAACGTGGCGAGACCTGGCCCGACGGTGAGGAATTGGTGATTGTGTGTCCTGTTGGTGTCCCTGCAAAACCTACCGTTAAAGAAAAACTCACCCGCCTTACATTAGGCAGCAAAAACCGTAAACCTTTCGGCTCGTTATTCTTTAACGAAAATTTCAATACCCCTCTCTCTCAAGACAGCAAATATGGGGAAGCATTGGAAATGATGCGCCTCGCCCCTTCCTCAACCAATTCTCAACCCTGGCGTGCCTTGGTCAAGGGCGACAAAGTGATGTTCTACTACAAACCCAAAAGCCCTGCTTCCATTTTGGATTGCGGAATCGGTCTTTACCATTTTGATGCCACAGAGAAATACAACGGTCGCAACGGCCATTTCCAAGAGGAAACAAATGTGCCCGAAGCTCCTGAAGATTGGATTTATCTTACATCCTATATTCCGGATTAATAAATTCTCAAAACAATATTAAATAAAGATTCAGGAATAAGATTTCAAATCTTATTCCTGAATCTTTATTATACTCTGACGGAAAGCACGCGGGGTTTGTCCCGTGACCCGCGCGAAATACTTAGTGAAAGTTGAGGCATCAGGAAAATTCAAAGAGGCTGCTATCTCCTTCACGTTTCGGTGAGCATCATACAGCCTCGACTTAGCCTCGCCTGTAATAACCGTCTCAATCCATTCCGACGGAGTCGCCCCTGACAACTCACGAACTATTGTTGAAAAATACTTCACACTCAATCCTGAGCGCTGAGCATAAAACTTCACATTATGATTCTCATGAAAATTAGCATATAAGTCCAATATAAAATTCTGGAAAACTATATCCTGTTGGTTATGCGCTCTCACCTCCATTGGCATATTAGTGAAATACAGCTTAAGCAACTGCGCTATAATCAACTGGCTGCGGGCATCAATGATAGTTTGCTGTATCTGCCGGCAAGTATCGTCTAATCCATCATGCCTACACTCCTCCACCTCCAACAAATACTCATCAACAGAAGATTTTATATAACGAATCTGCTCAACATCAACCGGCACAACCGGATGCTGTCTGATTAACAAAAGATTATTACTCGCAATAGATCGATTCACCGTAGACATGACATAGATATTTTCAAGCTCTGTGCCAACAACCAGCACATCGCCCGGTTGATGCACTTTCATTATCCTGATGCTTACAAATGGCAAGCATATGAGCACGGTATGCCTCTCCACATGGTGCACCATATTCATTATCGCTATTTCAAAATCTCCGCTTAGACACACCACGAAAGCACAACTCCCTGCCAAATCGAAAATGCGGTTTTCAAACCCGGCAGATGTCAGATACTCAGTTGATATTTTTAGCGGTGTCTGCATTGGAATCAAACTTTTGAACTACAAAATAAATACTTTTTTCTAATAAATCCTTACATAAATATTCGAATCGAACCATCTGACAAGTTTTTCTATAAAACTGCCATTTATAGTAATGCTTGAAGTAAGTAATTTTGCACTCTTATTAAAACTAATACTTGATATAAGATGAATTATTTTCCATTAGGTCGGGTTACACTCCTGACTATTCTCATTCTGATGATTACATCATGCTCCCGCAGCTCTGAAAATAAGCAAGAGCAACGGCCTCCTGTTAGGGTTAAAACAATGACTGTCGCCAACACAGGGGTAGAAGAAAACCGCTCCTATTCCGGCACTGTGGAAGAGGGGTCAGGCACCGTGATCAGTTTCTCTGCAGGCGGCACAATAAAAACCCTACCTATATCGGAAGGCGACCACGTTAGAAAAGGGCAACTGATTGGCACACTTGACGACGGATCTCTCAAAAACGCCTATGAAATAGCTCAGGCTACTCTCGAACAGGCAAAAGATGCTTATAACCGCATGAAGATACTTCACGACTCCAATTCTCTCCCCGACATTAAATGGGTGGAGGTAGAGAGTAAGGTGCGTCAGGCAGAGAGTGCCGCTCAAATCGCCAAAATTGCTCTTGATGATGCCAAGTTATATGCTCCGGTGGCCGGGATCATAGCCGAAAAAACGGCCTCCATAGGGCAGACCGTTGCACCCGGCATACCTGTGGCGAAGATTGTGAATATCAATACTGTGAAAGTCGGAATCCCGGTGCCGGAAAGTGAGATTTCTGCTATCCCGGTAGGCACCACTGCCACAATACAGGTCAAAACCTCCGCAGAAGAAACCTATCAGGGGACTCTCGTAGAGAAGGGAGTGACTGCAAATCCTTTGTCACGTTCATACATAGCTAAATTTCAAGTTGCCAATCACAACGGACAATTATTACCCGGCATGATATGTGATGTCAGATTGAATCAGGGCTCGAGTGTGAACGGTGTAATACTCCCGACGCCTTCTGTGCTTCTCTCTGCCGATAATAAGAATTTCGTGTGGCTTGATTCTGCCGGCATGGCACGCAAACGTATCGTTGTGGCCGGAGAAATGCTCCCCGATGGAATCGTGATTACATCCGGTCTTAATGAGGGTGACAAGGTGATCATCGCCGGAACTGAGAAGGTGTCGCAAAACACCAAGGTTGAATCCATTAATTGAAAGGGTCGGCTATGGATTCTAATAATAACAATAACGTGCAGGGAGGATTGCTGTCAAAACTTCCTCCTGTCAAAAATTCACCACTTGTAGTGTGGGGTGTGAAATATGCCAATGTCGTGGTGTTAATGGTGTGCGTATTGGTCATCTTTGGCGTTTATGCACTCCAGACCATGAATAAAAATGAGTTCCCTAACTTCACAATCCGAGAAGGCGTTGTGGTAGCAGTCTATCCCGGTGCTACATCTCTTGAGATGGAGCAACAGGTGATGAAACCACTGGAAAATTTCGTTTTCAGCTTCAAAGAGGTCAACAAAGTCAAGACCAATTCCAACGCCACCAACGGGATGGTAATGATTTTTGTGGAACTTGACGATAAGATAACCGATACCGATTCATTCTGGAATACGTTCAGCCGTGAACTCGGTAGCGTGAAACAAAAGTTGCCTCCGGGTGTGTTAGCTGTGGAGGTAATCTCTAATTTCGGTGATACCTCGGCACTGTTGATCACTATGGAAAGTGAAGACAAGACTTATCGAGAGCTGGGGAATTATATGGATGCCCTACAAGACCGTCTGCGCACTGTGGAGAGTGTAGGCACTATGAATGTCTTTGGCAAGCAAAACGAACAGATTTCCATAAACATTGATCCTGAAAGACTTACCCATTATGGCATTTCGGAGAAAACATTGGCGGCAAATCTTTTCGCGCAGGGTTTCCAGACAACCGGAGGTGAACTACGCTCCGATTCCTACACATCGCCTATTTATGTGGATAATCCCCTTAATTCAGTTGCCGACATAGCTAATCAGATCGTCCTGGCCACTCCCGGTGGAGAAGTGGTGCGTCTGAAAGACATTGCAGAGGTCAAGAGAGAATACCCGGAGCCTACTTCTTTCATCACAAATAACGGACGTAAGTGTATCCTTCTCTCGGTTGAGATGAAGAAAGGCAATAATATTGTGGAGATGGGACGCTTAGTCGAAAAACAACTGAATGCATTTCAGAAAGAACTTCCTGAAGATGTGACAATCTTCAGGATTACCAATCAGCCCGATGTGGTCAACAGCAGTGTCATGGATTTCCTTCGGGAACTGCTGATTGCTGTTGTAGCCGTCATTGTGGTGATTGTATTGCTCCTCCCAATTAGAGTTGCCTTGATTGCCGCTGCCACCATTCCGATCACCATATTTATCTCCCTCGGTCTGTTCTATGTATTTGGAATTGAGCTCAACACCGTTACCTTTGCCTGCCTGATCGTATCGTTAGGCATGATTGTAGACAATTCTGTGGTTATCATAGATGATTATGTGGAGTTAATTGGTGAGGGCATGGATCGCAAGGAAGCCACCATTCGTTCCGCGTCTGAATTCCTGAAGTCAATCTTCTCTGCAACGCTCGCCATTTCCATCACCTTCTTCCCGTTCCTCCTTACAATGACGGGAATGTTCCGTGATTTCTTGACCGACTTCCCCTGGGCTATAAGCATCATTCTGATGGGTTCACTGCTTATTGCGGAATTATTAGTGCCCTTCCTGCAATATCGTTTCATCAAACCGGCTAAAGTTGCAAACTTGGATGGAGATGCACCTAAAGGAAAGAAGCATTTCTCTTTACTGCGCGCATTGCAAGCCTCTTACGACAAAACCATCGCAATATGCTTCAATCATCCCTGGCTGACACTCCTGTTGGCTGCCGTTATGACTGTCGGTGGCGCGTGGCTCCTTATGCAGCGACCTATGCAGCTGATGCCGATTGCCGAACGTAATCAATTTGCCGTTGAGATTTATCTACCCACCGGCACACCGCTTGACAAGACCAACATAGTGGCTGACTCACTTGCCAACATATTGAGAAAAGATGAAAGAGTGGTGTCTGTGGCCAACTTCCATGGCTGTTCCTCTCCGCGTTTCCAAACCACTTATGCTCCACAGGTGGGTGGTCCTAACTTCGCTCAGTTTATTGTAAATACAAGCAGCAACGAAGCCACAATAGAATTATTGAACGAATATACGGCTAAATATCGTGATTTCTTCCCGGAAGCTAAGATTCGTTTCAAGCAACTGTCATACTCAAATGCCGCTTATCCCATTGAAGTACGTATCAAAGGAAATGACTACTCTATGCTCCATGCTGTATCTGATTCCGTGATGGCTATAATGCGCACTTTCCCTGAGATAAATCTCACAAGCAGTAGTCTTAATTCACCTCTTGTAGGCGCTCAAGTGTCGCCCGATTTCACAACCATGTCACGCCTGGGCATAAGCGACATTATGCTGGAGGCTAACCTTGCAATGAGATACACCAATTCCGGCATACCTGTTGCAACCTTATGGGACGGCACTTATGCCACACCTGTCGTGTTCCGCACCCCTACCTCAGAACGCTCTGACGTGACCGATCTTCGCAATGAGTTGCTTCCCGTGATGGGCTTTGAGGCCGCTCCGTTGCGCCAGATGGCTGCTGTGGTCCCCTCCTGGAACTACGGACAACTCTCTCATCGCAACGGACTCCCGTGTGTCACGATCAGTTCCGAGGTAGAACGAGGTGCCTTTGCTCTGTCTGTGACAGACAAATTGATAAAGCATATCGACAAGCTGCCTTTACCCGAGGGAGTTACCATTGAGTATGGTGGCGACTATAGTCAGTCGGAAGAGATGTGGCCTCCAATCATCTCCGCACTCCTTATGGCGGTAGTGATTATTTTCTTTATTTTGTTGGCACACTATAAGAACGTCACCACCGCTGCCCTTCTCTTGTTTTGCATCGTTTTATGTATTCCCGGCGCAGGCATAGGTCTTGCTATCCAGGGCGAGGTCCTTTCCCTTACCTGCACTCTTGGCTTTATCTCCTTGATGGGTATCCTTGTGAGAAACGTGATCATCATGATTGACTATGCTGAGGAACTTCAACGCACAGACAACCTGTCGGTAAAAGATGCTATATTTCATAGCGCCGAGCGTAGAATGCGCCCTATCTTCCTCACCTCTGCCGCCGCATCTATGGGTGTACTTCCGATGGTGCTCACCGGCACTCCTCTCTGGAGACCTATGGGTACGGTGATTTTCTGGGGAACAATTATTACATTCTTCTTTATTGTCACCGTGATCCCTGTGCTTTACTGGAAAGTGATGGAGAAACAATCTAAAAAACAGACCACAAAATGAAAAAATTTATAATACTTGTAGCCCTCGCATCAAGCTTGTGCCACCCTACCCTCTCTGCGCAGACTCTGACTCTTGAGGAATGTGTGGCAATGGCGCTGGAAAACAATGCACGTATGCAAAATGCCGCCTATAGCGTGGAGGCATCTAAGGAGACATCACGTGAGGCGTTTACAAAATATTTCCCGTCTGTAAGCATCGGCGCGGCAGCCTTTACTGCCAATCATGGGATGCTCCGGCATAGTTTCAATCTTCCCTTGTCGATGATCAACCCCGAACTCCCCGACATGGACTTCAATCTCAGTGTCCTGAAAAAGGGTTCCCTGGCAGGGATCAACCTCATACAACCTATATTTATGGGCGGCCGGATTGTCAATGGCAATCGGCTTGCCCATGTCGGTGAAGAGGTGAGCCGATTGCAGCAGCGTCAGACCGTTGACGACGTTCGCAAAGACGTAGAGCAATATTACTGGCAACTCGTCACTCTCCATTCCAAGCACAAGACTATTGACAAGGTAATCACCATGCTTGACACTCTCACACGACAGGTGCAATGCTATGTTGATGCCGGCGTAACCACAGTCAACGACCTGCTTGAAGTGAAACTGAGGCGCAATGAGATGCTTTCAGCGCGTACCGAACTTGACAACGGCATCTCGGTGGTCAAAATGTTGCTTTCGCAATATATCGGTAAAGGCACTTCCGGAAATGTGGACGTGAAATCGGAAGTTCCGATGAATGAGGTGCCCCCATTTCCGCAGGATATTTACATGAATCCGGATGTTTGTTTGAGCCAGACGGTGGGTTATGGTTTACTTAATCAGAATGTGACAGCCAAAGAATTGGAGCAGAAAATTGCGGTTGGCAACAATCTCCCTATGGTTGCTGCCGGCGCAGGTTATAACTATGAGCACATTTTAGACCAAGGCCATACGTTTGCCAATGTCTACGTAACGGTAAGCATTCCCATTACCGACTGGTGGGGTGGCTCTCATAACATCAAGAGGAAAAAGATTGAGACTCAGATGGCGCGTACTCAGCTTGAAGACAATTCTCAAATGCTGATCATCAACATGGCAAATGCGTGGAACAATCTGACCTCAGCCTATTCTCAGTTGGAGATTGCCCATGAATCAATCGGTCAGTCGGCAGAAAATCTCCGTCTGAACGAAAATTTCTACCGGGCTGGAACCGTAACAGTGACTGACCTCCTTAATGCTCAGACTCTCTATCTTCAGGCTAATGACAAATATGTGGAAGCCTTTGGCAACTTTAAACTGAAAACCCTCTTATACCTACAATCTACAGGTCGATAACCGGTTTACATCTCACGGCTGTATCGGGGGGAGAGATGGGGTCAGAACCTATATTGAATTGAGGCAAGTATGGAGCGTGGCCTTATATTGAAAGTGTGTTCCGAACGTGACAATGTCCCGTAGGCCACGTATTCATACTGTCTTTTGTTAAGGAGATTGTCAGCGGTTAGCGACAGTCTGATTCTATTGCTTAACCTCCATACGGCTGATGCGTCCAGCAACACGATGGTAGCAGTGTTACCTGCCGGGAAGCGCGTAAGAAATTGCTCCGCACCAACGGTAAACTGCACATAATCATTGGGAATGATAGTAGCGAAAAGATTTTGGTGGAAGGTGTGATAATTGTTTCTATCTTCATTGAGAGTTAGTTTTGAAAAACCATATTCCGCTTCGTAGTTTAGTGATAGCCAGCTAAAGATACTCCCCTTGAAATAGGGCCTTATCCCGGCTATAACCTGTGTGTAGGGAATCACAACGTCATCACGCATTGATGAGGCAGCCCCAAGAGAGGAATTGACTTCCAAGCCTACCACCATCTTGCTATGCCCCACACCCTTGCTAATGCCCCCTTTAAAATACCATGTGTCGCTATGAGAAATCTGGTCGGCATAGGTAGATATTATAAAATCATCTACAAACAGTTGGTTTGACATTATGTGGCTGCGACTATAGTTGTAGGTGGCGGAAAGATTCACGAAAAACGACTTCATCGGATTTCGATAGCCGTAGGAAAGTGATGCTGCCATATCTTGCGTGTATTTATCAGGATTGGTGGCTATAAAAAGGTTGCGATAGTCGGATAATACGGGAATGTCAATATTCAGATAAGGTTGAGGCCCACCAACTCTATATGCCATGTATCCTGACAACTCCGATTTGGCCGTAAGTTGCCGCCTAATGCTGAAGCGGGGAGAGGCATTGATATAGTCGTGCTGACCGGCTACGGAATAATGATACCATTTCAATGGGACACTCAGTGACATTCTCCACCCACTTCTGTCATAATCAACTTGTGGCGTAGCATAAAGATTTGACAGCAACGCCTCATGCACCCCTTCATTATCAAATTCTCCCATCCCGAAGAGCATGGCGTTCATGCGGTGATAATCAATGTCAAGTCCGGCAGTAAGATAATATTTCCAAAAGCGAGTCAGTTTCCCGAGTCGTGTTTCAGTAATGCTTCTGAAATCAGTTGTTGCGAGATGTTGAGTGGCGTCTTCATCTCCTGCCACCCACAATTGGTCAGGGCTATGCTTGAAC
The DNA here is from genome assembly GCA_964595885.1 of uncultured Sangeribacter sp. Lineage (GTDB taxonomy): Bacteria > Bacteroidota > Bacteroidia > Bacteroidales > Muribaculaceae > Lepagella. The sequence goes on from CAZQSD010000046.1 coordinate 9,375, forward strand.
GTATTGCGCGATGTGAGTGTAAATAGTTTCTTATCGTTGCGTTTCACCAACTTGAGGTCATTCTCAGCTGAGAAGTTTTTTCTTTTGACGCGCTGGGTGAGATCAAATGAGCCCGAAATAATCGAGTTTGACTTATTCCATGTTCCCGACAGCGTAAGCTTATCCTTCAGATAATATCCACGTTTATTTGTCTCGCTGTAGAACTGAGCCAACAAATCATGACTTTGTGTGCGCTGGAGGTTGCTTTGAATGAATGTGGGTATCTGGCTACTGAAATAGTCAGTGATGACTCCCGAACTATAATCAAGGCGGTCGCCCATATAGTCAAGTCTAAGTCGCATTGAAGTGTCACCTGATTTCCATGCAGTGATTGCGTTTGCCAGCCATGACAAATTATCACGGGTCCGCTTTTCAGACAATGGTGCATTTATTATGTCTGCCGAGATATACTCCGGCCATAGAGAGGGGTTATAAGCTGACGAAAACATCATATCAAAATCATGGTCTTGAATCTCATTGACAGGATTCCAGCCGGTATTATCTGCTTTCAAGGTAAACATATTCTGGATCTTAGGAGCTATACGCATAGTAAACAAGGATCCATCATAGAGCAACGGCTGCATTCCGGCAGCAGCCTTAGCCACGCCTACCCATCGGCTCCGGGCATCATCTTTCAGTTTTAGGTTTATGCCGGCTTCCTCGGGAAACTCAATTCCTTCGAGAGCCTTTACTGGCTGATGATGCTCCATCACCTCCACTGATTTCACATCTTTATGGGATATGTTGTTAGTGGCGAGGCCATATTGCCCCCCTATAAAATCATTGCCGTCAAGATAAAACTTATTGATGGGTTTGCCTTGATATTCGATCGTTCCGTCTTCTTTCACCTTTATTCCCGGAAGCCGTTTTATTACATCTATAATGGCATTGTCTTTCGCATTGGCATAGCGCGATACATTAAACACCAGAGTGTCGCCCTTGGCATAAATATCAGGAGCCTCCACAATCACGTCATTCAGCACTGTTGCTTTCCGGTTAAGGCGCACTTCAGAGAAATCGGCCTCTGTAGGCAGCATTAATGTCTCATAACCTATACATCTGAAGGAGATGGAGTCAGTTCCCTCTTTCGGCGATAGTGAGAAGTGACCGTTTTCGTCAGTAGATGTAAAAGCTCCTTTCCCTTTCACAATGGCTCCTACGATAGGTTCATCAGTTTCGGCATCTTTTACTGAGCCGCGCAATTCGCTTAGGTATGCTGCCGTTGCCGACAGCATACCAAGCATAATGCAAAGTATGAGAATTTTATATCGCATCATTTCTTCCAATCGGTTTCAATATATTCAAATGGTAGTTCTATCGGGTCATATGCGTTGAGAGTAGGGTTGCCTGCCTGATCAGTCACAGTGATATGGCCGCCTGTTGTCGCTTCATAATAGGCGTAGGGGTTTACATCATAGCGATGCCTGGTGTCATAGTAGTCACGACGCTTCACATTATTGAAGGGTACCTTATAAATCGTGATGGGACGGTTAGCTTTTGACTTTATACCTATGCACTCAAAAGTGTAGTGGCCTTTTTCGTCGGAGGCTTTCATTATCAGTCCCGGGAGTCCGTGCAGTTTCCAAGGTCCATCGGAGAGAGGAATATCCTCAGTGTAAAACACTGTCCATTCTCTGCCACGGAATTTGCACTTGGCACTCTGGCATTCATAACCAAGCACGTTGGTAACGGAATCGGTCAGTTCCCAGTCAAACGACGGCATCTCTTCATCATATCTGAACCAGTCTTGACAGATCTTCTCTGTGTGGGTCAGTTTCCCGGTGGGATAGTTCTTAAAAATTGTCATAAACTCTCCATTGCTGAGCTTTCCTTCCAATGCCGCATTAGCAATTTGTTCCTGACTGGAGCGCATGATGATGGAATCAACTGTCAGATTCTTATAGCTGGAGAACTTTGACAGACCATTGGAACCAATCTGCAAGAGCATATTGTCGCTTGAGATGTTGTCTTCAAGCGCTTCGGTTGTGTCTACGCAGCAGCGGTAGTCGTAGACAAACTCCATTGTCTCGTCAGCAAGAGTTTCGGTCTCAGGTACGGTGCCTTGAAAAATACTCAGTTGGCGACGCAAGATCTTGCCTGAAGCTATTGAGGCCATGATTACAATAAGGATGAGAAGTAAAAAAGATTTTTTCATATCTGTTTGTTTTTTGGTTTACGCTGCAAAGTTACTCTTCCAAATCCCTTTATGACGAAAATAATTATTACTCAAACATTAAGGAATTATTACTAAATTATTACTGTCAGACAAATAGCCTGATATGTAAGCTGATTAACTGCCGCGAATTTTGTAATTTTGCAGTATGGAAAAACGAATAAAGGCACTTTATGTAATCACAATAATAGCCATACTTGCTTTCCTCGGACTGCAGGTTTACTGGTTGTATGGTAGGTATGAGTTTTCTCTGAAGGAATATGAACGCACCCTGAGTGGGCGCATACTGAAGTGTGTGGAGGAATATAACGACATTCGTAACAGATCTGCCGATCATTGGGCAGATTCCCTTAACAAAACGCCTAATGAAAATATCACCATACCCTCTTTTAGCCTGTCGCAGCAATATGATGAAGACACGGTCAAAACCACAAGGACTGTAAAAATATTGACCTATCGCTATTCTGCCTACGATCTTCTTGGAATTGACCGTAAAACTCCTTTGACTGATGAGATGAAAAATAAGGCAATGGAGTTGGCACAAATACAAATGTTTACACCTGCTGACTCCGTAGTTTACAATGCCTCAGGCGCAAAAGATGAAAACGAAGCTTGGATAGCCTCTAAAAATGTCCAGATTGAGCGTAAGTGTCCCTTTTCTATCGAAGGGATTGATTCTGTCTTAAATAAAGACGGCATAAAAGCTCAAATCGCTTTGGCTAAAGCCGACAGCATGGTCTGGAGAACTAAAGAAAACTATAATAAATCAGTCTTAAATCCTAATCTGACGTTGACAATACCTTATTCGCAATTAGAGGGCCAGACAGTCAGTATCCGGTGTCCGATAAATCCTTTTGATGTATTGCCGGGAATGTGGCATACTCTTTTGATTTCTATTATCGTGTCGGGATTGCTTATGGTCTGCCTTGTGTTGCAATTTGCCACCGTGCTGAAGTTGTCACGTCTCGACAAGATGCGTAATAGCTTTATCTCCACCATGATTCATGAACTGAAGCGTCCACTTGCAACGCTGAAAATGTGTGTGTCAGGACTTGACAACGAGCGCATGATGGAAGATAAGGAGGTTAAGAAAGAAATGCTCACAGAGACAAGGAATGCCCTTGATAATCTGTCGGCCTATTTCTCTAAATTAAGGGACATAACATTTAATAACGTCGAACAGATACCGCTTAATATACAGAATGTTAATCTCCATAATCTGTTTGACACGGTGCAAACTGCCGCCCCTCTCCCTCCTGATAAGAAGGTTATGATCAAAAACGGTATAGACAAAATGCTTGAAGTGTCGGCCGATCGTTCTCACCTATATAATATATTGAATAATCTTGTGGAAAATGCTGTCAAGTATTCCGGGTCATCGGTAGAAATCCGCGCTACGGCTACTGAAGATAACGGAGTGGTGGAACTTCAGATTAGCGATACGGGCAATGGAATTTCCAATAGTGACCGTAGGCACATCTTCAAGCGCTTCTATCGGGGAAAGGCATCTGCCGGTGAGCAACCCGGTATGGGATTGGGACTGGCATATGTAAAGTTGCTGATTGAGGCTCACGGGGGCAATATATCTGTGGAGAGTGTAGAAGGGAAAGGGTCATGTTTCACAATAAGGCTGCCGCAATGATGAAAGGGATTAAGATACTTTTGGTTGATGACGATCTCAAAAACTCAATGCTTCTCAAGCGTTTCATCGAAGCTGAGGGATATGAGGTGATTTATGCTAATAATGGCAAGGTAGGATTGGAAATGTATAAGCAGACTCGGCCGAATCTGATTCTTCTTGACATAAATATGCCGGAGCTAAATGGATTTGAGTTGGCAAGGATTATACGGCAAAATGACAAAAGGGTAATTATTTTCTTCCTTACTGACCGCACTGACAAAGTTGACCGGCTGCATGGTTTTTCGCTCAAGGGTAATGACTATATTCCAAAGCCATTTTATCCCGAGGAATTGATTGCAAAGATCAACGAGCGCTTTGAGAGCATGACCATAAATCAAGATGTGGAGTATCGGTTAGGCAACACTCTGTTTCGGCCAAACCTGTCATCATTGACCTACAATGGCGAAACTCATTCGCTTTCAGTGCGTCAGACTGAGATTCTCCAAATGCTTGCTGAAAATTTAGGTAAGCCGGTTGAGCGCGATGTGATACTGGAGAAAATATGGGGTGATGCAAGCTATTCCAATTCGCTTGCCCTTAACGTGCAGATCACTTACATACGCCGCCTCCTGACAGATCCGACTATCACCATCACCTCCATAAAGAAGAAAGGCTACATCCTCTCTAATATCATGCCACACCCTCGTCAGTCATCGCAATAATGGCGAAGCACACGGCGATAGGAATTGAAGATTTTCGATTTGGAAACAAACCCTACATATTTGCCGTTGTCAACCACCGGAAGATTCCATGCATTCGTCTTGTCAAACGTACGCATCACCTCTTCCATCGGTTGATGAAGCTCTATGCGTGCCGGAGGCATCGACATAAACCGGCTGACATGCATCTTCTTATACAAGTCAGGACGAAACATGATGTTGCGGATATCATCCAGCAGCACCACTCCCACCAGCATCCCATCTGAATCAATCACCGGAAACAGGTTGCGGTTTGAGGTGGCGATAATATCGACCATTTCCTTCAGATTCATCTCAGGCCGGACAGCCTTGAAATCCCTTTCTATGACGTTGTCCACCTTGAGCAGAGTCAGCACTGCCTTGTCTTTCTCATGGGTGAGCAAATCCCCCTGTTTGGCAAGACGCATCGTGTATATGCTGTAAGGTTCAAAGATTCGGATAGTCATATATGACAACGACGACACTATCAGAAGAGGCAGAAACAGATTGTAGCCTCCTGTCATCTCTGCCGTGAGGAAGATCGCCATCAAGGGGGCATGCATTACGCCGCTCATCAATCCTGCCATTCCCAGGAGCGTGAAGTTTTTATTTGAGATTCCAAGTCCGCCATCCCACAGATTGTTCAGCACAAAGGCAAACAGGAACCCGGTCATGGCTCCCACAAACAATGAAGGGGCAAATGTGCCTCCCACTCCCCCCGATCCGGTAGTGGCACTTGTGGCAAATACTTTTGTAAGGATAATCGCACCTATATAGCACGCAATAAACCATATGTTGTCACGGTCAACGTAGAAGAACGTGCCATCCACTATCTTTGAATAGTCGCCGTCAAGCAGACAGTTGATGGCCGAATATCCCTCACCATAAAGCGGGGGCAGCAGGAAAATCAGAACAGCAAGAATGGCTCCTCCTATGCCTATTTTCGCCAGACGGTATCTTATCTTGGAAAACATCGTCTCCATCAGGAATATGACCTTTGTAAAATAGAGGGAGACAAACCCACAGAAAATGCCCAACAAAACCACATAAGGAATCTTGCCAACTGAAAATGGCTCACTCTGTGAAAAGAAAAACTCAGCGTTATACCCTTCAAGCACATATGCAACCGTTGCTCCCGTTATGGAGGATATTAGCAAGGGCATCACCGTAGCTCCCGTAAGGTCAATCATCAGCACCTCAAGAGTGAAAAGCATCCCGGCAATCGGCGCACGGAAAATACCCGCGATTCCGGCAGCCGCCCCACACCCCACCAGCAGCATAAGGTGACGCGGCGACATGCGGAACGCCTGGCCTATGTTTGAACCTATCGCTCCTCCGGTAAATACTATCGGGCCCTCTGCTCCCACCGAGCCGCCAAAACCGATGGTGAGCGATGATGCCACAAGGGAGGCATAGATATTGCGCTTTTTTAAACGTGATTTACGTCGGGAAATGGCATACAACACCCTCGTCACTCCATGTGATATGTTGTCTTTCACCACGTAGTTGATAAACAACGTCACAATCAATATGCCCACCACCGGATAGACGAGATAAAGCCAGTTGGCGGTCGTGGCACTCAGATTCGATGTCAGCAGATTAGAGATCGCATGGATCAGCCATTTAAGCAACTGTGCGGCAAATCCGCAGATCACACCGACCACTAAAGCCAGAATAATGATGAATGACCTTTCCTTGACATGGCGCTCACGCCATGACACCACTTTAAGCCACCATTCCGTAAACCAATTATGCCGTTCTTTATAAGCCATTAATTCCTGTTAATAATTATTTAAACCCCCTTACCCGTCACAACGGTATTGACCGTGTAGATCAAGATCTTGAAATCCACAAACAGCGACATGTTGGAGATGTAGATCAGATCGAATCGGGTGCGCTCCACCATCTGGTCAACGTTTGACGCATATCCGTATTTTACCATCCCCCAGGATGTGATGCCAGGCCTGACCTGATAGACAAGCGCGTAATATGGCGCACGCTCCATGATTTTCTCTATGAAATATGCCCTTTCCGGACGTGGCCCGACAAGCGACATGTCCCCTTTCAATACATTCCAGAACTGTGGCAGTTCATCAAGACGATATTTGCGGAGGATCTTGCCTACTTTTGTCACTCTCGAGTCATCATCGCTCGAAAGCTGCGGGCCCGCTTTCTCCGCATCAGTGCGCATGCTGCGGAATTTATATATCTTGAATGGCATCTGCCGCAACCCGATGCGCTCCTGACTGTAAAACACCGATCCTTTGGAATCGCGCTTCACCATTATGGCGAGCCATAGATACAACGGCGAGAGCGCCACAAGCATAAGAGATGAGACCATCACGTCTATCAGCCGCTTGATATTCTTCGATGATTCGGAAATAGCCGGGGAGGTAAGGTCGATGAAAGGCTCGCCATATATGTCCTGAAGGCGTATTGCCGAAGTGATATAGGAGAATGTGTCAGGCATGATCTTGATAGGGATGCCTAACGGGAAAAGATGATAGAGCAGCGTCAGCACTTTTTCCTCATCATACATCTTCTGGGCTATGATCAGCTGATCAATCTTATATTCCCGGCATATCGCCTCCACCTCCTCAATCGAATAAGTGTTATGACCGATGTCGGTGGAAACTTCCTCACCGGGGATCCTTACAAATCCGATTATGCTGTAGCCCACCCTTGACGGGCCTTCCATAAGGCGCCTGGCAGTGGCCCACGCTGTGTTGGAGGCTCCGATAATCAACGCCTTGAATTCCCACTGATGTTGTTTGAAATGACGGAACGCAAGCGATGTTATCACTCTTCTTCCGGCATAGCAAAACCCGAAAAGCAACCCCATAAGGGAAAGTATAAGTTCGTAATTGACCGTGCGCCGCCCCGTCTGGTCATTGATCAGGAGCACCAGATAAATGATGATGGTGTTGATCAGGGAAGAGAAAAACGTGGTCAGAAACTCCTGCAGACGCGATTTCCCGAAAGGCAGGTTATAATACCCTGATAGCCAATAGACGCCAAGCATCCCGATGGGGATGAGAAACGTCTCTATCACCAACTTGGGCGACAGCACATAGTCCCACATCAAGAGCCCCGGCTGATAGTCTTTGAGGAGTTCAAACCGGATAATGTTGAAAAGGAAGAATGCCACAAATCCGGTCAACAGATCGCTCACCACATATTTCAGCCGTTGCCTTCCGCTGTTAACTGACAGACCTCCCTTCATCTTATCACTTTGAATAGCCCCCCGTCAGACACCTTGATAATGTTGCTTGCGGCGGCCGCCATATCTTCCTCCCGCCGATAGCTCACCACATAGTCAGCTCCGTCAAGAATCTCCCGGGAGATGTCTTTAAAGGAAGCGGGAGCCTTTTCCCCGCTTATATTGGCAGAAGTTGACACCAGCGGACGTCGAAGCCTCCGGCACAATTCATTTGAAAACCGTTCCCCGGTTATGCGTATGCCCAACGATCCGTCGTCGGCAAGCAGGTTTGACGCCACTCCTCGCGGATGATCATAGATTATCGTAAGCGGACGCACGGCAGCCTCTATCAACTGCCATGCCACCTCCGGAATATCATCCACCGATCGCTCCAAAGCTGCCTCACTGTCAACGAGAGCCAGCATGGACTTACTTTCCACACGCCGCTTCAGTTCATATATTTTTCTTACCGCCTCCTCATTGGCGGCATCACAACCTATCCCCCAGATCGTGTCGGTGGGATAGACTATTATCCCGCCGCTCCGGAGCGTGGCGAGGGCATTCTTTATATCCTGTTCAAAAGTTACGTTGTCTGTCATCATTGTCTCTTCTCTAATGCGTCAATCTCATTCAGCCATAACGCCGCGCTTGCATCTGATGGCATCCTCCAGTCGCCGCGTGGCGACAGGCTCACGCTGCCCACTTTCGGCCCGTCAGGCATGCACGACCGCTTGAACTGCTGACTGAAAAATCTGCGATAGAAATTACGCAGCCATTTCAACAACGTGGCGTCATCATACTTATCGGCGAAAGCAATCCGGGCAAGGCGGTAGATTTTCTTAGGCCCGAACGAATTGCGCAGCATATGGTAAAGGAAAAAGTCATGAAGTTCGTAAGGTCCCACAAGGTCTTCCGTCTTCTGTCCTATCTCGTCTTTTCCAGACGGCACAAGCTCCGGGCTGATCGGCGTGTCGACAATGTCCATAAGGGTCTTTTCCGCCTCGCCTCCGATTTCATGGGCAAACCATTTCACAAGATGCCTCACAAGAGTTTTGGGCACAGACGAGTTGACAGCATACATCGACATATGGTCGCCGTTGTATGTGCACCATCCCAATGCCAGTTCCGACATGTCGCCGGTGCCTATCACTATGGCATTTTCCTTATTGGCATAGTCCATCAGGATCTGTGTGCGCTCTCGGGCCTGTGAGTTCTCATATGTCACGTCATATTTGTCCGGATCCTGGGCAATGTCGGCAAAGTGCTGTGCCACTGCCTTCCCTATCGGGATCTCAAGTGATGTGACGCCAAGTTCCTCCATCAGCCTCACTGCGTTGCTATGGGTGCGCGATGTGGTGGCCATTCCCGGCATCGTGATTCCGATAATCCCTTTTCTGTCAAGATGCAGCCTGTCAAAAGCCCATACCGTCACCAGCAAAGCCAATGTGGAGTCAAGGCCCCCTGATATGCCGATCACCGCTTTGGTGCAATGGATTACGTTCAGACGCTGCATCAGGCCGTGAGCCTGGATATTGACTATCTCCTCACAGTGCTCATTGAGCTTATCTTCATCATGAGGCACAAACGGTTCGGGATCAACGGCAATGTCAGGCGAGTCAGTCTTCTTTCCCACCACCGGCTGCTGACTGCAACTGATGATTCTGAACATCGTCGGCACCGGGGAATCATCAAAGAATGTTGAGAATTTTGCCCGGTCGTTTCTCAGTTTCTCTATGTCGACATCACAAGTCTCCATTATCGGGGCTGCCTGGAAACGCTTTCCCTCTCTTCTTATCGTGCCGTCTTCGGCAATTATAGCGTTGCCGGAAAACACCAGATCGGTAGACGATTCCCCCCATCCTGCGGAAGCATACACGTATGCGGCGCGGCAACGAGCCGACTGCTGGGCAATCAACCGCATAAGGTAAGCGTGCTTGCCGATAAGCTCGTCGGAGGCTGAGAGGTTGAGAATGATGTCGGCTCCGGCGGCTGCCTGACGGCTGCTCGGCGGTTCCGGCACCCACAGATCCTCACATATCTCCACTCCTATTCTCGCCCCTTTATAGTCAAAAAGGATGTCGGTGCCGAAAGGCACCTCTTCACCTGCGAATCTGACGGTGGCTCCGGCAATCCCCTTGCCTGACTCAAACCAGCGTTTCTCATAAAACTCGCTGTAATTCGGGATATGCCATTTGGGCACTATCCCCGTCACTTTCCCATCTGAGATTGCCACAGCGCAATTATAACGACGCCCGACTGCCATCACCGGCACTCCGACTGATATGAATATCGGCAGATTTTTGGAAAACTCCTTAATCTCGCCTACCGCCTCCATAGCCTTATCGGTCAGCAACGGATACTCAAAGAGATCTCCACACGTATATCCTGTCACTCCAAGTTCAGGGAAGGTTATTATGTCCGTCTCTCTGCTGACGGCCATATTGACCATTTCCTTGATCTTACTCAGATTGAACTCCACATCTGCAATCCTAACTTGAGGCACTGCCGCGCATACGCGCATATATCCATATTCAGTCATAATCCGGTTTTTCGTAATTATCCTGCAAAAGTAATCAATCTCTCCCTAATTCCTAAATCTTTTGCAAAATAATTTTCAAGGTAATTCCAAGGCCAACTCTTACGGCCATCCTTTCCCATTTACCCCACTGAAATGACCATATGGGGAGATGAGGGCAGCATGAAACCGGCGGTGCCATGCCGACTGATGAATCAGTCAGCACGGCACCGCTTCCGTTAGTTGGTTGTTGTTAGTCGGCAAATGGCATTAAATACACATCCCGGAAATAAACATCCCGGCGGATTTGCTTATCTGGCAAGGAATTTCAGGGTCTTACTTCCGGCCTGCGCCACATACATCCCCTGCGGCAGATGGCTCACGGCAACCTCGCCGACTCCTTCCGCCA
>CAZQSD010000047.1:0-18239 GCA_964595885.1 uncultured Sangeribacter sp.
TAAGTGTCAGGCAACACATGTGCAGGGCACGTAAGATTTTGGCAAGTGAATATAAAAAGTGGTTGGAAAATGGATAAGGATAAGATTACACTAAGTAAAGAGGATATAGAGAGACTCTGTAGCCTCTATATGGAGGGTCAGTTGTCAGTGGCCGAGGAGCATGATCTGTCAATACTGCTTTCACAATATGTCGACTACGATAGTGAGCTTATTGACGACACATTGTTGATCATGGGATTGTCAAGGTCAGCAGCCGTAAGTGGCGGTTGTAAATCCAAGAAAAAAACTTGGTTTTGCCATTTGTTTACTGCCGGGACGGCGGCCGCAGTGCTTTTGGCAATGATTGGAATGGGTTGGCATTTTATGGCACATAAGGGAAGAGACATGGGTCCAGAAACTATCTTTGAAGTTTATGTTGGAGGTAAGAAAGTGCTGGATACCGAAAAAAGTCGGGAAATAGCATTGGAAAAATATAATAGCAGCATGGAGCTTCTGGCAAACATGCGACAACTTGAAATTGAGAGCCGCCAGCAGCTTGAAAAGATGGAGGCAACGCTTTAGCATTGGAAATGAACAGAGATAAACATTTATGAACATATAAATAAATTAGAAATATTATGAAAAGGATAATTATGAGCATCGGTTTTCTTATGGCAGCCTGTTTGACCATCTATGCTGAGGGCATAGGTGATGGGGAGGACGATGTAGATATATATGTGTCCGAAGTGGGAGCACAGGGCTTAAACCTTGATTCCTATCAAACAAGTAATGGGAAACCCTCCGGAAGCAATTCTAAGAAAAAATCTGAGTTGACAAGTGCCACACAGCTTAATGTTTATCCCCTCTTCGGAAAATATAAGAGACATAAAGACTGCTCGCTTACCATTATAAATAACGGCACCTTTATCAGATTGGATGTAAGGGGCAATAAAAAGATTGTGGAGGAAGTCAGGGCATTGGTTGAAAAAGATGCTGAGCAGGCTATCAGCAAAGTGCAGACCTTTAACAGCACTGAAGATAATATGGTGTTAGGTACTTATGTCGGGACGATTGGATATACGGAACGACTTGATGGTAAGTCGTGTGAGATATTCTTAAGTGGTTCGTCAGCCATACCCATTCCATAATAAATCATTAATAAGTCATTTCATAATAAATAAGGTAATAACTGATATGTTCATTGGGCAAGGTTGCCGGGATTGATGAGGAATACACGTTCTGTTGCACGGGTGATAGCTGTGTAGAGCCATCGGTAGAAGTCCGCGCCTATTGCCTCCGGAGCGATGGTGCCCATGTCAATATAGACGTGCCGCCATTGTCCTCCCTGAGCTTTGTGACATGTTATGCAATAGGCATATTTTACCTGAAGTGCATTGTAGAAGGGGTCTTCCATGGCTCCTTTTATTTTATGGGATATTGAACCTTCGTATTCCGCAATTACCCTGTTATAAAATTTTTCCATCTCAAGGCGTGGAATGTTGGGTCCCTCTGTCACAAGACTGCGCAACATAATCTTTGCCGACACCGGTTGCTCAACGTCGGGAAGTTGCAGTTCGGTCTCCACAAACCATCTCCCATACGCTTTCTCTGTTTTCCCCACCCATATCACCTCTGCCGTCTCCCCGTTGGCTATAAAATTGTTTAGTTTATTTATCCGGCTCCAGTAATAGTCGTTTTTTGATATAACCACACGATCGCCTTGCTGCAAAGGTTCTTCGGCATACATCACCAGATTGCGAATAGCCCGGTTGAAATTGTTGGCTCGCTTATTGGAACGGGTTACAATAAGTGTTTCCTCTTTACCAACGAGTCCCCATGAATCTGCCAGTGAGTCAGCAAGCTCCTGGGAAGTTATCATCCTTACATCAGGAAATCCGGTGGCTTCAAGACGGAATTGCCCGGAAGGAAAATTGGAAAACAAAAATTGTCTTACAATCGTGGCGTTATGGAGGATGCCGCTGTCGGCCGCTTGTCTTACGGGCACGTCGAGGGAGAAACCTATCGGGTTCAGGCCGATTTGGCGTAGCCTTTCCGTATTCATGGCCGGACTGTCAGACTGACCCACAGGCGGGAGCTGTGCTAAATCCCCCACAAGAATCATGCCGCATCCGGGAGTGCTGTATATATGTCTTGTGAGTTGCTGCAGGAGAGAAGAGTTGAAATCAGTTGAATCAGTTATGAGAGATGCTTCATCTATTATGAAGGTGGCATTGGCATCGCGGTTTTCCGCGAGGAAGAATGTGGTGTTTGAAGGGTCAGTGGAATTGCCCCGGAAAATTCTTTTGTGGATGGTTGATGCCTTGTCTCCTGAAAGAGAGGCAGCCACTTTTGCCGCGCGTCCGGTGGGGGCAAGTATTATTACCGGAAGATTAAGCTGGCGCAACGCCTTGACTATGGCTCCGATTACAGATGTCTTTCCGGTGCCCGCATAGCCGTTAAGCACAAACACGTCACGCGGCCCATGGTTGATGATAAAAGCCGACAGCGCGTGGATAAGGGCATATTGTTCCTGGTTGGGAGTGAAGGGGAGGAATGAGATGGCGGTTTCTGCGAGCATAGCGGTTTTTGGTTTAGAAGTCGGTGAGGGGAGAGTGAAATTTCACGCGAATTTAACTAAAAAAAGGATAAGATGTTCGATTATGTCTATAAAAATAAAATAAGGTTAAAAATAATGGTTAAATTATGGCAGAATGAGAATTATTTTGTAAATTTGCACTCGAAAAACAGAAAAGTCTTCAAGACGAACTTTCCGAAAGGAATAGTTGTTGAATCTTGGAAGATACCCAAAATTTAGGGCTGTGGCTCTATACAGGTAAAAAATCATTTGACTTAATAATATATCAAGACATGAAAATTGAAAAGATTATCGGTCGCGAGATTCTTGATTCCCGCGGCAATCCTACAGTAGAAGTTGACGTATATCTTGAAAGCGGCGCATTTGGTCGCGCTGCAGTTCCCTCCGGTGCATCTACAGGAGAGAACGAGGCTCTTGAGCTCCGTGACGGCGACAAGAACCGTTACCTCGGCAAAGGTGTTCAGAAAGCTGTGGCTAATGTGAATGGCCCTATTGCTGAGGCTCTCAAGGGCATGAATGCACTTGACCAGATTGCAGTTGACGAGGCTATGCTTGCCCTCGATGGCACTCCCACAAAGTCTAACCTTGGTGCAAATGCCATTCTTGGCGTGTCTCTTGCAGTTGCTAAGGCCGCTGCTGACTATCTTGGCCTTCCCCTTTACAAATATATCGGTGGCGCCAACAGCTATGTTCTTCCCGTTCCTATGATGAACATCATCAATGGTGGTGCTCACTCTGATGCTCCCATCTGTTTCCAGGAATTCATGATTCGTCCTATTGGTGCTCCTACATTCAAGGAGGCTATCCGCTGGGGTGCTGAGGTATTCCATAACCTCAAGTCAGTTCTCAAGGCTCGTGGTCTTTCCACAGCTGTTGGCGACGAAGGTGGCTTCGCTCCGAAACTTGATGGCACTGAGGATGCCCTCAATGTGATCATGGAGGCTATCAGGAAAGCTGGTTACGAACCCGGTAAGGATATCACTATCGGTCTTGACTGTGCTTCTTCAGAGTTCTATCAGAATGGCGTGTATGACTACACTCATCTCAAGAACGGCGCAGCTAAGGAGGCTAACGGCCAGAAGCTGACAAGCAAGGAACAGGCTCAGTATCTTGAGAAACTCATCACAGAGTATCCTATCGACTCAATCGAAGACGGTATGGACGAGAATGACTGGGAAGGCTGGAGAGAGCTTACCAAGCTTATCGGCGATCGTTGTCAGCTCGTAGGTGACGACCTGTTCGTTACTAATGTGAAATATCTTGAAAGAGGTATTGCAGAAGGTTGCGGTAACTCAATCCTTGTTAAAGTTAACCAGATCGGTTCACTCACCGAGACTCTGCGTGCAGTAGAGATGGCTCAGCGTAACAATTACACAGCCGTTATCTCGCATCGTTCTGGTGAGACTGAAGACTCAACAATTGCTGATATCGCTGTTGCAACTAACGCAGGCCAGATCAAGACCGGTTCTGCAAGCCGTTCAGACCGTATGGCTAAATACAATCAGCTTCTCCGCATAGAGGAGGAACTTGGCAAGGATGCCCAGTATGGCTACAAGAAAATCGCAAAGAAATATTAATTGATCGCGATGCATAAAAAAATAGGGAACCCGATCGGGTTCCCTATTTTTTTATGCATCATTATATTAAGATTTGGAAGAAGTTTGAGTGGTGGATGAAGAGGTGTCTTTATCATGTTTTGAGGTGATCGTGACATAAGCAAGAGAGAAGAGTCCAAGTATGATAAGCATAACGGCCTGACACGACCACATTACAATGCTGAAAGCAGTTCCTTCAGTGTTGGATATTCCAAAAAGCGACAGACCAAACATTACGGCGAGATTCCAGGGTCCGAGACCGCCATTGGATGGAACAGCCATTGACACAGAACCGAACACAAACACTACCAGCCCCGGGATGAATCCTAAAGCCATGTGTGGCTCATGAATAAGGTCTCGTGTAAAATCAAAGGCAAAGAAGCAAACATAGGTTTCAAAGAAGTAGCAGGTCCAAATTCCGATAGTGAAAAGCAAGTAGAGCCACTTGTCTTTGTCTTTCATAGTGAAGATCACCTTAAACCCTTCCCATATCCTTGATAAATTGGTGTCGAGAGTCTGGACCCATTTGTATCTTTTCAGGTAATGGGTAATATACCAAAAGATTGCGATAAGGCCGCCGATGCCTAACCAGAGCAGGGGTTCTTCGGCTATGTGCTTCACTTCTCTGCCGACAGCATATTTCATCATGAAATCCATAATGAAAGGGTGAGCCACAATCAGGGAGACGCACAGCAGACATAATATGACCGCAAGGTCAGAACCACGATCACCTATGTCCGTTCCGATTACGGTAGATAGGGGCGCCTTTTGCCGTCTGCTCACAAAGACGCATCTCCAGCCTTCACCGAGTTGGGGGAACAATAGATTTAATGCGTATGCTCCCCATATCGTTACCCATTCACATACTATCGGCATACGCTTTACGCCGGCTGCGCGAAGTTGGATTCCCCAGCGGGTGCCACGAATCATGTGGGAAAGGGTTGTGATAAGCATCATCAGACCAATCCACCAGAAATTGCACCCCTTGTGAATGATATCCATAACTTCTTTAAAATCAACTTTATGAAAGAGCCATAGGATCATTCCTACAGATATTCCTAAGGGAATGATATAACGGATGACATCACCGAGGTATTTCTTTACAGAGTTGTTGTGTGCTTTTGATGCCGGATTATTATGTTCACTCATTTGAGTGGTTGTAGTATCATTTGCCATAGATATAGTTATATAAGGAAGAATAAATGTTTTTGTTACGCTTATTAGTATAACATCACATAAATGTTGCGGGTTTAAACATTGGTTCAGTAAAGAGAAAGTTTTTTGGGTTATGTGTTGTGTGAATGGAATTAATTGAGTAATTTCGCAGTTGAGAATGGGCTATGGATCAAATCCGGTCCGACTCTCATTATGAACCGAAAAATCTAAATAAACAAAACACAATCTATAGCAGTAGACATGAGATTTCCAATTTTGACTCCACAGGAGGCAGCCGATTTGTTTCATAACGGCGATAATGTAGGACTCTCAGGCTTCACCGCCTCCGGTTCTCCAAAGGTGATTCCCGCAGCCATTGCAGAAAAGGCAGAGCGACTCCATGCCGAGGGACAACCGTTTAAAATCAATATTTTCTCAGGGGCTTCCACTTCCGACAGTTGTGACGGTGTGCTTGCAAGAGCAAATGCCATAGGAATACGTACTCCATACCAAGGACATTCCGATCTCCGCAAGCGTATTAACTCTCACGATTGCCATTACTTTGATCTCCATCTCTCTGAACTTTCCCAGAAAATCCGCTATGGCTTTTATGGTGATATTGACATCGCCATCATTGAAGCAAGCGACGTGAAAGATGATGGTACAATTGTGCTTGGCATGGGTGTGGGTAATATCCCGACTCTTGCTAAGATGGCAAAGAAGATTGTGATTGAGCTTAATGAAAAGCTCCACCATAATCTCTACGGCTTGCACGATATTTATATTCCTTTGGATCCACCTAACAGAGATGTAATTCCTATCTTCCACCCTAATGATCGTATCGGTGAACCGGTGCTTAAGGTTGATCCTGAAAAGATAGTGGGTATTGTCAAGAGTGATTCTCTTGATGGGGTTAGTCCTTTCACTGCTCCCGATGAGGTTACCAACCATATTGGTGCCAATGTATGCCGTTTCCTTATTAATGAGATGCATGCAGGTCGTATTCCGTCAACATTCCTCCCTATTCAGAGTGGTGTGGGTAATGTGGCTAATGCAGTGCTTTATGGTCTTGCTGACGCTAAGGAAATACCAGACTTCTCAATGTATACTGAGGTTATCCAGGATGCAGTTATCGATCTTATGAAACGCGGCCGATGCAAATTCGGTAGCACCAGCTCACTCACTATATCCAATGAGATGGAGCAGGATCTCATCGACAATATTGATTTCTTTAAGGAGAGGGTAGTGATCCGTCCGGTTGAGATTTCAAATAATCCGGAGGTTATACGCCGCCTCGGTATTATTGCTATGAATACTGCTTTGGAGGCCGATATCTTCGGTAATGTAAACTCTACTCATGTGACCGGCACTAAGATGATGAACGGTATCGGAGGCTCAGGCGACTTTGCCCGTAACGCTTATCTCGCTATCTTCTCTTGTCCGTCAGTCACTAAGGGTGGTAAGATTTCTAATATCGTTCCGATGGTTTCTCACCTTGACCACTCTGAACACTCAGTTGATGTCCTTGTTACTGATCAGGGTGTTGCCGATCTTCGTGGCAAAGATCCCGTTCAGAAGGCAGAGGAGATTATCAACAACTGTGCCCATCCGATGTATCGTGAGCTGCTACGCGATTACCTCAAGCTTGGTTTAGGTGGCCAGACTCCCCACAATCTCCACGCTGCACTCTCATTCCATCAGGAATTCCTCACCAGCGGCGACATGCGCAACGTTGACTTCGCAAAATATTAATCCCAATAAACACATATTGTTTAGGAGACAAATAATCCAAAAAAAGTTGGAAATAAAACTTTCCAACTTTTTTTGGATTATTTGGTAACTTATTGGTAATTTGAGAGGAGTTTTGAGATTTTCTCTTCATTGCCGGTGACACACGATTCATGAGTGTAGGGAGTGATCAGATATTCATGCCACAGGCATGACAGTGCGAAGCAGGGGAATCCCTTGTTAAGATGACGGCCATCTCTTGTAAGATCCATATCGTCGTTGTATTCAGACTCTCTCAACTCCTCAATGACTCTTCCAGATGGAATCACTATGTCGACCACCTCACTTACTTTCTCAGTTGCTGCCACAATTGAGTTATACATTTCTTCCCGATTGCAAGTAGCTGAAGAGTAAGCCCACGTCATTTGCCATACTATTTTTGTATCCGGACAGTTCTTTTTTATAATAGAGATGAGATCATTCAGATATGGTTGGTAAGAATCATAATCAACTGACAAGGTAGACAACTGTTGTAAGACCACATAATCCCAGTCTGTAAGTTCTATGGCTTCCTTGACGGTAGAAATTTTGGCTGATACCCAGAAAGAATATTTATTGAAATAAAAAACATATTCTTTTGCAGACGAGGATATATTCTCCCAATGATCCTGAAGCGAAGTTCCTCCTTTGACGATTTTTGCAAAAAAGATGTCTTTTTCTTCAAAGGCATTCATAATCTGAGGAAGGTGTCTGGTTGCATCATCGGTGAAACTGTTTCCGATAGCAAGAACCGATAGTCCTGAATTATTAGCAGAGGTGGAGGCAATATCTGTGTTTTCCAGTGCATGTCTCTCTTCGTCATAGCATGATGTCATAAAGAGAAATGATGAAAACAATAAAAGAAAAAAATAGATACGTTTCATGGCATTTAAGATAGAGGGGTTAAGAATTAAATTAGGTTTAAAAAAACCGTTTCATAAATTTGATCTTAAATAAATGGTCTATTTATGAAACGGGTTCTTTTAAAAGTATTTTTCTAAGCTAAAGCCGATTGTGTTATTTGGCTGCTTTCTTCTGCTCCTTTGCCCAGGTGTCTTTCAATCCAATTGTTTTATTGAATACAAGTTTTTCAGGGGTGGAGTCAGGATCTACGGTGTAGTAGCCAAGTCTGGTAAACTGGAAATGATCCTCTGGCTTGGCATGTTGGGCAGCCCAAGGCTCAAGCATCACGTTTTCACGTATTTTCAAAGAATCAGGGTTGAGCAGATCACGGAAATCTCCCTCTTCAGCTGAAGGATTCTCCACAGAGAATAGCCGGTCATAGTCACGCACCTCAACTTTTACGGCATGAGGCACCGACACCCAATGGAGGGTGCCTTTTACCTTACGGTCACTTCCAGGCATACCGCTCTTGGTCTCAGGATCATATTCCGCATATATCTCCTCTATTTCACCTGCATCATTTTTCTTGACACCAGTGCATCTGATTATATATGCACCTTTCAGGCGCACTTCCTTATCCGGGGAAAGACGGAAGAATTTCTTGGGAGGATTCTCCATAAAATCTTCACGCTCAATCCAAAGTTCACGGGTGAATGGCATAGCGTGTTTACCTTCCTCAAGGTTCTCCGGATTATTATCCATCATGATGGTTTCCTCCTGGCCTTCAGGATAGTTGGTTAGAACCAGCTTGACAGGATTAACCACAGCACTCACACGCGTAGCGGTCTTATTGAGGTCTTCGCGCACAGCATGCTCAAGAAGCTCGATATGGTTGAGAGCCTCATATTTGGTGTATCCGATGCGGTTAACGAAATCTTTGATGGCAGACGGAGTGTAACCACGACGACGCAGACCGCACAAAGTGGGCATACGCGGATCGTCCCAACCATTTACAAGACCTTCTTTCACAAGCTGAAGCAGCTTGCGTTTGCTCATCACTGTGTAAGTAAGGTTAAGGCGGTTGAACTCAATCTGACGAGGACAATATGTCTCGTCGGCAAGTTCCTTCACAAAATATTCATACAGGGGGCGATGAGGCACAAACTCAAGAGTACAGATGGAGTGGGTGACACCCTCAAAGAAGTCGCTCTGTCCATGTGCGAAGTCATACATAGGATAAACCTTCCATTTGGTGTCGGTGCGCCAGTGAGGTGTCTTGATTATTCGGTAGATGATCGGGTCGCGGAAGTGCATGTTGCTGTTGGCCATATCGATTTTGGCACGTAGCACCATCGAACCTTCCTCAAACTCGCCTTCGTTCATGCGCATGAAAAGGTCAAGATTCTCCTCTATAGGACGGTCACGGAAAGGTGAGGCCACACCGGGAGTGGTGGGAGTGCCTTTCTGCTGCGCAATTTGCTCACTTGTCTGTTCATCAACATATGCTTTCCCTTCTTTGATAAGGCGGATGGCGAAATCAAAGAGCTGTGGGAAATAGTCGCTGGCATAATACAGACGATCCTCCCAGTCGAAGCCAAGCCAGTGAATGTCGCGCATGATTGCGTTGACATATTCTGTGTCTTCCTTCTGGGGATTAGTGTCATCGAAACGCAGGTTACAAGTGCCGCCGAATTTCTCAGCTGCTCCGAAATCCATAATAATAGCCTTTGCATGACCGATGTGCAGGTAGCCGTTAGGTTCCGGCGGGAAACGCGTGTTGAGTCTGCCTCCGTTTTTACCTGCCTCCAGATCATTTTTAATTTCTTGCTCTACAAAGTTAAGGCCGCCTTCGTTGACGATGCCTTCCTCTATGATTTCAGTCATAAGCGATATGTGTTAGTCAGTCGCGTAATTAGTTTCACAATTAAATTGCAAAGATAATTAATTTTTCTGATACTGATACCTTTTCAAAAGGTAAATTTAGGTGAGTTTTCAGTTGCGGGCGGATGGTCGGCCTTCGTAGTAGTTCATGAAGGCTTTGTTGACGAGACGGTTGCCGCCCGGAGTGGGGTAGTTGCCCGTGAAATACCAGTCGCCCGGATGCTCAGGTATGGCCTCATGCATGTTTTCGACCGACTGATATACTATCTCCACTTCTGCCATCACATCAGGGGGAGTGAGCATTTCGGCTATCTTTGCAGAAATCTCTTTGTCGGAGAATGGTGTATAAATTCCCTTGACATAGTTTTCTTCTCCGGCAGTGCCGTTTTCCACATGGGTTTTGCAGAGGTGGTAAACCTCATCAATTATTTGTGACATATTTCTTTCTTTCAAGAGAGCCATAGCAGCCTTGAAGGCTATAAATTCTCCCATGCGCGACATGTCGATGCCATAGCAGTCTGGAAAACGGACCTGTGGTGAACTTGAAACCACCACTATTTTCCGAGGGTGGAGACGGTCAAGGATGCGCAGGATAGATTGCCGAAGGGTAGTGCCTCTCACGATACTATCATCAATGACCACAAGATTATCACCGGAGTTGACCGATCCATATGTTATGTCGTAGACATGGGTGGCAAGGTCATTCCTCACAGAACTTTCGGCAATGAATGTGCGTAACTTAATGTCTTTTATTGCTACTTTTTCACGACGTACACGTCTCCGAAGCACATGCGCGATGTTTTCATCTGTCAATTGGCCGATCTGCGAAAGATGATGAATGTCTGCTATCTTGCTTTTAATCAGATGGTGCTCAAGTCCTGCGATAAGGCCATAAAATGCCACCTCGGCAGTGTTAGGAATAAAAGAGAATACGCTTTTATCAATGTCATGCCCGATAGCTTCAAGCACAGGAGTCACAAGTTTCTCACCGAGTTTTTTGCGTTCCAGATATATGTCACGGTCAGAACCACGAGAAAAATAGATTCTTTCGAAACTGCATTTTGTATTTTTGCCTTTCGGGAGTATATTGTCTATCCGTGCGGAACCGTCTCTGTCTACGATCAAGGCATTCCCCGGCTCAAGTTCCTTCACATCATCAAGGTCAAGATTGAAGGCGGTCTGTATCACCGGTCGTTCGCTTGCCACAACCACAATCTCATCGTCCATATAATAGAAAGCAGGGCGAATGCCATTTGGGTCGCGCATGGCCCACATGTCTCCGTTACCGACAATGCCGCAAATCACATATCCACCGTCCCAAATTGGGGCACAACGTTTCAATACATTGGCCACATTAAGGTCACGTGCAATGGCGTGAGACAGTTCAAGACCTGTCATGCCTGCGTCTTTATGAATTCTGTATAGACGTTCATTTTCCCGGTCAAGGGCATGGCCGAGTTGCTCAAGAAGAATGAAGGTGTCGGCATAAAGACGCGGGTGCTGACCTTTTTCGATAATTGAATTGAAGATTTCGTCAACATTGGTCATATTGAAATTTCTGCAAAGAAGCATGTTGCGCGAGCTCCAGTTGTTGCGCCGCATGAATGGATGCACATAGTTGATGCCTGAACGACCGGTGGTGCTGTAACGGAGATGACCCATATAGACTTCACCCACAAATGGAGCAGAGGTAATATTCATACCTTCGCTTAGGCTCATCTCAATTTTCTTGTGTGCCTCGGCAAAAATTTCAGTTATGGCGTCGGCCCCTTGTGCACGTTCACGAAAGATATATTCCTGTCCGGGTGGCACGTCAAGTTTTACGCAACCTATTCCGGCAGCTTCCTGACCCCTGTTGTGTTCCTTCTCCATGATAAGGTAGAGCTTGTTGAGACCGTAAAGTTCAGACCCATATTTTTCCTTATAATATGAGAGGGGTTTAAGCAGCCGGATCATTGCCACGCCACATTCATGTTTAATTATTTCCATAGTAAAATAAGAGTATCAATTATTTTTTTTCATCATTTCTTGCGATTGCCGCCTTTATAAACGACATGAAGAGGGGATGAGGATTGAGCACGGTAGATTGGTATTCGGGGTGATATTGTGTGCCGACAAACCAAGTCAGTGATGGTATTTGTACAACCTCCACTAATTTTGTCTCAGGATTTTCTCCTACACATTCCAATCCGGCTTCCTCAAAACGTTGGCGATATTCATCGTTGAATTCAAAGCGATGTCTGTGGCGCTCGCTTACAATTTCTTTTCCGTATGCTTCAGCCGGGATAGATCCTTTCTTCAAGCGACATTCGTATGCTCCAAGGCGCATTGTGCCACCCATGTTGGAGATGCTTTTCTGTTCATCCATAAGGTCAATTACATTATGTTGCGTATTTGGATCTATTTCAGTTGAATTGGCATCAGTGAAGCCGAGTACATTTCGTGCAAATTCAATCACCATGCACTGCATTCCAAGACAGATGCCGAATGTGGGCATATCATGCTCGCGACACCATTTCAAAGCCACAAACTTACCCTCGATGCCTCTCTGCCCAAACCCAGGAGCCACTATCACGCCGTCCAGGTCCGACAGCTTTTCATCAGCATTCTCAGGAGTAAGCTTTTCCGAATGAATATAGACGAGGTTAAGTTTGCGGTCACAATATGTGGCACAGTGCATCAAGGATTCGCTGATTGACTTGTAGGCGTCTTGGAGTTCAACATATTTTCCTACCAATCCAATATTGACAACCTTTTCGGATGTTTCCAGTTTGTGAAGGAATTCATTCCAGGCGGAGTGATTCGGCTCCCTTTTGCTTTCAGTGGCTGTAAGACGGAGCACCAGATCGTCAAGATGCTGTTCGTGTATCAGCTGAGGCACCTTATATATGGATGAGGCATCAATACTTTGTATTACCGCTTCTGGAGCAACATTGCAAAACTGGGCTACCTTGCGGCGCATGTTATATGGAATGTCTTTCTCAGTGCGAAGAATAAGAATGTCGGGCTGAATTCCGATTGATTGAAGTTGCTTTACTGAGTGTTGTGTTGGTTTTGTTTTCAGCTCCTTGGCAGCTTTCAGATAAGGAACATACGTAAGATGCAGACTGACGGCATTCTTACCCAATTCCCATTTAAGTTGTCTTACCGCCTCCAGGAAAGGGGTTGACTCTATGTCACCCACTGTACCTCCTATTTCCGTGATTACAAAATCATACTTTCCGGTGTTGCCGAGACTTTTTATGTCTCTCTTTATCTCATCTGTGATATGGGGAACGATCTGCACTGTCTTGCCTAAATAGTCGCCTCTACGCTCCTTGTCAATCACCGACTGGTATATCCTCCCCGTTGTAAAATTATTTGCACGGGTGGTCTTGATGTCGGTGAAACGTTCATAGTGGCCAAGGTCAAGATCAGCCTCATGCCCGTCGATTGTGACGTAGCACTCACCATGTTCATAAGGATTCAATGTACCCGGATCAATGTTGATGTAGGGGTCAAATTTTTGGATTGTAACACTATAGCCCCTTGAGAGCAGGAGTCTTGCCAATGAGGAGGAGATTATTCCCTTGCCGAGTGATGAAACCACTCCTCCGGTCACGAATATGTATTTTGTTTCCACGGATAAAATGTATTAGTCCGGGATACAAAAGTATAAATTTTTTTACATTCCATCATCATTTTTCTAACTAAAAATGATAATAAAATGAAAAATGATTGTAAATGAAGTGCATATGATTAATTGTTTTATATATTTTTTATTGAAGAATAGAGAAAGAGAGAAAATAATGTTTGTGCGAGACGGATTTTGTCTGTATCTTTGTAAATCCAAAAGGTTAAAATTGAGATTATGAAGAAAATATTTGGTGTAATTGCCTTTGCAGCCGTATTAGGGGTTACGTCATGTGCCCAACATAAAGGAGATGACAGCGATGTGGATAAAAGTCAGTTTGTGACTGTCAGAGATGGTGAGTTCTATATCGGAGATTCCGTTTATAAATATGTCGGAACAAATTTCTGGTATGGCCCCATACTTGCTTCTGAGGGAAGGGGTGGCGACCGTGAGCGTCTTGCACGTGAACTTGACTCACTCCAAAACATGGGGGTCAACAATCTGAGGATACTTGTCGGCGCTGATGGGGAAGAGGGGCTTGTGGCTCATATTTCTCCATCATTGCAACCGGCTCCGGGAGTATATAACGATGATCTATTAGTCGGACTTGATTATCTGCTTGCTGATCTTGAAAAGAGAAATATGAAAGCAGTGCTATATCTCAACAATGCCTGGGAGTGGAGCGGTGGATTCTCTGCTTATCTTGAATGGGCAGGAGAGGGGAAAGCCGCGATTCCTGCAGTTGACGGCTATCAGGCATATGTTGAGTACATAACTAATTTCTCCACTAATAATAAGGCACAAGAATTAGCTGCCAATCATGTACGTAATATTGTAGGGAGAGTAAACAGCATTACGGGGAAACCCTACTCAGAGAGTCCGGCGATTATGTCGTGGCAGATTGCGAATGAGCCGCGTGCCTTTAGCAAAGAGAATAAGGAGGCATTTGCGGAATGGATAGCCTCTACCGCAAGTTTGATAAAGGAGTTGGATTCCAATCATCTTGTCTCAACAGGTAGTGAAGGTATGGTAGGGTGTGAACTCGATATGAACTTATGGACCCGTATTCATTCGTTGCCGACAGTAGACTACGCAACAATCCATATATGGCCGAAAAACTGGGGTTGGGTCACTGACGCCACCATGCTTGACAGTCTCAGAGTGGCATGTCGCAATACCACTGATTACATCAACTCTCATTATGATGCCCTTGCCGCTGTGCTGATCAATGACAGTGTGAAATATTCGAAACCGCTTGTTTTGGAAGAGTTTGGCTATCCGCGTGACAATATGGAGATAGCGCTTGGCAGTTCGGTTCAGGCACGCGACGGATATTACAGCCATGTATTCTCGGAAGTGAAAAACGGAGGCAAGGTTGCGGGTGTGAATTTCTGGGGGTGGGGAGGACTTGCCGAACCGCAACACACGATGTGGGAACCTGGCGATCCCTATACATGTGACCCGGCACATGAAAGCCAGGGGCTCTATTCCGTATTTGCGTCTGACACAACAACGATTTCTCTTATCAAAGATTTGTCGGGCAATTTCAATACTACCAAATGATTTTTGCTACGGAACGTAGATCATTTTCCGGGTCATGCCGCCGTCAATCACAATGTCTGTGCCATTGATGAAATCGTTGCCGGGTAAGGATAGGAATAGACAGGCGCGGGCAATGTCTTTCGGTTTTCCTACACGTCGTGACGGGTGCTGGAGATGATCGGCTTCTGAGAGTTCTTCGGGTTTGCCGGTGTGAATCCAACCGGGTGATATGGAGTTGACCGTAATTCCGAATTCTGATAACGACATCATAAGGGCATGGGTGAGAGAGGCGATTGCACCTTTGCTTGCAGAATAGCCTTCAGTGCCTGTCTCGCTTTGGATATGGCGACTGGAGGCTATGTTTATCATTCTGCCTCCGTATTCCGACGGAATCAGGTATTTCTTTTTGTGGATAGCCCATAGTCGCGAAAGGATATAGATGGGGCGGAGGTTGGTATTGATGATTTTGTCGAAATTCTCTACTGTCCCTTCCGTGAGAGGCATAAACGTGGAGATTCCGGCATTATTAACGATAATGTCTACATCACGCCACGCATGGAGAAGGTTAAGGAATGCTTTCTCCACCTTCTCAGCATCTGTAAGGTCTACATGATAAAAACGAATCCCTTCATTTTTGGCAAGCTGCTCACCTTTTTTCTTGTCGATATCAAACACCGCCACCTTACACCCGGCTCGTAAGTATGCACGAACAATCCCCAATCCAATGCCGTTGGCACCTCCAGTAACCAGCACTCTTCGTGCCGGAAACGCCACCTGTAAAAATCCTTTCCGGTTAGTCTGCATGGAATTACGGTTAGTCTGTGAAGAGGCATGCATTGATCCGGAATTTGATCCGCCAGGAGTTGATAAACTTGCGCTCAATTTCCCCGAGCGCATATCTTCCATTCTCTGTTCAAGATAGTTATCAGCCATTGAAATTTATTATGGGTTATTTGGATTGTCTTTCAGCCATAGTTTGGTGGAAACGTTGGAGTGCTTCCTCGCCGGTTATGATACAAGGTAGACCATTTTCATCAGCCACTACAACCGGTTCTCCGAGTTTCGCCTTTCGCTCAAATAATCTCCTTTGAGCCTCAAGAATTCCTTCCTCCAATCGTTTAGATAGATTTATTTTTTCTTGCTCTGACATAATTCCAATATTTTATTAAGTTTATCTTGATCAGTCACATTATTCATAACAACAATTGGTTGCATAGAAGTGCTGTTATCGTATAGATACCATGTATCAACAATTGGTGTATAGATTTGAAAAAGATTAGTAAGACCTGCCCAATATCTCCTGTTAATGACATCAGATGGTATGTTATGCCCTCCTGATGCGACTCTTTTTGCTACACGTTGTTGTGCCATTTCAGGAGTGGGTAACCAAAAGAAAAGTAAGATAATTTCATATCCTTTTAATTTTGCTTTTTCAATTAGTTTCTTGTAAGAGCGTGTAGCCAAAGTGGTTTCTATAGCGAATGTTGAATGTTTAGATAGTAAAAGCTCAATTCTTTCAAGCATCAGTCTACCAGCTTCAATTGCTACTTCTTCCGGATTAAAAGGGGATAAACCTTTTGCTATTTCGTCAGCATTTACAAACTCCCTGCAGTTAAGAATCTCGGGAAGCACTAACATTGATGCAGTAGTTTTGCCAGCTCCATTACAACCGGCTATTATATACAAGACAGGATGATGAAGAGATGCTGTCATATTAAAGTCATAAATTTCTGTATTCGGAATGTCTGTTTCCTATCTGCAAATTTAAAGAATTTATCTGAATTGAGCAAGTATATGGGTTAGTCGTAATAGGCGTAGAGGTAGATTGATTTCTTTTCTTGGAGGAGTTGGCAGAGGAGATTGAATGTTTTGGTGGAGATGGTGAAGCAGCCTTGGCTGATGTATTTTGTTACGGGAATGGGTATGCCGATTGTTATGTCGTCGGCTAAGAGCGGACCTTCATGGATTACTATGCCTCTGGCAGCCGCATTAGAGTTTGTTGAACTCAGGCCGTCTATTCTGATGCACGGTGCGTTTATCGTATTTAGTTTACCGACGCTTCTTAATCTGTATTCCCCAAGACTTGAACATTCACTGCCAGGGGTGTTGGAAAACACAGGTTTGTTAACAGTGCTCCCTCCACCACAGCCGTGTGCACATTTTGACTCAGAGATAACAGACTTCGCCTTGTTGTCGTAGACGAAGAAACGAGGTTGAGCTGAGGAGATTCCGAAATCAACATAGATGGAAATATCCTCACCATGCTTCGCTTTATTCTTGAATTTGTCGGGCCTCTCAGAGTTAGCTGAAGACTGATCAGCCTCAGCCGCCTTATTACCGCATGAGTTAAATAGTAGTGTGGAAAACACGAATAAGAAAAAGACTATATTTTTTGTATGCATAGTTATTAAATTTTGATTATTGGTTTATTTTATTTAATTGACTGCTGTTTAGTCCTTCTGTATATTACTTTCCCGATATATCCGGTTATAAGGATAATATAAAGGGGAAGAATATAAACTTTCATATTTGCAAGAATATAGTTAGTATGATCCTCACGTGCCATTTCCAAAAGATAATCTACGACATAGTTGAAAATCCCATCGATACTCATGTCTTTATAAGCTATTCTTCTGTGTATATAAGTCATTATATTGTCAAAGACCATATACAATTCTATTGAAATTGGGAGAAGCATCAATAGTCTACCTTTCTTACTCAATTTGCAAAGATGCGTAATCATTATTATAAGAATAGACAAGGCTACGAGCGCAGAAATAATAGGGGCTGCATATTCGCAAACATATACAGAAGCAGTCTGATATGTCCAACCGGAGATCCACATCACGACAAAAAGCACGACTACACAAATTGCGTATATTGGCACACATAGCATTTCTAAATAAATTACATCTGGCTTTTTGGAGAATTGAGTAAATTCCGTAAAGCCATTTAAACTACCGGAGGCATAAAGAATGAAATAAACCAATAATACCACAAGGCAAATTATGGATTGAACAAATGGAGAGAACAAGATTAGTAACCACATGCGCTTTGTTGTCATCCATTTTGCTTTTTTTCTAAATAGAACCAGCAAGGGAGAGAATACGTACCACACGATAACCGCCATTATCGTAGTGGAATGATCTTGCAAAAACTTAGTAATGAAATGGGGGCAGATTCTTTCTGAAGGGAGTTCGTCTTTGGATGGTTTCATATTATTCAAATTTGGTTAAAGGTTTTATTAGTTTAAAGTTT
Organism: uncultured Sangeribacter sp.; assembly: GCA_964595885.1. Taxonomy (GTDB): domain Bacteria; phylum Bacteroidota; class Bacteroidia; order Bacteroidales; family Muribaculaceae; genus Lepagella. Next base: position 18,230 of record CAZQSD010000047.1, read on the forward strand.
ATATATCTAT
>CAZQSD010000047.1:18339-19852 GCA_964595885.1 uncultured Sangeribacter sp.
TCATATTATTCAAATTTGGTTAAAGGTTTTATTAGTTTAAAGTTTATATATCTATACCCTATGGGAGAGAAAGGTAAACTTTTATTTTCACGGTGCGAAATTATAGCAAAAAAGAAGCACCAGCAAAAATATTGGAGGTGCTTGTATGAGATGATGTGTTTTATGTATGAAACCGCTTAATTGGCGTTACGGAAGACAAGTAGGGGAGCGGGTAAAGCTTTATCAGTGTACTTGGTATATTTTTCCTTTGTCACCTCCGGCACATGTGCGTTGCCATCAGAATCACGATAGAAGGTATAACTTTTTCCACCGGTGAGGTATATCGCGTCTACGAATCCATACTCGCGTAGGGCATCTGCAAAGTCATACATCGACTCCTTGTTATGTGTTACGACGTAATGCAATGAGCCATTGTTCATTCTTGCAATGGCTGCTCGCTCCACCTTGCCGTGCAGATAGAATTCAGTGGGAAGTGTGGCATCACTTAGCAAAAGATATTGCCGGAAGAAAGATCCTCCGGTCTTGGTGGCATAGTCAGCTAGACGGTCACTGAGGGAGACACCGATAACCGGCTTCCCATCTTTGGATATTGCCATATACGCTGCACGTGATTTGCGTTCTTTTGATTCCTGCCGTTTACCGGCAGCTACTAAGGTGCCTATGGTTGCTCCGTCAGGGTGGTAATCGCTGGAGCGCATGAATAAAACCAGGGTCTGGTCAGTAGTATCCGGTAGCTCCGTTTCTAAAGATGCCCTTAGACCTTGTAGAGGATAGAAATCCATTGTCACGCCTAAAATGCTGTCGGTCATCATCTTCGTGCCTGATGCAGAAGGAGAAAATGGGAGGTCAAGGAGTTGCATATTCTCGGCATCACTCACACTTACCGGAACGCCGGGACTCATGAAGTCGTATCTTTTTATCCACAACACGGCCCCTGTCAGAATAATAAACCCTAAAACACACGACAAAATAATAGGCAGTTTTTTTGATTTCTTGATTGGCAACCCATGTTGACCGGAATCAGTTGTCTTATCGCCATAACGTTCGATAGTGATGACTGGCACATCTACGGGCCGGTTGTCAACAAATGACTCATCGTTGACCTCGATGGTCTTATCAGAATTATCGTTCATCATATTCGGTGATCTCATTTTTTAACGTTTTAAGGGCATCTTTGCCAAGTTTTCCCATTCTTAATACCGGCACTTCCTTTGCTATGGTGTGACCACCAAACTTGATAGTCCTTTCCGGAATATTGACTACACGCACATGCCGCTTGTTGACAATAAGGCTTCGACCCACACGGGTGAAGGTATTGTTTTCAAGCTGATTGAAATATTCTTCAAAATAATGTAGCTGGAAAGTCATGTTGTGGGTGGAGCCATTGGCGAGCATAAGGTCACAATAATTACCGTCTGCCATGACATATACGATCTCATCGGCAGCTATGCGGACAATCTCCGAGGTTGTTGCTATTTTTAGATATTCCATTTCAGACAGTTGTTTCTAACAA
>CAZQSD010000048.1:0-19766 GCA_964595885.1 uncultured Sangeribacter sp.
TCAAGCTCCTTGTGAAGATCTTGTGTGCCGCAGATGAATCGCACTGACGACATTCCATAGCCTCTCTCATCCATTGCCTTCTTGGCAGCCTCAATCAAACGGCTGTTGTCGGCGAGACCGAGATAATTATTGGCACAGAAGTTCAACACCTCTCCATCGGTGTTCTCAACTTCGATATCCGCGCGCTGTGGGGTAACGATAACTCGCTCATTCTTGTAAAGACCTGCATCTTTTATGTCTTGCAGCTCTTTTGCCAAGTGTGATTTAAATTTGTTGTACATAATATTAGATTAATGTTGTTAGTATAGTCTTAAAGGCTATTTGGTTTACATCTGTCAAACCAACATATGGGGTAACCGAAGGATGGCAGATAAAATTTTAGCCAAAGTTAACTATTTTATCCGAATTTTGAATTAAATTTGCAGAAAAATTCTGCATGCCCCGTAGAATTTATTTTCTCTCACCTCACCGATACCCAAAACTGACTCTGACAACAACGACAACCTTAATGAAAAAACCATAATGAAGAATATCCTGATTATTGGAGCCACCGGACAAATTGGTTCGGAACTCACAATGAAGCTTCGTTCTCTCTATCCCAACGGAAACGTAGTGGCCGGCTACATCAAGGGTGCTGAACCCAAGGGCATACTCCTGGAAAGCGGTCCGTCTCACCTTGTAGACATCACCGACCCACAGCAGATTGCCGAGGCCGTTGACAAATATAACATTGACACAATCTATAACCTGGCCGCCCTCTTGAGCGCAGTGGCTGAGGCCAAACCACAGTTGGCTTGGAAAATCGGCGTAGGAGGTCTTTACAACACTCTCGAAGTTGCACGCGAAAAGAATTGTGCCGTGTTCACTCCCAGCTCAATCGGCTCTTTCGGCCCTGACACCCCACATGACCATACACCGCAAGACACAATCCAGCGCCCCCAGACAATCTATGGGGTGACAAAAGTGACAGGTGAACTCCTTTCCGACTATTACGCACGTCGCTTCGGTGTCGATACCCGTTCAGTACGCTTCCCGGGCCTCATTTCTTACGTAGCTCCTCCGGGTGGCGGAACTACCGACTATGCAGTAGACATCTACTATTCAGCTGTGAAGGGCGAAACTTTCAAATGTCCGCTGAAGGCCGGAACTTTCATGGACATGATGTATATGCCTGATGCCCTTCGTGCTGCCGTGGAGATCATGGAAGCTGATCCCTCAAAACTCAAACACCGTAACTCCTTCAACATTGCTTCAATGAGCTTCGATCCCGAAATCATTGCCAACAAGATTAAGGAATACGTGCCCGGTTTCAAGATGGAATATGAGCTCGATCCGCTACGCCAGAAGATTGCCGACTCCTGGCCTGACAGCCTTGATGACAGCTGCGCACGCGACGAATGGGGATGGAAACCTGAATATGACCTCGACGCAATGACCGTTGACATGCTCAACAATCTCCGCTTGAAACTGCATATCCCGGCCCCGACCCCTGAAACCGTCAAAGCCTGATTGGTCAATTTCTCTTTATTATATTCTTTTATTCCGAATATATAATCATTATCTTAAAAAACCGGAAAACTAATTTTTAGTTTCCGGTTTTTTATTTTAATTTTGCGCCCGAAAAACCGTGACCTGCAGTTTTCAACCAAACATTTCATGACAAAAGACAGACTGACCCCTGAGGCCTATTCCTCGCTGCTTGATTCCATTACCGACATCCTGATGCAAAATGGAATCAAAGCCACGTCGATGGACTTTATAGCCTCTACGCTCCATATTTCCAAACGCACTCTTTATGAGGTTTTCGGCAACAAAAACCAGATGGTGTCGGAATGCATCTCTGCGCTCCATGAACGCATAAAAAAAGAACATAGCGCCATATTTGAGTCAACGGAAAACGTCATGGAAGCCATACTGTTGCATTTTGTCAAGCAGCGTGATTTCCTGAGCAAAACGAGCGTGGAATTTATAAGTGATATGGATGCTCTCTATGCTCAAACAGAAATTCACACTGCGGAATCAAGACAGCTTTTCCTCGACAATTTTGTGGCCATAATGCGCAAAGGGGTCGAACAGGGATATTTCCGCAGCGATGTGAATCTCCGGGTGCAATGCCGCATGATGCACATACAGATGGAATCACTGAAACGCATGGAGGAACTCTTTCCGTCAGACATTACATTGCTTGATGCGTTTGACTCGGTCAGTATCGCCTTCCTGAGAGGGATAGCCTCACTGAAAGGACTGGAGATGCTTGACCAACTTACCAGCAAACTATACAATAAAACCATAAAAGAAAAATGAAATTTTCATTCAGAACATTGATTGCAGCCATCGGTTGCTCTCTGTTGGCAATTCCGGTAGGGGCCGAGACACTGACATTGTCACGCGAACAGTGTCTGGAGATTGCCCTCCGTGACAACCCCACAGTCAGGATTGCCGACATGGAAGTGAAGAAAGTGGATTATGCCAAGAAGGAGACACTGGCCGGAGTGTTCCCTTCCATCAATTTCTCCGGCTCATATCAAAGGGCCATTGAGCTACAGACCATCCGCATGAACATGGGAGGACAGAGCCAAAGCCTAAAGATGGGTTCTGACAACACATGGAATCTCGGCTTCGCCGCTTCCATGCCCCTTGTTGCCCCTACCCTATGGAAAGCAATTAGCATATCCGACACCCAGATTCTCGCCAATCTTGAAAACGCAAGAGCCTCAAGGCTTAATCTTGTGAATAACGTCAACAAGGCTTACTATGCGTTGCTGCTCGCAAAGGCATCCCATAAGGTCGTGAAACAAAACTATGATAATGCCGTCTTTAATGCTGATCTTTATGAAAAGCAATTTAAGGCAGGGACCGCGTCTGAATATGACGTGCTCCGTTCCTCTGTTCAGGTAAAGAATATCGAACCGGAACTCCTTCAGGCAGACATTGCAATCAAGCAGTGCCAACTGCAGCTCAAAGTGCTTATGGGCATCACGACCGAGGTTGAGGTAGAACCAAATATTGAGCTGGCCGACATGCAACGTGACATGTATCTATACCCCTCTGATGCCGACCGCTCACTCTCCGACAACACATCCATCCGCTCAATGGCGATTCAGAAAGATTTGTTGAAGAAAAATGTTGACCTTAAAAAGTTTGCATGGCTGCCGACTCTCGCCGCCTCCTTCAATCTATCATGGCTTTCCCTCAGCAATGGATCTCCATTTAAAGACCAGCAGTTTAATCCCTACAGCACCGTCGGGTTTAATCTTTCTGTGCCTATTTTCTCCGGCGGCTCAAAATATTATGGATTGAAACAGGCTCAGGTTCAGCTCAAGGAACTCGAACTCCAACGTGAAGACCTTGAAAACACCCTCAATATGCAGGTTGACCTCGCAATTGACAATATCAACCGGCAGGCTAAACAGATAGCCACAAGCGAAGAGGGGGTTAAACAAGCCAAGAAAGCATATGACATCATGCAGAAGAGTTTTGAAATAGGCGCTGCCTCTTACGTCAACCTACGTGACAGTGAACTCGCCAACACTACAGCCCAACTGTCATATCTCCAGGCCATCTACAATTATCTCGTGTCAACTTCGGAACTTGAGCTCCTTCTTGGAAAAGGAATTAAATAATTCTCATATTCAACGACAATAATAATCAAAATAATGAAGAAATACATTTTAGCATTACCCCTCATCTTTGCCGCAATGACCACAGCCTGCTCCGGCAGCGACAAAAATGAGTCAGCACAGGAGGAAGAAAAACGTCCTCTTGTAAAAATTGAGTCAGTAGACAACCGTGAAGTGATTCAGGAAGGAAATTATACTGCCACAGTAGAACCTGAAAACATCAACAACATCTCTGCTTCCGCTCCCAACAGGATAAAAGCGATATATGTTGACGAGGGCATGCGTGTATCGAAAGGACAGAAACTTGTGCAACTCGATGACATAAATATTTCCACCTATGAACTTCAGGTTGAAAATGCTAAGGCAAATCTTGAAAATGTGCAGCTCAACTACAACCGTGCCGTTGAGCTATTGAAAATTGGCGGGGGCACTCAGCAAAATGTTGACCAGATGCAACTCCAGCTCACAAATGCAAAGAATGCCCTTGCTTCCGCAGAACGCACCCTGCGCAATGTGCATGAAAACACGGTGCTTGTCTCTCCTGTCAATGGAATGGTCACTGCCAGGAATTATGATCCGGGCGACATGACCGGCGCGCTGCCGATTCTCACCGTAGCTCAAGTGCAGCCCGTGAAGATTGTGATAAACGTGTCGGAGAGCGAACTGTCAAAAATAAAGAAAGGAATGCCGGCGGAGGTAAGGTTTGATACATATGGCGACGAGCTTTTCAACGGTATAATCACTATGGTCTCTCCCACTATTGACAGCAACAGCCGCACTTTTGGAGTTGAGGTTACAGTCCAGAACCCTGACAACCGGATTCTGCCGGGCATGTTCGGAAGAGTGAAACTCAACCTCGGAGTGGCTGAACACGTGGTGGTGCCTGACCGTGCGGTAGTGAAACAACCCGGATCCGGCAATCACTATGTATATGTTTACCACGATGGGACAGTTTCTTACAACAAGGTTGAACTTGGCCAACGACTCGGAGATGCCTACGAGCTTATTTCGGGAGTAGAACCCGGTTCTCAGGTGGTGGTATCGGGACAGACAAAACTTGCCGACGGAGCCTCTGTGGAAGTAGCAAAATAATTTTTACCTTCGGTCAGCGATAAATGTCCGGGGATTCCCAATCCCCTCATTTGATCATTTATCTTTTATCATAAATCATTAAAACATAATCCAATGTCATTATATGCATCGGCAGTGAAAAGACCCATCATGACCACCTTGTGCTTTGTCACGGTGATCATCCTCGGCCTTTTCTCCCTTGCCAAACTCCCGATTGACCTCTATCCGGACATTGACACCAACACGCTGATGGTAATCACCATGTATCCCGGTGCCAGTGCGGAAGACATAGAGCAAAACGTTACAAAACCACTTGAGAATACTCTTAACTCAGTGGAGCATCTCAAGCACATCACCTCCAACTCGCGTGAAAACACCTCTGTCATAACTTTGGAATTTGAATATGGTTATGACATCGACGTGCTAACCAATGATGTGCGTGATAAGCTCGATATGGTGAAATCATCACTCCCGGACGACTCCGAAAACCCTATCATCTTCAAGTTCTCAACCGACATGATTCCTATCTGTCTGCTCTCTGTTGAGGCAAAAGAAAGCATGGCAGGTCTCTACAAAATTCTGGATGATGCCGTCGCCAATCCGTTGGCACGTGTGGATGGAGTCGGATCGGTATCAATCTCAGGTGCGCCAAAACGTGAGATTCACGTTTATTGTGATCCAAACCGTCTGGAAGCCTACCACCTCTCAGTAGAATCTATCGCCGCCATAATCGGTGCTGAGAACAGGAATATCCCCGGTGGATCTTTCGATATTGGCTCCAACACTTACGCACTCCGTGTGCAAGGGGAGTTTGATGAAACTTCCCAGTTGGAGAATGTCCCTGTCGGTTCCTATAACGGAAAGGTGGTTTACCTTAAAGATGTGGCTCGTGTCGACGACTCCCTTGAGGAACGCACTCAGCAGACCTATATCGGGGGCAAGGAAGGCGCCATGATTATCATTCAGAAGCAATCCGGTGCAAATTCTGTTGCCATCTCTGATAAAGTAATGAAGATGCTCCCTAAATTGCAGAAAAATCTACCGTCTGACGTTAAGATCGGCATCATTGTCGATACATCTGACAATATCCGCAATACTATTGCCTCGCTTGAGGAAACTGTGCTCTACGCACTTCTCTTCGTCATGATAGTGGTGTTTGTCTTCCTGGGTCGCTGGAGAGCCACGATGATCATTGTAATCACGATCCCGGTCTCCCTGATTGCCTCCTTTATTTATCTATTTGCAACAGGCAACACTCTTAACATCGTGTCTCTTTCAGCCCTCTCCATATCAATCGGCATGGTGGTTGACGATGCCATCGTTGTTTTGGAAAACGTCACGACCCATATCGAACGCGGCTCCGACCCCAAACAGGCCGCAGTGCATGGCACCAACGAAGTGGCCATCTCCGTTATCGCCTCTACTCTCACCCTTATAGCGGTGTTCTTCCCGCTTACCCTTGTGACCGGCATGACCGGAGTGCTGTTCCGTCAGTTAGGCTGGATGGTGACTATCATGATGATTATTTCAACCACCTGTGCCCTCTCGCTTACCCCGATGCTTTGCTCACAATGGCTCCGTCTGAACACCCATCACTCAAAACTCTACAACACCCTCTACCTCCCTATTGAGCGGGTGCTTGACAAGTTTGACAATGGGTATGCTCATCTTCTTAAAGTGGTAGTGGCTCATCGCACAGTTACAATTCTCATCTGTCTCGGCATCTTTGTAGGCTCCATCTTCCTTATGAAGCAGGTTGGTTCCGAATTCTTCCCCACCCAAGACGATGGACGCCTCGGCGTTTCACTTGAGACCCCTATAGGCACACGTGTCGAGATCTCACAAGATGCCACCCGCCGCCTTGACTCTCTTTGGAGAGCAAAATATCCGGAAATTCTTGTGTCAAGCTATACCGTCGGTCCGGCAAGCTCCGACAATACTTTCGCATCTCTTCAAGACAACGGCTCCCACATCATTTCGATGAATATCCGTCTCCAAGATCCGGGCGACCGCAAAAGAGGCATTAAGGAAATTGCCGATGCAATGCGTAAGGATATTGAGGAAGGATTCCCGGAATTTAAGAAAGCTCAGGTTAACGTGGGTGGCCGACGAGGCCAGGGAATGGGCGGTCAGGCTACTGTTGACTTCGAGATCTACGGTTATGACTTCACTGAGACTGACTCTGTGGCACAGCAGATGAAAAGAATCCTTGAAGGCATTCCCGGCACTGCCGACGTCAATATCTCCCGCTCAGACTATCAACCCGAATATCAGGTTGACTTTGACCGCGAGAAATTAGCTCTCTATGGTCTAAATCTCCAGACTGCGGCATATTACCTCCGCAACCGTATCAATGGTTCGGTAGCTTCCCGTTTCCGCGAAGATGGCGAAGAGTATGATATCAAGGTAATGTATGATAAAGCTAACCGAACTTCTCTTTCTGACATCGAAAACATCGTGGTCTACACCCCCTCCGGTGCCGGTGTCAAAATTAAGGAGTTGGGTAAGGTTGTAGAGCGCTTCACTCCCCCTACCATTGAACGTAAAGACCGTGAGCGTATTATCACGGTATCGGCAGTAGTTGATGGTGTGCCTATGAGCCAGGTAGTGACTGAGGCTGAATTAAAGATTGATGAGATGAATATCCCGGCAGGTGTCAACATCGGCTTATCCGGTTCCTATGAAGACCAGCAGGATTCTTTCGGCGACCTTATGATGCTCGGAGTTCTTATCATTCTCCTCGTCTATATCGTAATGGCAGCGCAGTTTGAGAGCTTCACTTATCCTGGAATCATCATGACTTCACTTCTCTTCGCGTTCTCAGGTGTGTTCCTTATCTTATGGCTTACCGGCCATACGCTTAACGTGATGAGTATGATTGGAGCCATCATGCTTATCGGTATTGTGGTGAAGAACGGTATTGTGCTCATCGACTATATCACTCTTAACCGTGAGCGCGGACTGGGCATACGCACGGCGGTCATTCTCGGTGGAAAGTCGCGTCTGCGCCCTGTAGTCATGACTACCCTCACCACCATCCTCGGCATGGTGCCGATGGCTGTCGGCAGCGGACAAGGTGCCGAGATGTGGCGCCCGATGGGTACTGCCGTAATCGGTGGTCTGACGTTCTCCACAATTCTGACACTGTTATTCGTGCCCGTACTCTATTGCGTCTTTGCCGGAAACGGCGTGAAGAACCAGCGTCGCAAACTTAAGAAAATAAACTCTGCTAAAAACTGATTGAAATGCAAGCGATATTCATAGCATTTGACCAGGCCCATTATGAGGCAGTGGTTGAACTTCTTGACAGAAACGGTTGTCGTGGCTTTACCTCACTCGGCGACACACCGGGACGGGGCTCTGTGAAAGGCGAACCTCACTACGGCAGCCATGCATGGCCATCTATGGGAAGCTCGATCCTTACGATTATTGAGGATCATAAGCTTGACCCCGTGCTTAAAGCCTTGAAAGCACTTGACGAATCAAAACCTCTTCTCGGCCTCCGTGCGTTTGTGTGGCCAATCACCAAAACAATCTGATATTCTCATAAAAAGAGGTTTCGCCCGCATTTTGAATCATGCGGGCGAAACTTTTTTATATATGGGATTTTTTTTGTAATTTTGCGTGGGAAATTTTCCAAAATTAATTATGACAGACAACAACGACCTTTTCCAATTCGATGATTTCTCCGGTGTTGACGATCGGAGCACTGCTGCATACCCTTCCGACAACTCTTCCTCAGCCTCTGACGCCTCTCTCCCCTATGAAGACGATCCTAAGGTAGAGACAGTCGAGGAAGTGGAAATTATAGAGAAGCCTGATGCGGGCACATACGACGACAGTGCCATTCAGCATCTTGACTGGAACGAACATATCCGCCGCCGTCCGGGTATGTACATAGGTAAACTCGGTGATGGAAGCCATGCAGAAGATGGTATTTATGTGCTTATAAAGGAAGTTGTCGACAACTCTATCGATGAGTTCAACATGGGCGCGGGAAAACGCATTGACATTACTCTTACAGAAGAAGGGGAGGTGACAATACGCGACTATGGACGTGGCATTCCACTCGGAAAGGTAAAGGAAGTGGCATCAGAAATCAACACCGGAGGCAAATTTGATGATAAGAACTTTAAGAAATCTGTCGGTCTGAACGGAGTCGGTCTTAAAGCTGTCAACGCTCTTTCCACCTATTGCCATGTCCAAAGCGTGCGTGACGGCAAATGTGTGCGCGTGGATTTCGAGAAAGGAAATGTCATAAACCAATCAAGCCCTACCGACACATCCGAGCCTAACGGCACGATGGTAAAATTCCTTCCCGACAACACTCTTTTTAGAGACTACCGTTTCAAAATGGAGTTTGTTGAGACAATGGTCAATAACTATACTTATCTCAATGCCGGCCTACAGATATTTTTCAACGGCAAGAGATACCTATCGCGTCACGGTCTGCTTGATTTGCTTCGTGAAAACATGACAGCCAATCCTCTATATCCTATAATCCATCTCCAGGGTGAAGATATTGAGGTGGTTATCACTCATGCCGACCAATATGGCGAGGAATACTACTCTTTCGTAAACGGCCAGCACACCACACAAGGAGGCACTCACCTTACAGCCTTTCGAGAACACGTAAGCCGCACAATCAAGGAATTTTCAGGGAAAGGGTATGAGTATTCCGACATACGCAACGGCATAGTGGCTGCCGTGAGCGTCCGGATTCAGGAGCCTGTGTTTGAAAGTCAGACAAAGACTAAACTCGGCAGCAAGGAAATTGCTCCTGACAGCCCTGTGACGGTCAATAAGTTTGTGGGCGACTTCATTAAGAAAGAACTTGATGATTTCCTTCACAAACACCCGGAAGTGGCCGATGTGATGCTTAAAAAAATAGCCTCAAGCGAGAAGGAACGGAAAGCAATGGCCGGAGTGGCAAAGCTGGCACGCGAGAAAGCTAAGAAAGTCAGCCTCCACAATCGCAAGCTGCGCGACTGCCGAATACATTATAATGACTCCATAAAGCAGAATGCCAAGACTGAAGACCGGCGCGATGACTCGTCAATCTTCATCACCGAGGGTGATTCCGCTTCCGGCACTATTACGAAAGTGCGTAATGCCGAAACTCAGGCCGTATTTTCCCTGCGCGGAAAACCCCTTAACTCTTACGGAATGACTCAGGAGATTGTCTACAAAAACGATGAATTCAATCTCCTGCAGGCTGCCCTAAACATTGAAGACGGTATAGAGGGACTGCGCTATAATAAGGTCATCATAGCCACCGATGCTGATGTTGACGGCATGCATATCCGTCTGCTTGTCATTACCTTTTTCCTGATGTTTTTCCCTGATCTCATCAAGAAAGGCCATGTATTTATTCTTCAGACGCCCTTATTTCGTGTGCGTGATAAGAATTCTACCCGACGTAACAAGAGCAAACGTAAGAAGAAATCCAAAACGGAACAGACCGGCGAACGTGACACCTACTACTGCTATACGGATGAAGAGCGGGAAGCAGCGATAGCCAAATTCGGAAATAATGCCGAGATCACCCGCTTCAAAGGTCTGGGTGAAATCAACGATGTTGAGTTTGCGGAGTTTATCGGCCCGGAAATGCGCCTTGACCCTGTCACATTAAAAAAAGATGACAGTGTAGAGAAACTTCTGGAGTTTTACATGGGCAAAAACACCATGGAACGCCAAAACTTCATTATCGATAATCTTGTGTTGGAAGACGACTCAGAAATATAATTATCTTAAATGAAAGCATTTTATGCCGGAAGCTTTGACCCTTTTACAATAGGCCACCGTTCAATTGTGGAAAGGTGTCTGAAGTTATTCCCGAATGTTATTATTGCAATAGGCTATAACGAGCATAAACCGGGTGAATGGCCGCTGGAGCAACGCCTTCTGGCCATTCAGGAGCTTTATGCTGATAATCCCGCTGTAGAGGTGATGGCTTACACCGGTCTAACGGTTGACGCAGCCCATAAAGCCGGCGCACATTTACTCGTAAGGGGAGTCAGAGGCAACATTGATTTCGAATATGAACGCAACCTTGCCGACACAAACCGTGAGATAAGTGGCTTGGAGACCATCCTCCTGATCAGTGAACCGGAATTTTCATTCATTTCCAGTTCAATGGTGAGAGAGCTGCTTCACAATGGTCATGATGTTTCCAAATACGTCGCTACAAAAATTCCCACTAAAAATAAAACAATCAGATAATAATGAACAGATCGTTTATAATCTTCGGTGCCATTGCCTTCTTAGCAGCCACAGGGCTGATAAAGGCTCAGTCATTTATAAATCAGAATCAGAAACTCCGTATGGCGGAAGCCGCCATAGCTCAGTTTTATGTTGACACAGTCAACGAATCAAAGCTCGTGGAAGATGCGATAAAAGGGATGCTGGAGGGGCTTGATCCCCACTCACAATATTCCAACCCGGAAGAAACCCGCGAACTTAACGAACCCCTTGCCGGCAATTTCAGTGGCATCGGAATCACATTTAATATGAACCACGACACCCTTTACGTGATTCAGACAGTCAGTGGGGGCCCCTCAGAAAGAGTGGGAATATTGGCCGGCGACCGGATAATAGCTGTCAATGACACCTCTATCGCCGGTGTCAATATGAAGAACAGCCAGATTATGAAACGCCTACGCGGCCCCAAAGGCACTGAGGTCGATGTCAAAGTGCTTCGTCAGCAGAATGGTGGCCGCGACACTATTGATTTCACCATAACACGTGCCGATATCCCCATCTATAGTGTTGAAGCGGCCTATATGGTGGATGATAAGACAGGCTATCTGCGCATTAACCGGTTTGCAGCAGAAACGGCCAAAGAGGTTGCAAAGGCTCTCAACAACCTTAAAAAACAGGGAATGGACCGTCTGATCCTTGACCTTGTAGATAATGGCGGAGGCTATCTTAATGCAGCCGTTGAGATTCTCGGTGAGTTCCTCAGCCCTGATCAGCTTGTGGTCTATACGGAAGGCACCAACTCATCACGTCAGGATCACAAGACCCATCCTTCCGGTCTTAAGCCTCTGTTCAGCGACGGCAGGATTGTGGTGATGGCTAACCAATATTCCGCATCCGCATCTGAGATCACTTCCGGTGCAATTCAGGATTGGGATCGTGGTCTCATCGTAGGACGCCGCACATTTGGGAAAGGCCTCGTGCAGCGTCCCATCCCTTTCCCCGATGGCTCCATGATACGCCTCACAGTGGCCCACTACTACACTCCTACAGGACGAGACATTCAGAAACCTTATCAGAAAGGCGATAAAAAGGCTTATCATGAAGATATGCTTGACCGATATAACAGCGGCGAACTGATGCATGAGGATTCAATACATCATGTTGATTCTCTAAAAATGGAGACCTTGAAACTTAGGCGCCCTATTTATGGCGGCGGAGGCATTTATCCTGATAAATTTGTAGGACTCGATACTACTGAGTATACTAAATATTACCGCAACGTCATGGCAAAGGGCCTTCTTAACCGATTTGCCATAAATTATGTGGATAACAACCGCAATCATATAAAGAATCAATTTAAGAATGACTCGGAATTTGTAAAAGGATTTGAAGTGACTCCGGCTATGCTTTCCACCCTCTATGATATGGCAACGGCTGAAGGAATTGAATTTAATCAGGAAGAAGCCACAACGAGCCAGCCTCTCTTTGAGATGATAATAAAAGGGCTTATCGGCAGAGACATCTACGACAATTCCACCTATTTCAAGGTCTATAATCTTCACGATCCTATATTCAAGGAAGCCTATCGCCTCATAAATTCTGACGAATACGATCAGTTGCTCTCCTCTCCTGCCACACGCTGATATCCACGTAATTGATGATAAGCGATAAATAATAGTTATAAGTTATCGTTATTTATCGCTTATCATCAGTCTATAAACCCTAAAGTATAACCCATAATTTCCACATAACCCATAATGAACATTTCCGCCAGATTATCTTTCTTCTTACCATCTTTGGCCTGCATAGTTCTTTCTATGAATGCTGCCATCCCTCAGCTACCATCTCCGGATCTCAATGATGATAATGAAGAAATCACAGAATCACTCATAGCCCCGCTTGACTCTGCAAAACTAAGGGTCAGGACTATCACAGAAATCCTTGATTCCATCGAATCACTCAATATGCCGGTCCATTACCCCCGTCCTGTAAACAAAATGGCTGGTCCCTGGGTATTTTTCGGTTACCGCAGCATTCCGAAATTCTCCTTTACCCTTCCTCCGGTGCCTATAGCTTTCCAAGATATGAAAGTCATGACTAATGACTCCACATTTATTGATCCGGAAAATCCGTTTGCTCAATCTTTGGACGATATCGGATTTGTGGAGACTGAAGATGTGCTGCGGAATGATTCCATCCTGCCGGCTGTAATTGAAATGTCTGCTCCCCTCCCCCCCGAAGAACCAAACTTCCTGTCAGGAAATCCTATCCCCCGCTGGCTCTCTGAAGCAATGCGTTCTTACCGCATGCAGGAAAACCTGATGTATGAAATGATGGTGGAGAATCCTTCTAATCTGGAGTATGCCTATTGGTCACTTCCGGTGCCTCCGAAATTGAAAGATGACGATGTGTCATTTGTAGGCGTCATGAAAAGATTTGGCCTCGCTAATGTTGACACTGACAAAGCTGTGCTTCCTGAGGAGGAACTCAATAAAATCCATTGGCTTCATAACATTGGAGGAGCACTACAATTCTCACAGGCGTATGTTTCAAGAAACTGGTATCAGGGCGGTAATAATCACCTCGCTCTTCTTTTCAATTTCAATTGGAATGTGGAGCTTAACAAAGTTTATCATCCCAATCTCCTCTTCCAAAGCGCATTGTCTTACAAACTTGGACTTAATTCCACACCTCAGGATCAGGTTCACAAATACTCCATTTCCGAAGATCTCTTTCAATATAATCTGAATGCCGGCTGGAAAGCTTTCAAAAACTGGTTTTATTCGCTCAACATGCTCTTTAAAACCCAGATCCTAAATAATTATGAACAGAATTCCACTGTGAGGACAGCGTCTTTTCTTTCCCCCGGTGACTTCAACTTCGGTCTCGGTATGGCCTATTCCCACCAGAATCAGAAAAAGACTTTCCAATTTACCGCTACTATCTCACCCTTCTCCTACAACCTGAAAACCTGCTTATCGGATAAAGTTGATCACGGTCAATTCAACATTGCTCCCAACCGGAAATCCAGAAGCGAGATAGGTAGCAATGCTGAATTTAACATGATCTGGCAGATTTGTCCGAATATAAGCTATAAGAGCAGAGTGTTCTTCTTCACCGACTATGGCTACACACTTACTGACTGGGAAAACACCTTTACCTTCAATATAAATAAATTCCTGTCAACCCAGCTTTATGTGCATCTCCGCCATGACTCATCGGCCGATAGGGATCCCGACTGGAAAAAGCTGATGATGCGCGAAGTGCTTAGCTTCGGCCTGTCTTACACCTGGTCAACAAAATAATCTCTTTCCATGCCCCGAGTCTCATATGTCATAACCTTATTCTGCTTTCTTAGCTTAGGTTTCTTAACTATGAAACCGCAGCAAGTAGCTTCTGCGTGTGACATTGATCAGGCTATGGAAATATGCAACTCCCTTCCCCTTGATGCCCTCGAGGGGATTTGGCTTTATCCTGAAGATAATGTTACGGTGATGATTCTGCGGAAATCTTCCCCCAATTCCTCATCACTCCCGGTCTATGACATCTCCGTGGTGCAGAGCGACGACTGTCGC
This sequence comes from uncultured Sangeribacter sp., assembly GCA_964595885.1. Classification (GTDB taxonomy): domain Bacteria; phylum Bacteroidota; class Bacteroidia; order Bacteroidales; family Muribaculaceae; genus Lepagella. The sequence continues at coordinate 14,468 of CAZQSD010000048.1, forward strand.
CTGCATCCCGGGGAATCAATAGGCACAATTATTGCAACTCCTGAAACTAAAAAATACGAGATCAGCCTTTTCACTGAAAGGAATAACGATATATTACAAAAATCCAACTCTTGCCTTGCCTCTCTCTCCAAAGATGAAGACGCCCTTATCCTTAAGGATAATAAATCTAAAAAGTTTAATCTACGGTTTAATCTCAATTTCACACGTCTTCTTCCCGGATTTTGGAAAATAGCCCATCTCAGTGCCTCATCCAATGGCAAAACGGACTCCCATCAACCTCCTGTCGGTATGGTAAAGATCTATCCGTCTTATGATGGCAACGGTTCCTCACGCCGTCAGCCAAGATATTTATAACCCGTCTGTTATATAAAAATTCTGATATTAAATTTAACAATGCGTATAAATCCAAAATATTACCTGCTCCTTCTCAGCGCCATCTTAGGCGTGGCCTCAATATCCGGACGCAAAGTAAAACAATCATTTAAAATTGAAAAAGGAAAGGCAGCCCCATCTACAGAAGCCCGGGATAATATAATGAAAGGAAGAAAAGTTTCAGCCACTGAAGTCACTGACACAATGCTTTCTGACGGCACACGACTGGTTTTCTCTCCTGATTCCATCTCTTTTGCAGGATATGAGAAGGAGGCACAAGCCGCCACCGAGACATTTATAATAATCAACAGAGGAAGCACTACTATTCTTGGATTCACCATTGAGATTATATATAGGGATCTAAAAGACAGGATGATCCATGCCCGCACCATCACCCAAGACTGCATCGTGCCGCCTCATCAGACCAGAAAAATTGACATCAAGACCTGGGACAAACAAAAGACTTATTATTATTATCTTGGCAATCAGCCTCGAAAAGTGGCAACCCCATATAAAACAGAGATAATCCCGTCAGTCTTCTATATAGAAGACTGACGGGATTATCTCCCTATTTTACAAATTATCAATCTCTGTCCTAAACTTATTTATTGGTCATAATGTCGAGCACAAGTCTGTCAGTTTCTCTCATAGCCTCTCTGCCGATTGAAGTGAGATTACGGATAGAGCGGTCAACGTCATCACTTATGATGCCTTCTGCCTCAGTCACACATTTTCCGTTCATGGCAAGCATAGCCGACAGCAGTGCGGTTGAAACGCCTGAAGAGATCTTCAAAGAGCAAGAAGGCTTCGCACCGTCACATATCATGCCTGTAATATTGGCAATCATATTCTTGACGGCCGCACAAATCTGCTCATATCCTCCGCCCATAAGGTAGCAAATGCCACTGGAAGCACCCGTAGAAGCCACAACACACCCACAAAGAGCTGACAGACGTCCGAGACTTTGCTTTATGTATATGCTTGTGAGATGACTCAGTATAAGGGCCCGTATAAGCTGTTCGTCAGTGGCATTGATGTCTTCTGCATAGCTTACCACAGGCATTGTGGCACAAATGCCCTGATTGCCACTGCCTGAATTTGACATGACAGCAATCTGTGCGCCTCCCATGCGGGCATCGCAGGCAGCAGATGTATTATAAATAATATGTTCCAACGGGGAATCACCGAAAAGACCGATTCCGTTTTTCTTCATGGTCGAACCCAATGAATGGCCGTAATCATTATTCAGTGCAAGATCCGCAGCCGCCTTGTTGAGACGTTTTGCCTCCAAAATGAAGTCTATGTCTTCAAGGGGCATGGTAGTGGCAAACTCATATACGGTCTTCAGATCAAGCTGAGGATCGTTATTAGCAGCAGTCTGCTCTGCGGAAGAATCCATCCCACCTTCAGAGAGCAATATTTCCCCATCCTTTTCAAGGCATACAAAATTAGTGTGGGCACGAGAAATAACCGCTACTGCCTTATGGCCATCCTCACCTATAGCCTTCACTTCTATGTGAAGATTGGAGGGAGAATCCTCAAACAGCTTTATGGATATGCGGTTTTCAGCAATATATTGTTTTCCTTTTGCCACACTTTCCTCGTCAACATCACGGAGCACCTCAAGACCATATTCCGATTTACCTACCAATGCTCCGAGAGCCACAGCGATAGGCAGCCCGATCATGCCAGTGCCGGGGATACCGACTCCCATAGCATTCTTCAGCACATTGCCACTCAAACGAAGCTCAAGTCTTGCCGGTGTCTCGCCAAGCATCTCTGTGGCTTTGGCCACACATAGCGAAACCGCAACCGGCTCCGTACACCCGATAGCAGGCACAACCTCTCTCTTGATGAGATCTATTATCTCTTCTCCTAATTTCTTATCAAGCATTTTTCTATGGATATTAGTATTGTTTCATGATTCAAAAGGCAGACTGTTGCGGTTCATGCTCTCCACGCGCTTGCTCGTCCAGCACTTCCGGCACACTGCCATATATTTATCGTTTCCTCCTATCTCCACCTGTTCCCCTTCAGTTATTATGTCGCCGTTGCTGTCAATGCGTGCGTTGACTATTGTCTTCCTTCCGCATGAGCAAGTTGATTTCACCTCCTCGATTGAGTCGGCTATTTCAAACAGTCTGCGCGACCCTTCAAACAGATGCGTCTGGAAATCTGTGCGCAGCCCATAACATATCACGTTACATCCATAATCATCCACAACCATCGCAAGCTGATCAACCTGTGCCGGAGTAAGGAATTGCGCTTCGTCAACAAGTATCCATCCGGGAATCATCCCACCCTCGTCAAACATATGGGCAAGTATGTCATACAGGTTGGAATCAGGGTAAATCCATTTGCATTCCCTCTCTATGCCTATGCGGCTCCTGATCACATTACGCGCCTCACGCGTGTCGGTCACCGGCTTAAAGCACAGATGAGCCATCCCCCTTTCCTCGAGGTTATAGGCTGTTGTGAGCAAAAGCGCGGTCTTTGCCGACCCCATCGTCCCATAGCGGAAATATAGTTTTCCGATTCGTTTCATGTCAAATTATTTATTCTCACTTAGTGAAAGTCTCTAAAAACTACATTCAGTGCGGATACAGTAGCCTTTTGCTGACCATCTATCAAACCAAACAAAGGCTGCTGTCTGTAATTTTGGTGTAAAGATAACATCTTTTTGATAATCTACCAAAAAATTTTTACCTATATCCACAACCAAATGATTGCCCAACGTGTTTATAAGATGCAAGACAATAGTAATCCCTATTATCTTCGACCCACTAAAAACTATATAAAAAACCAAAAATTACCAATTCCTGATATGGACATCACAAACATAATCTCTGTAGACCCCGCTCAGAAACCTCTTGGAGCTATCCACACAGAAATCACAGAAAGAATTCTAAGAAATTCCAACATTTCTCACGGAGATGATCTTATCAGCTCCCGGCAATTTTTTAATTTTGTATTCGGCACCCCATCCAGAAGCACACTTTTCAGCTCATGTGCCCTTCTTCTCCGCACCCTCTTTGCAGCGGTTTTGATTTTATCAGGAAGTCTCATCCTTATGGATGAAGTCAACGCTCCCACCACATTCATATCCCCTCAGACTTTTGCAATCGGCCAGATTATAATCGGCGGAATGCTGTTCCTCGGATTTCTCAGCCGTTTCGCAATGGCAGTAGGATTTGCCGGATTTGCATTTGTGGCCACAAAAGCCATCTTGGCAGGAATGCTGAGTGTTTCCCCCATCCTACTCGGTGTGATATGTCTGACTTTCATGATTCTCGGCACAGGAAGATTCTCATGTGATTTCCTAATCAGAAAATCCATCATCCTTCACGACACACGCCGCCGCAAGAAATTGGCTGAGAATCGTCTCTCATATCGCGCCTACCGCTACTCTTCTTATCTTTGATCTCCCCCTCCCTCCATCATAAATTGGAGGTAAAGCGGTCTAACCCTTTACTTTCCTTATCGAACTGTCGGTTGTCGAGGAAGTGACGTGCAGCAACTATTCTTTTCCCAAGGTCTTTGATAGAGCCTCCGATAAAGTAAACGGTATCAAAGAAGAATCTCTCAACCGGTTCATCTTCTTTATTATCAAGTCGAGTCAGCACCTCTTCTATTTTCTTGTCAGTATCGCTCTGCCAAATCGCTGTCAAGCATTACATGCTGCCCCCGAATTACATAAATTAGATTCTCAATCTGCATTAGACCAGAATTAGACGATTCCAATAATGGAGAGGAGTTAATTAGATTGTTATCTTCCATTTGTTTCTGACTTTAGTATGCAAATTTAGCAAAAAATTTTAACATTTGGACAATAAATATCAGATAATCAGTCGAAACGACTCATTGCATCAACTTTTATGCTGTCTGCTATGTCGATATAAGGCTTAATCGTTCATCTTCTGATTGCTGATGACAGGCAATATCTTATCCCCTTCAAAAGCCACCTCTTTGTAAACTCATCATATATCTCCCAGATGGGCTTTCCGTCCTTCTTGCGGGATTCAAGCTGAAGGTGATTAACTCATAACTATGGCCACAGTCTTTTTCAACAGTACTAAAAATAATAAAGAATATTTAAGGGGCCTTTCGCAGCGAAAGGCCCCTTAAATATTCTTTATGGAATTGGCAACTTAGGGTTGCCAACTCATGATTCTGCAATTCAATTATTGATGGGCTGAACGTTAATAAACTTACGTCCTTCTTTTCCTGTAGTGAACACTACTACGCCGTCAATAAGCGCAAATAATGTGTGGTCTCTGCCCATACCCACATTAAGACCGGGATGATGCTGAGTGCCACGCTGACGCTTGATAATATTGCCAGCCTTGCAATGTGACCCACCAAAAATCTTCACTCCAAGTCGTTTGCTTTCTGATTCGCGGCCGTTCTTAGAACTACCGACACCTTTTTTATGTGCCATATCTGATGAGTTGCTTTTTTATTTTTCAATTGATTTTACCAACACCTTTGTGAACTGCTGACGATGGCCGTTCTTACGGCGATAACCTTTACGGCGTTTTTTCTTGAAGACGATCACCTTCTCACCCTTTACCATAGGGATAAGCACTTCACAATTTACTTTTGCGCCTTCAACGGCAGGCACACCGACTTTTACATCGCCGTCGGCATCAATAAGAAGAACTTTGTCGAAAGACACTGCATCGCCTTCCTTCAATTCTTCGCCGAGATGGTGGACATAGAGATATTTTCCCTCTTCAGCCTTAAACTGCTGTCCTTTGATTTCTACGATAGCGTACATTACTATTAATTTGATATTCAATCAGATCCGTTGGGCGGAAAGCATAATGCCTTCTCTTTTCGAGCCTTGGCGGAATTAGCGACTGCAAAATTACAAAAAATTTCCCGTTCCAGCAAATTTTTCGCCTTACTTTACCCATAAAATATTTTC
>CAZQSD010000049.1:0-19716 GCA_964595885.1 uncultured Sangeribacter sp.
AGGGGGTAGTGGCCGGTAGGCTGTGTGAGTTCGAGTCTCATCTTGGACACCAAAACAAAAGGAGTTTACTCCAATATAATTCGCGAAAATAGCTCAGTTGGTAGAGCACGACCTTGCCAAGGTCGGGGTCGCGGGTTCGAGTCCCGTTTTTCGCTCCAACTCTCAACAAATTGTCCAGGTGGCGGAATTGGTAGACGCGCTACTTTGAGGGGGTAGTGGCCGGTAGGCTGTGTGAGTTCGAGTCTCATCTTGGACACTGAAAAGACTGCAATTAATTCATCCGAATTAATTGCAGTCTTTTCAGTTTAACGAATTTTCACTTCCACCCTACTGAGAGCCGGAGATTCACGCTGAACCTGGATCTGCACCGGAATCCGCTCCTTCATCTCTGCCACATGGCTGATCAGACCAACCCTTCTGCCACCTATCTGATGAAGTTTTTCAAGCGTGTCCATAACATTGCCCAAGTATTCTGACGACAGGGATCCAAATCCCTCATCAATAAATATGATGTCTACTCCCATGCCTCCCCCACGCAGGCTTGACAGACCCAATGCCAACGACAAAGACGCCATGAAACTCTCTCCCCCGGACAAGATGCTTGCAGGCTGTGAATCGCCGGGCTTAAAACTATCGGAAACCAATATCACGAGCGAGCCTGGATTGCATGTCAATGTATATCGATCGGTAAAACACCTCATATACCTGTTGGCGTTGTCAAGCAAATTACGCAGAATAAAGCTTTGGGCCACACTGCGGAACTTAACCCCATTGGCATCACCGAGAAGCTTGTTAAGTCCCTCCCAGTTCTCCATGTTCCTTCTCATTTTCTCTTTTTCATGCAAAATGACCGACAGGCGCTTCTTCTCCTTCTCGTCATTTTGCAACTGTTCCTCAAGCTGCCCCACCTCCCGGTTCACACGCTGGATCAGCTCATCATATTCCTTAATCAGCAGTTGCAACCCTTCAAGGGTGTCACCCTCCTCCATTATCGGACGCTTTTCCTCCTGTTGGGCTATCTGTGCCTCAAGCTGACTGAACGCACCTTTCCTATGGGCATAGCTATCTTCCAACTCCGCTATGAATTTCTCTGTCTTCTTAATTTCAGTTTCCTTTACGCGCATCAGGTCCGCAACACGCTCATAACTGATTTCCGGATGTGAGGCAAAAAACGCTTCAATATCGGTCGTGACCTCCTGCTTCCTTTCCTGATTATTTTTCAGGTCAGCCTCAATCCTGACAAGCGCTACCCTACTCTTCTCTCTCTCGTCTTTCTTAGCGTCAGCCGCTTTCTTGAGCTTCCTTTCCTTTGCCTGCGATTTCTTCAGACCTGCCGCAACCTCTTCTGCCCGCTTCTGAAGCTTCCGGCACGCGCTGACCTCATGATCAAGGAGCACCATTTCTCTTGCAATCTTCTCCTCAACCTTATCATCAACCACATTTTTCAAACCGTTTTCCTGCAAAGCCAATGCCAACGCGTCCTGCACCCTTACGATCTCCTGCTCATCTTTTTTATACTTTCTTTGCAGTTTTGCCAACTCACCCTCAAGAGTGCTGACAATCTTTTCTTCCGCAAGCAGCTTTGCCCTGATGTCGTTAAGGTCTTTTTCGGCATTCTTTTTCTCCTCCCGCAATGGAGCCAGCACTGATTCAAAATATGAATCCTCAATTTTGGAAACCACTTCACGTCCACACACCGGACACATGTCTCCCTCCTTAAGACCATGTCGCAATTCCCTGACCACATCATTGAGAGAGATTGACACTCTGTTCAGTCGCTCCTCACAAGCATTTACCAGTGCTGTGGCATCCTCAATCGGCTTTTCAAATGATTTTAATGCCTCCCGTGATGCAGCAAGGTTTTCCGACTTAGCGTTTATCTCGGCTGAAGTCTCAGACAAAGCGGCAGTGCGTAGCCTCAGCTCCTTTATCTCTGACTTTATGTCTTTCAACCTCGCCGTCTTCTCATTAAGCTCCTGCAATCTGCTGTTAAGCTTATCAATCTCAAAGGCTTCATATTGTCTCATCTCCACTTCCACAATCTTCGATTGCTCACTATATACCTTCTCAGCAATCTCAGCCTCAGTTGAGGCAGCTTCAAAAGCCTCATTGATTCCGGGCAATAAGACATTATTTTTCTCAATCAACGATGATACTGTCTTGTTTTCCTTCATCAGATGCCTTACCCCTTCAGTCTGTCTGAAATCGTAGACCAACTGCTTCTGTATCGCGGTTTCTTCCTTGGATACTTCTTCCTGAAGTTTTTCAAGTTCATCCTTGACCTTATCCCTCTCCGCACCGAGCTTATGCATATCAGCAAGCCAGGCCAGCTTATTTTTTTTCTCCTCCCGTTTTGCAGTAGCCTCCGCCAATTCGGCACAGTTGGTTTTAAGCTTCTCTTGTTTGGCCTGAAGCTCGTCGTCGGTCAAAACAACAATGCTTTTAGTCTTCCGGTCAAGGTCATCCCAAGTGTTTCTCACGGCCACATACCGTTCCGCTATCTTACGTCCTATCTCAGAATAAATGCCGGTTCCGGTCAGTTTCTCCAGAATCTCAGCCTTCTCCTTGCCATTGCTCTTAAGAAACTTTGTAAACTCTCCCTGGGCAAGCATCACAGTGCGACAGAACTGATTGAAGTCCATGCCAACCAGTTCCTTTATTTTCGCATCTATAGGGAATATCTTGTTCTCGCTATATGAACCGTCAAGAGCCTCCAGCGAACGTTTTGCATCACGTTGCAGCTTGTAGCCCGCTTTCCTGTAATCACGTTGCACAGCCCAGCGCGACAGATAGTCTTTTCCGTCATTTCCGGTAAAGGTAAGTTCTATCTGCCCATAGCCCGTGCCACGACGGAGCAATTGGGAATTGTCATTGGCATAAAGCCTGTATCTTTCCTCAGCATCTACACTCAACACTTCACGCGACACTGATGACATGCGGGGTGTATTGCCATATAACGCAAGGCAAATAGCGTCAAGGATAGTACTTTTTCCGGCTCCCGTATCGCCGGAAATTAGAAATATGGGTGCCTCCGCCAATGGTTCAGCTCCGAAATCAATCACTGCATCCGCAAGAGAGGCAATATTCTGAATTGCTAATGTCTTTATCTGCATGTGTCTGGGGTCTGTTTAAATTATTATCATCCTATCTGCAATTATCCTCAAGTATTTCACTTTCTATATCTGACAACATCTCCAGATATTCACCGGCTATATCATCTGATACTCCCCGACTGTTGAAATATCTTCGTGCAAGTTCTTCTGTGGTTATCTCTGCAAATTCCGACAATGATAAAGCCGCGAGAGCCTGCTGCTCCATATTCCCGGTGTATTCATACTTGATGGTGCAATACTTACACTGTTTTCCGGAGGTAGCCATTGTGGCCCGCTCCTCACAGTCAGACGGAAGGGGCTTCTCTTCCCTGACATTAAGCCTTATGAACGCTTCATCCTGTGAGGATAGCTTCGCAAGCATCCTGAGAGCTTTCGCAAACTCTGTTCCCTGCTCCGGGAAGGTCAGGAGCTCTCGTTTCTGAAAAATCTCTATTTCGCGTATATTGACCGGACTCCCCTTTTCTATTTCCACAATACTGACCGAATGAGGGTAATCTTCATCAAAACTGATTGCAATGGGAGAACCGGCATATCTTATCCTGCCGTTTTCCGTAAGATTCTGAGGCTTGTGTATATGTCCTAACGCAACATAGTCATAGTAATCAGAAAATGTGTCTATGCTTACCTGATCAACCTTGCCTATCTGAGCATCCCTGTGTCCACGACGGTCGCTTCCGGCCACTGTCATATGGGCCATTACCACCACCGGAAGTTCTTTGTCATTGATCTTCTTCAGGGCTTCTATCCCTTTGTCAAAGAAATCTTTTTCTCCACCTCCGGAAGCTGAGTAGCCTCCCATAAATGCAGGATTAATATATGGCACTGCAAGAATAAACCCTTTCTCACCGACCTGAACAATATTGTCCGTAAAATCATATTCACCGTTGACGCGCTTCACTGTGCCTATCACATAGATGCCGGCAGCCCGCCATAAATTACGGTTAACGTCTATCCTCGACGCACTGTCGTGGTTACCTGAGGTGATGACAATCTTCATTGCCGGCACCTCCTTATGGAGAGCCAGTATAAAGTCGGTAAACATCCTCATGCTCGCGGCCGAAGGTGACGACACGTCAAATATGTCTCCACTCACTAATATGGCATCAGGGATTTCCTCGCGGCATATGTCTTTCAGCTCATTAAAAAATAGCTGATGGTCTTCACTGCGGTCATATCCGTAAAGCTGATGACCCACATGCCAGTCGGAGGTATGAATAATCTTCATAATTATATTATGCTATATTGTTCTTTCAAGGTTATCAGATGAATAATGACAGAATGACGGCATCATGAATGTGGTTTTGCCGAAAAGCCCACCCTACCAAATTCTCAATTACAAAAGTACATAAAAATCTGCGATTATTTGTCTCCCGCCACAAGAAATAACAGGCCACGACCCTATTATTTTATGTGTCGATTAATCATTTTTATAATTTGAATTGTTATTTTAACAAAGCTATCATCCTACAGATGACAGACATTCCACACTAAATATCTAATTCCCAACTAAAAAACACATCTATGGCTATAAATACACAAGAATCGCGTCTCAACACGATATTCAAAAAGGCAGGCATCTATGATTTCCTGCATATCATCATTCTGTTGCTATCAATTTTCCTTGTGGTGTGCATATCAATCGACACATTCCATAATGAATCGTTTTACACCCAACCGAAATTCATCCGGGCACAGTTCTGGATTTGTGTACTTTTCTTGCTTGACTTCTTTATAGAGTTTTTCCTTTCCCCAAACAAATGGCAATATCTCAAAACCCACTTTGTGTTTTTCCTTGTCTCAATACCCTATAACTCCATAATCACCCATTACGGATGGACATTTGATCCGCAGATCACCTATTGTCTGCGCTACATTCCTTTAATACGTGGAGGCTATGCAATGTCAATCGTAGTGAGTTGGTTTACTTACAACAAGGCCACCGGACTCTTCATCTCCTATCTTGCAACCCTTGTATTTACAGTCTATTTCGCATCCCTGGCCTTTTTCCTCTTTGAACACGGTCCAAACCCCCTTGTGAAAAACTATGAGGATGCCCTCTGGTGGGCCGCTATGGATGCAACCACAGTGGGCTCAAACATAGTGGCCGTCACAACCGTAGGGAGGGTGCTGTCGGTTATATTGGCTGCTATAGGCATGATGATGTTCCCTATATTTACAGTCTATGTGACCAATATATTGACCAAAAAGAATCAGGAAGGCTCCAAATATAATTCCATCACCAACACATCTGAGTCGACGCCGACCATCTCCTCTACAGCTTCAACTGCTGCTGCCGCAACTTCCTCCTCAACTCCGGCAACCGACAACTAACAAATTAACCGTCAATTAATAATTTAGGGAGGCGCACCGGAAAAATGCGTCTCCCTTTCTATCAATAGTATAGTAATTTCCGATAACCGGATTATTTTGCTGCATGAGCCGCCGTCAACAGCACTTCGCTCACTGTCGGATGACCGAAAATAATATCTTTCATTTCCGAAAGAGTAGTGTTGCGGTTCATCATGTCTGCACATTGCTGTGCAAGATCGGCAGCCTCCACACCCATAATATGCGCGCCGATAAGCACACCGTCTTCCTTACGGAAAATCAGTTTGCAAAGCCCCTCAGGTTCACCCAATGCAAGTGCCTTGCCGTTGGCACGGAAGAAGCTCTGACCAATCATCATGGCGATACCTTCAGCTTTACACTGCTCCTCAGTCTTGCCGACCATTCCACATTCAGGCACAGTGAAAACTGCAGAAGGAACAAGATCAAAACGGATATTGTCTGATTTTGCCTGAATATCGTTAAGGGCACGCAGACCCTGGAAAGATGCGACATGGGCAAGCATCATCTTGGCATTGACATCACCGATTGCGTAGATGCCTTCTACGTTTGTACGCATGTCATTGTCAACCTGAATGCCCTTGGGTGTGTAAGCCACACCGGCAGCCTCAAGGTTAAGGCCGTCAACACGTGGAGCGCGTCCGACTGCCATGAGAAGATCGCTTGACACAACTTTCTCTTCCTTGCCTTTAAGATCGTAGGTCACCTCTATCTCATAGAACTCATTCTGCTTGATCTCCTTAGCAGCCGCTCCGGTGATGATTTTCACACCTTTCTTGGTCAACGCCTGCTTGAGTCTCTTTGCAATGTCAGAGTCAAACGGGGGGAGGATCTGCTTCATGAACTCTATCACAGTCACCTTAGAACCAAGCTGGCTGAAAATAGAAGCAAATTCCATACCTATGACACCGCCGCCGATAATAGTGAGGGATTCAGGCACGTAATCGATGCTCAACATCTGAGTTGAATCTTTCACACATGCCAAGTCATGACCGGGAATAGGTAATGACTTGGAAACACTGCCTGTGGCAATGATGATGCGGTCAGCAGTGTATTCCTCACCGTTTGCCAACACAGTCTTGGCATCTTTAAAAGAGGCCATCGCATTGACCACGTTTACCTTCGCCTTAGTCAGCATCATATCAATGCCACCCCTCAATGTTTCAACAACGCTATTCTTGCGGGCAAGAATCTTATTGAAGTCAACTGAAAAAGTGAAATCGTCAATGCCAAACTCATCGCCATGCTTGAAAGTGGAAATCACCTCTGCATCACGGCAAAAACACTTTGTCGGAATACAACCCTCGTTAAGACATGTCCCGCCGAGATAGGCACCGTTGAAAAGAGTAACAGTCATACCCCTTTCAGCAGCCGCCAAAGCAGTTTCATATCCACCGGGACCGGCTCCGATTATAATTAAATCAGTCTTCATCGCTTATTTTGAAGCCTCCTTGAGAGCCCTGTAGTTGAGAATCGGGTTCTTGGCAGCCCCTGTCTCGTCAAGTTTTCTGACAATAGTGGTGAGCGGAGCATTGATAACCTCTTCCGGAGTCTCACGTGCCTCTTTAGCCACTTTGTGCATCACCTCGATAAAGTCATCAAGAGTCTCCTTGCTTTCTGTCTCGGTAGGCTCAATCATCATCGACTCATGGAAGAGAAGCGGGAAGTAGATTGTAGGTGCGTGGAAACCATAGTCAAGAAGTCTCTTGGCCACATTGAGAGTGGTCACGCCGGTTGACTTATCTTTAAGACCGTCGAACACAAACTCATGTTTGCAGACACCCTCGATCGGGAGCAAGTAGTCATCCTTAAGGCTTTCCTTGATGTAATTGGCATTGAGAGTGGCGAGAGGACCAACATTCTTGATATTCTCCTTTCCAAGAGTAAGGATGTAAGCGTAAGCTTTCATCATCACGCCGAAGTTACCGAAGAAAGTAGAGACACTGCCAAGGCTATCCTTACCGAAATCAACATAGAAAGTGCCGTCTTCAGCTTTCTTGACATGCGGGTTGGGAAGGAATTCCACAAGATGCTCAGCCACACCGACGGGACCTGAACCCGGGCCGCCGCCACCGTGAGGGGTTGAGAAAGTCTTGTGAAGGTTGATGTGCATGATATCAAAGCCCATGTCGCCGGGACGCACCTTACCGAGAAGCGGATTAAGGTTAGCTCCATCATAATAGAGCAGTCCGCCTGCCTCGTGAACGAGTTTCGCAATCTCCACGATCTCAGTCTCAAACATACCCAATGTGTTGGGGTTTGTCATCATGATGCCGGCAACAGTGTCATCGAGAAGCGGTTTGAGATCCTCAACGTCGATTGAGCCATTGGGTTTTGACTTAACCTCAACCACATCGAAACCTGCCACCATTGCAGAAGCGGGATTTGTGCCGTGGGCGGAGTTAGGCACGATAACTTTCGTGCGCTTGTGGTCACCACGTGAACGATGATACTGCTTCATTACCATCAGGCCTGTCAACTCACCGTGTGCGCCTGCATATGGATTAAGCGTAAATTCGGCAAGGCCTGCTATATTGGCGAGCATGTGCTGGAGATTCCAGTAAAGCTCAAGGGCACCCTGTGCTGACTCGGCAGTCTGGAGAGGGTGAAGATTGTTGAACTCCGGCATAGCTGCAACCTCCTCGTTGATTTTGGGGTTGTATTTCATGGTGCAGCTACCAAGAGGATAGAAACCGGTGTCAACACCGAAGTTCTTGTTTGAAAGATTAGTGTAGTGACGCACTACGTCGAGCTCGCTAACCTCAGGAAGCTCCGCAGGCTCTTTACGAAGAAGATCTGACGGGATGGCTGCAAGTCCATCGGTTGCATAATTATCTGCCGGAAGAGAGTAACCCTTTCTGCCGGGGCGTGAAACTTCAAATATCAGTTTATCGTATGTTTTCATTTTCTCGTCCTCCTCAGTCTTCAATCATTATTTTAACCAGATTGTCGATCTCTTCTTTTGTGCGCTTCTCAGTCACAGCAAATTCAACCTTACCATCGCCCAACAGCAGACCACCCATGATACCGTTTTCAAGGAGACGTGCATTAACTTTCTCCATGTCAAGATCAGTCTTTACAACAAATTCCTTAAGGAATGGCTTGTCATAGACAGGGGCAAACTTGCCTGACTCTATAAGTTTGTTGTAGAGATAGTGGGCCCCGTCACAAGAAAGGACATTCACCTCTTTCAGCCCCTCTTTGCCAAGGAGGGAGAGGTAAACTGTGGCATAAAGGGCCATGAGGCTCTGGTTAGAGCAGATGTTGCTGGTAGCCTTCTCACGACGTATATGCTGCTCGCGTGCCTGAAGTGTAAGAACGAAAGCACGTTTTCCATCAGCATCTTTTGTGGCACCCACAACTCTTCCCGGCATCTTGCGGAGCATACCCTTGCTACAAGAGATGAAGCCCAGATACGGACCACCGAATGCCAACGGCATGCCGAGAGTCTGGCCATCACCACATGCGATGTCTGCGCCCCACTCGGCAGGAGTGCGGAGCACTGCAAGAGCCGACGGGTCAGCAAAGATGGCCATATATCCCTTTGCACCGTGAATAGTGTCGGCCACACCGGTGAAATCTTCAATAATGCCATATTTATTGGGAGTGGGAAGAATCACGCCTGCCACATCGCCTGCGCCAAGAAGTTCTGCCATTGCAGCGAGATCAGTCACGCCATCCTTTTCAGGGATTTCAGTGACATCGACACCGTGAAACTTAGCATAAGTCTTGACCACCTCAATCACTCTTTCTGAAAGAGTGGAAGAGAGAAGCACACGGTTTTTCTTCTTTGCAGAAGCAACCATCATAAACATTGCTTCGGCAGCGGCAGTAGCACCGTCATACATGGAAGCGTTGGTTGCCTCCATGCCGGTAAGCTCGCAGATCATGCTCTGATATTCGAAAATATACTGGAGCGTGCCCTGTGAAATCTCCGGCTGATAAGGAGTATAAGCAGTGTAGAACTCACTGCGGGCAAGAAGATGAGCGATTGTTGAAGGTGAATAGTGATCATATGCACCACCACCTGCAAAAATTGTGAGTGAACGGTTTTTGTCAGCCAAATCCTTAAAATGGCGACGTAGTTCCACCTCAGACATAGCTGACGGGATGTCATACTCCTCACGGAAAATCACCTCCTGAGGCACATCAGCATAAAGGTCGTCGATTGTTGCCACACCGATACGGTCAAGCATAACCTTGATGTCTTCTTCGGTGTGAGGCATAAATTTATTTGACATATTGATTTTTTCTTGCTAAAAAACAACAAAATGCATAGCCGAATGGAAATTCAGCTATGCATCAAGTCGGTTATATTTCAGAATTATTCCTCACAAACTTTAGCGTAGGCAGCTGCGTCAAGGAGTTTCTCAACCTCAGAAGGATCAGACACTTTCACCTTCATGATCCAGTTGGCGAATGCATCCTGATTGATAAGCCCCGGCTCATCCTCAAGTGCCTCATTGATTTCCACAACCTCACCGCTTACAGGAGAAAGGAGGTCGCTGGCAGCCTTTACAGACTCAACTGCGCCGAAATCCTCACCCTGAGTAACTTCATCACCTACCTCGGGCATGTCAACATAGACGATGTCGCCAAGTGCATGCTGTGCATAGTCTGTGATACCTACTGTTGCGATGTCGCCTTCGAGTTTTACCCACTCGTGTGAGTCCGCATAGCGGAGCTCGTCCAAAATCTTGCTCATATCTTTATATTATTACTTTTTGTAATTTTTATCGTAGAATCTTTTCTTAACAACAGTTGCAGGGAAGGTCTTCTTGCGGATTCTCACCTCAACTTTTGTGCCGAGCTTGTCGAAAGGCTTATTGATCATAGCCATAGCCACGCTCTTTCCGGTGGAAATTGAGCGGTAACCTGTTGTGATCTCACCAACCTGCACGCCGTCAACCTCTACAGGATAGCCGTGACGCGGAATTGCATTTCCTTCAAGCTCAAGGCCAACGATGCGGCGCTTGACACCCTCTGCCTTTTGAAGGGCAAGAGCTTCCTTACCGATAAACTCAGGCTTATCAAGCTTGACAAACATGCTGAGACTTGCCTCTATCGGAGTGATGTCGGCAGAAAGTTCGTCGCCATAAAGAGGAAGACCAACCTCAAAACGGAGTGTGTCACGGCATCCGAGTCCACACGGCTGCACTCCGGCCTCCATAAGCTTATCCCACACTTTGCGTGTGAAGTCATGGCTGCCATATATCTCGAATCCGTCTTCGCCGGTGTAACCCGTACGGCTTACAATCACTTCCTCACCATCGATGGGGAAAGTCTTGAAATTGTAGAATGCGATATCCTTTACCGGAATACCCAATACTTTCTCAACTGTCTCCTCGGCCTTAGGACCCTGAATTGCCACCTCTCCGTAATATGGGCTCTGGTCTTCAATCTCTACATTGAATCCTTCGGCATTCTTCATGATCCATTCAACATCTTTTGCGATGTTGGAAGCGTTGATCACGAGGAAATATTCCTCATCATTTACCTTGTAGACAAGGAGATCATCTACTGTACCGCCATTTTCGTAGCACATCATGCCATAGAAGATCTGTCCGTCGGGAGCACCGGTGACATCATTCACGAAAATATGGCTTACAAATTTATAAGCGTCCGGACCTTTTACTCTGACCTCACCCATGTGGCTTACGTCAAACACACCTACCTCCTGACGCACAGCATTGTGCTCCTCGGTGATTCCTTTATACTGGATGGGCATGTCGAAGCCACCAAACGGCGACATCAGGGCGCCGAGGGCTACATGACGGTCATGAAGACATGTTTTTGTTAGATTCTCTTCCATTTTTATGGTTCTGTGGTTATGTTGTTTTCATTTTAAAAGCCTCGTAAAAGACTTTCGCGGCATTTAGACATAAGATTTTGACATTATGTCAGTTTTACTCCCCAAAATTACTAAATGCTATTTTAACCACCAAATTTTTTTCAAATAAAATTCTTTTTTCATTAACTTTGCAACATGAATTACCCTCTGTATATCGCAAATCGTCTCTCCCTCTCCGCCGGCGGCAAGAGAAAAGCCCCTGCGGTTACTGTGGCCATAATTGCCGTTGCCCTCTCTGTGGCAGTGATGCTCGCCTCTGTGGCGATCGTGCTCGGATTCAAGCAGGAAATACGCAATAAGGTGATCGGATTCAACGGCCACCTTACAGTCTACGTCTCCCCCACCACTACTGATGAAGATAATCTCGTGACGATGATTCCGTCGTTGAAAGGGGTGCTTGACAACATTCCTTTCATCACCGATTACTCCATACAGTCAGCAATTCCCGCAATACTGAAAACCAATACTGATTTCAAAGGAGTCTACCTGAAAGGGCTGAACGGCACGTTGTCAAATGAGTTCATCAAAAGCAATCTGACAGAGGGAGAGCTTGTTGATTTCTCTGATCCGGAAAATAAAAATAAAGTCATCATCTCCCAGACAGCTGCCAATCAGCTTATGCTTAATTGTGGCGACAAAATCGACACCTATTTCATTAGTGATGAAGTCAGGGTAAGACGCCTCGAAATAATTGGAATCTTCAATTCACATTTCGACCAATATGACGACGTCATGATATATGGCTCACTGCCACTCGTGCAGCAGTTAGGGGGCATTCAGGAGAATCAGGGCACATATATCCAAATCATGACCGACAACTTTGACAATATAGCTGATTACTCCCTACAGCTACAGCATATAATGAACAACGCTATCGCTGACGGCACCCTGTTCCGCCTTTACCGCATTGACAATGTGCTAAACCAAGGCATCGGCTACTTCAATTGGCTTGAACTACTTGACACAAATGTGGTGGTGGTGCTCATTCTGATGATTATTGTAGGAGGTATTACGCTCGTATCAGGAATGCTGATACTTATTATCGATAAAAAACGCTTCATCGGACTCATGAAGGCAATGGGGGCACCTACTTCCAAAGTAAGGAAAATTTTCGTTTACCTTGCAATCCGTATCGCATTGATAGGAATGCTGGTGGGCAACGTGGCAATGCTCTCCTTAATATATATACAAGGCAAGACCCACTTCCTTCCCCTGGATGCCGAGTCATATTATATTGATTTTGTTCCAGTGTCAATCTCATGGCTTGAAGTAGCTTTATTGAATATAGGCGTAATCATTATCATGTATCTGGTGCTGGTTCTTCCATCCCGCTTCGTAGCCGGCATTTCCCCTGCCGAAACCATGCGCTATGAATAACCCATTCGCAACCGGGTTAAAAAATAATCCCATCATAAACCTTGGAGAAAAGTAGTTTGTTTTATAGATGAACAATAAAGTTTGGCACGTTATTTGCCATTGTCAATTTGAAGGCTGCTTCCGTAGTCTTCATATGATATGAAACAATATAAAAATTAATATAATCTTAATTATGACTACAGGCAAAATTGGGGTAACCACCGAGAATATATTCCCCGTCATTAAGAAATTTCTCTATAGCGACCATGAAATCTTTCTCCGTGAGCTCGTTTCAAATGCTATAGATGCTACCCAGAAAATACGCACATTATCATCTTTCGGCGACTTTAAGGGTGACCTCGGCACTCTAAACGTAAAGGTTACCAT
This sequence comes from uncultured Sangeribacter sp., assembly GCA_964595885.1. Classification (GTDB taxonomy): domain Bacteria; phylum Bacteroidota; class Bacteroidia; order Bacteroidales; family Muribaculaceae; genus Lepagella. Next base: position 13,054 of record CAZQSD010000049.1, read on the forward strand.
TGACAAGGAAGCCGGCACACTGACCGTGTCCGATCATGGCATCGGTATGGATGCTGAAGATATTAACAAATATATCAACCAGATAGCATTCTCAGGTGCAGAGGAATTCCTCGCCAAGTATAAAGATACCGCCAACTCTATCATCGGTCACTTCGGACTCGGGTTCTATTCCGCATTTATGGTTTCGAAGAAGGTCGTCATCCGCTCTCTTTCTTATAAGGAAGGTGCAAAGGCTGTTGAATGGTCGTGCGATGGCAGTCCTGAATATGAAATGAAAGAGATTGATAAGTCTGAACGTGGCACTGACGTCATCCTTTACATTGATGACGACAATAAGGAATTTCTTGAGCAGGCACGTATAGATGCCCTCCTAAAGAAGTATTGCCGCTTCCTCCCCGTTCCCGTTATCTCAGGCAAGGAGCAGGAATGGAAAGACGGCAAGTATGTCGATACTGACAAAGACCGTGTGATTAACGCTTCCGAACCGCTTTGGACAAAGAAACCTTCCGAGCTTACCGATAAGGATTATCTTGAGTTCTACCATGAGCTTATGCCGGGTATGGAAGATCCTATGTTCTGGATCCATCTGAACGTTGATTATCCATTCACCCTTACCGGCATACTCTACTTCCCGAAGATACATAATAACCTCGACCTTCGCAAAGATCGCATTCAGCTCTATTGCAACCAGGTATATGTGACTGATCAGGTTGAGGGAGTTGTGCCGGAGTTTATGACCCTTATGCAGGGTGTCATTGATTCTCCTGATATTCCCCTTAACGTAAGCCGTAGCTACTTACAGGCTGACCAGCAGGTTAAGAAGATATCTTCCTATATCTCAAAAAAGGTTGCCGAGAAACTTGATAAAATGTTTAAGGACGACCGTAAGGCTTTCGAAAGCAAATGGGACGACATCAAGGTGTTCATCGAGTATGGTATGCTCACCGATGAGAAATTCTTCGAGTCTGCAAAGAAGTTCTTCCTTCTGAAAGATGTCAATGGAAATTACTATACTCTTGAGGAGTATCGTAAGCTCGTGGAAGCTGAACAGACCGATAAGGACAATACTGTCATCTATCTCTACGCAACTGACAAGACAGCTCAATACACTTATATCAAGGCAGCTGAAGACAAGGGTTATAACGTTCTGCTGATGGATGGACAACTTGACCCGCATATTGTAGGGCTGCTTGAAAGCAAACTTGAAAAGACCCGTTTCGTACGCGTTGACTCTGACATACCTGAACGCCTTATTGTCAAGACTGACACACAGGACGCAGGGCTTACCCCTCTTCAGACAGATGTCATGAGCACAGTATTCCGCAGTTGCATACCGAATGTGGATAAGGCTCAATTTATTGTCAGCTTTGCAGCTCTTCGCGAGACAGATGCTCCCGCAACCGTTACTCAGAATGAGTTTATGCGACGCATGAAAGAGATGGCTGAACTGCAGCCCGGCGGTGGTTTCTACGGTCAGATGCCGGATAGCTATGAGCTTATCGTGAATACAAACCAGCCGGCAGTCAAGAAGATTGTGGATCTTGCCACTTCTTCTCTTGAAAGTCAGGTGGCTCCGATACGTTCTGAGATTGAAACCTTGAATAAGGAGATAGAGGCAGCCCGCAAGGAAGCTTCTGATAAGAAGGAGGCTGCCCCTGATCTTTCCGAGAAGGAAAACAAGGTCGCTGATCTCCGCAAACAAGAGGAAGACATTGTGAGCAAGTATGCCAAAGAGCAACCGGAGGTGGGACAAATAATTGACCTCGCACTCCTTCAAGCACACCTCCTCAAAGGAGAAAGCCTCAATGAGTTTATCAAGCGCTCCGTTTCCCTCCTTTGAATTGAGTCATTAGTCACTTTATAATGGCATATCGGTTATTGGTCCATTGTGAAAACTGATTAAGCCATATTTGAAATAAAATATATATTTGAAAGGCGAACTGGTTTTAATACCTGCTCGCCTTTCTTATCATTTCAGTTTACTTCAGCTTAAAGGGGGTTTTGGTTACGTAGACTTTGAAGTCTTTGATAGCACCGGGCACTTCACTCTCCATACGGGGAAGGTATTGGATAGCTGAGATATTGTTCTCACCACCGAGGTCAATGACGAATGAATGTGGGAATGCCTCACCCGGAATCGTAGTCCAGTAAGTTGACTCCTGCAAATCAAATATTTTATCGGCACTTCTGTTTCCTCCTTTCACGTCTTCACTATCGGCATACACCACTGTCCAAGGTTCGCGCGACAGCCGCTCGCCATTCTCGTCAAGTACATAGAACTCAGCGATTGAAGCCACGTCCTTGCCATTTAAAGAGTTGATAGCCTCCAAGCAGAGGTAACGACCCTCTACCGGCTCAGTGAAAGTGACTTCCTGCCAACCGTTGCCGGGGTTAAAGCTACCGCTAAACACAGGATTTATACCCGTTAGATTAAGGGTTTCGCCCTCGTTGCGATGGGTAAGCGGTTTCTGAACCTGAAGATTATCAAGGAGAGGTGCTGCAAGACCTTCGGAAACAGCTTCTTTCGGACCGATGATGTCAAACACCATTATCTCGTTCTCACCCTTTTTCAACCAGCAACCGGGCACATAAAGAGTCTGCTGCGGACCGATTTCCCATATTCTGCCGATTCCATGCCCATTGACATAGACGAGACCTTTGCCCCATGTCTCAAAATTAAGGAACGTATCAGAGGGCTTGCTTACATTAAACGTACCCTTGTAGACACCAATAGGCAATCTGCCGTTATCACCCGGGGTAAAAGCTCCGATTGGCATATACTCCATTGAGTCATAAAACTCCGGAGTGTCTTCAAGGTTAAACACCTCCCAGTTCTTAAGGTCGCAGACAAACTTATGTCCGCTCCTGTCTTCAGTCACGGTAACATTCTTCGTGATACCCTTAAAGTCCTTGATCGCACGCCCAAAATTGATACGCCCCATAGCCTCAATCAGAATGTCAAGTTGAGCACCTTTATTGCAAGCCGGAAGTTTCAGTTCTTTCTCACCGTTGCGGCGATCAAGTTTACCAATATATTTACCGTCAATGAAAATCTGGGCATAATCATGAGCATCATTTACAGTCAACAGTCCACCGTCTTTAAGTTCTGGAAGAGTTGTGCGATAGAGAATGCTGCCGAAACCCTGGTCATACTCCTCCATCGTCTTGATGTCCTTATCTTTCTTAGCTTCGGGCAAATTCGGGAACAAAGGAGCCACTTCAGTGAAATTGAACTCTTTGATCGTTATTGGCTTGATGGTCTTGGGTATCTCCGGAAGTTTCTTCCCGTCATAATATTTGGCAAGGGTGTTGCGAAGCTCCCAATATTTTGGAGTGGTCTGTCCACTCTCACTGATGGGCGCGTCATAGTCGTATGAAGTGACATCGGGAGCATAACCGGGGGAGTTGGCCCCGGCCCAATGCCCCCAATTAGTGCCTCCATGAGTCATGTAAAGACTGAATGATATACCCTTCGACAACATTTCATCTATTCCTGCTATCATATCTTCAGCGGGACGGGTCTCATGGTTAGCACCCCATTTGTCGAACCATCCGCTCCAGAACTCTGAACACATCAGCGGGCTGTCCGGGCGAAGTTCCTTAAGACGGGCAAACTGCTGGTCGATATTGGCACCCGTTCCGAAATTCATGGTCCAGATGAGGTCATCAAGACCATTAAGCTAAAAATTGGAAGACCAGTCACACTGGAAGAGAGTCACGTCGTCACCAAAATTCTTGCGAAGCATATCGCGGATATTGCCCACATATTCTTTATTAGCGCCATAGGAGCCATACTCGTTCTCAACCTGAACCATAATTATCGGCCCACCCTTGTCAACCGTGAGGTCGCTCACCTGCTCCGCCACAGCCTTTTGAAATTTGTCAACCCTTTCAAGGAAGTAAGGATCGTTTTCCCTTAGCTTGATATCCTTCTTTTTGAGAAGCCACCAGGGAAGTCCCCCCATCTCCCACTCTGCGCATACGTATGGGCCAGGACGCAAAATCACTTTCATGTCGTTTTCCTCGCAGAGTTTTATAAACTCACGAAGGTCGTTCTGACCCGTAAAATCAAACTCACCCTCCTTGGGCTCGTGAGAGTTCCAGAAAGTATAAAGGCAGATAGTATTCATGCCGAGAGCCTTGCAAAGCTTTATCCGCTGATCCCAATAAGGCTGCGGAATGCGTGGATAGTGAAGTTCAGCAGCTTTCACCACGAAAGGCTCACCATTGAGCAAGAAGGTACCGTCGCCGGCCTCAAATCTGCCACCGGTTTCCACTACCGTTGAGGAACCCGCCATCACAGTGAGTGAGGTATTCCCGGCCATGCCCGCAACCGGCACCAGAAAGGCTGCGGCAATTATTGCATTTGAAAACATTCGTTTCATGTTATTTTTTCTTTGAGTTTTTCCTAATTTTTCTTGTAGATACAGCTTTTAGCTTGTAAAGACAACACGTTGGCTGATGAATAATGAATCTCTATCCAACATGCCATAGGTATCTCCCTACAATATTGCGAAATTATAAAGAATTATTTAATATTTTGGCAAAAGTTCTTTCAAAATTAATAATAAATCATTTATTGACGAAAAAAGAGATTTGCTTTCTGCCATGAAAACAAATCTCTTTTTGACATGTAAGATTATAAACTTCTAAACATATAAATCCCTCATGGGATCCGACTAATTATTTGCCACATGTGTCCATCGGACAACGGGGCTTGATCTGCTTGAAGAAATCATTACCCTTATTGTCAACCAGAATGAATGCAGGGAAGTCTTCCACATCAATTTTCCAGATAGCCTCCATGCCGAGTTCAGGATACTCAAGAAGCTCAACATTCTTGATGGAGTTCTGGGCAAGAATAGCAGCCGGTCCGCCGATAGAGCCGAGATAGAAACCGCCATGCTTCTTGCATGCGTCAGTCACCTGCTGGCTACGGTTGCCTTTTGCAATCATAACCATTGACCCTCCTGCTGCCTGGAATTGGTCAACATACGGGTCCATACGTCCGGCAGTTGTAGGTCCGAATGAACCTGAAGGCATCCCTTCCGGTTTCTTGGCAGGACCTGCATAGTAAATGGGGTGATCTTTGAGATACTGTGGCATCGGCTCGCCGGCATCAAGACGCTCCTTGATCTTTGCATGAGCTATGTCGCGACCCACGATGATCGTGCCGTTGAGAGAAAGACGTGTTGACACCGGATATTTGTTAAGATCGGCAAGCACCTCTTCCATCGGGCGGTTAAGATCAATCTTTATAACCTCGCCCTCGCCTGCGTTGCGCAGTTCAACCGGGATAAGTTCGCCGGGGAACTCATCAAGTTTCTCAATCCAAAGACCGTCCTTGTTAATCTTAGCTTTCACGTTGCGATCGGCAGAGCAGCTTACGCCCATACCTACGGGGCAAGACGCACCATGACGCGGCAAACGAATCACACGCACATCGTGAGCAAAATATTTGCCTCCGAACTGAGCACCGAGGCCAAGGTTCTGGGCTGCCTCGAGGAGTTCCTTCTCAAGCTCCACATCACGGAAAGCCTGACCATATTCATTACCCTTGGTAGGAAGATTGTCATAATATTTTACGGATGCCTTCTTCACTGTTGCAAGATTCATCTCAGCAGAGGTGCCACCGATTACGAACGCAATGTGATAAGGAGGACAAGCGGCTGTGCCGAGAGTCTTCATCTTCTCGATCAGGAAAGGCACGAGGGTCTTCTTGTTGAGGATTGCTTTTGTTTCCTGATACAGATAAGTCTTGTTGGCAGAACCACCACCCTTTGCCACAAAAAGGAAGTTGTATTCGTTTCCTTCGGTTGCGTGAATCTCGATTTGAGCCGGGAGGTTGCAGCCCGTGTTCACCTCGTCATACATTGTGAGAGGTGCATTCTGGGAGTAACGGAGATTGTTTTCAGTGTAGGTCTTATAAACGCCGAGAGAGATCTTCTCCTCGTCATTGCAGCCTGTCCACACATGTTGACCTTTATATGCAGCACAGATGGAAGTGCCGGTGTCCTGACAGAAAGGAAGCACACCTTTTGCAGCTACCTCAGCATTGCGAAGCATTGTGAGGGCAACAAATTTATCGTTTTCAGAAGCTTCGGGATCGTGAAGAATCTTTGCCACCATCTCATTGTGCTCGCGACGGAGCATAAATGAGCAGTTGTGGCTTGCTACGTTGGCGATTACTGTGAGAGCTTCGGGATCAACCACGAGCATCTCGTGGCCATTCCAGTCTTCCACCTTGACATAGTCTTTGGTGATCAACTGATATTCGGTAGTGTCGGGGCCAAGTGGAAAGGGCTCCTGATAATGAAATGGTTTGGTAGCCATGTATTTTAGTTTAGAGTTTAGAGTTCAAGGCACTGACTAAAGATAAGAGATGAAAGACTCACTTACCAATAATCCCTTATCATCAATCATTGATCAGAGTGGAGAGAACCAGTGATTAGAGTGGAGAGCCGGAACAACGTTTTTACAGCGTTTTCAACTTTGATGCAAAAGTAATAAAAATTTTTAATCCTTACAATAATAACCCCAAAAGCTATCCTATTTCAACCGCTACAAATGCAATCTGTCAACTTCATTAGTAATTTTACATATCATATTTGAATCAATAGTCCGTTAAAAATAACAATATAGGCTAAGCGGCATGCGCCACGA
>CAZQSD010000050.1:0-19342 GCA_964595885.1 uncultured Sangeribacter sp.
AACGACCCCCTGATTAACAGTCAGGTGCTCTAACCAACTGAGCTACTGAAGCATAAGTATTGTTGTTTTAATTACCTGTCTCTTCAGGCTTAATTGCGCTTCAGGATGGGCTTGAACCAACGACCCCCTGATTAACAGTCAGGTGCTCTAACCAACTGAGCTACTGAAGCAATTTTGCTCTCTTGAGAGTTGCTTTGTTTGAGTAAGTGTCTCTCTCAATTGCGGTGCAAAGTTAGTAACTATTTTCGGACTGTGCAAATTTTTAAGTGAATATTTTTGAAAATATTTTTATTTGTATTATTTATTGTCTGGTAATCAATATTATATAATACTAAATTTTTTTTAATGTTTTGTAAAAATACCAGCCGTCCGAACGATAAAAACAGGTATGCATTGAAGCAGAGAATAGAAACAGAAAACATTTTTCAATTGTGATTTTGGTTAATCCATAATTTTATGTACTTTTGCAATAAATTAACAAGGGGGCTTTAAAAGCACTCTATAAAAAACAAATCAATTACCATGACAGTAACCGACCGTTTTCTGAGCTATGTGGCTTTTGACACGCAAAGCGACGAGGAGACTAATATGACCCCATCTACCCCCGGGCAGATGGTATTTGCAAAATTCCTTAAGGAAGAACTTGAAAAGATGGGTCTCGAAGAGATCTCATTAGATGAAAATGGCTATCTTATGGCCACTCTCCCGGCCAATTGTGACAAGCAGTTGCCGGTGGTGGGTTTCATAGCCCATCTTGACACCTCGCCTGATATGAGCGGCAAGCATGTCAAACCTCGCATTGTCAAGAACTATGATGGAGGCGACATCACACTTAATAAGGAACTGGGCATAATGCTGACACCGGCGGAATTTCCCGAACTGCTCAATTATCTCGGTCAGGATCTCATCGTGACTGACGGCACAACGTTACTTGGTGCCGACGACAAAGCTGGAATAGCTGAGATCATTTCCGCAGTGGCCTATCTGCAGGCACATCCGGAAATCAAGCATGGAAAGATCCGTATCGCGTTCAATCCTGATGAGGAGATCGGGCTTGGTGCCCATAAATTTGACGTGGAGAGATTTGGGGCAGACTTCGCCTACACTATGGACGGAGGTGCTGTAGGTGAGCTGGAATATGAGAACTTTAATGCTGCCTCAGCCAAGGTTACAATCCTGGGACGCAATGTGCATCCCGGCACTGCCAAGCATAAGATGATTAATTCTATGCGTGTAGCCACACAGTTTATAGTTATGCTTCCGCGCTGGGAAACTCCGGAGCATACTGAGGGTTATGAGGGATTCTATCATCTTGTAGGTATTTCGGGCACTGTTGAGAAGACAGAACTCTCTTATATAATCAGAGATCATGACCGTGCCCGCTTTGAGAGCCGCAAGCGTGAGATCGAGCACTTGGTGCGTAAGACCAATATTGAATTCCCAGGCAGCACATCGGTTGAGATTAAAGATCAGTATTACAATATGCGGGAGAAGATTGAGCCGGTGATGCATATCATAGAAGTTGCGGAGAAAGCCATGCGTGAGGCTGGCGTAGAGCCTAAGGTGCAGCCCATCAGAGGCGGTACAGACGGGGCGCAGCTCTCCTTTAAAGGTCTGCCTTGCCCCAATATCTTTGCCGGTGGAGAGAATTTCCACGGCCGTTATGAATTTGTAGCTGTGCAGGCAATGGAGAAAGCCACTGAGGTGGTGGTCAATATCTGCCGGCTCGTGGCTGAATAAATTAATTGATAAGACTCATTGCCAGGATTTAATGAGTAGACCAACACTGATAGTCATAACAGGGCCGACTGCCTCCGGGAAGTCGGCCCTTGCCGTTGAAGTGGCTCGCCGGCTTGACACGGAGATAATATCGGCTGACAGCCGACAGGTCTATCGGGGCATTCCTATAGTCACAGCGGTGCCGCCTGAAGAAGATAGGGGAGGGGTACGCCATCATCTTATGGAGGTGCTGCCGCTGGATGCCTATTATAGTGCATCAGAATTTGAGGTAGACTCCCTGCGTATCCTTGACGGGATATTTGATCGCCGGGAGACGGCAGTGGTGTGTGGGGGGTCCATGATGTATGTGGATGCCCTATGCAACGGAATTGACGAGTTGCCTACCGTGCCTGATGAAATACGTCAGGCGTTGATGAATGAATGGACAACCAGGGGTGATGCATGGCTTCTGTCAGAACTTTTGCGGCTTGACCCGATTCACTATTCACGGGTTGACCAGAAAAACATGAAGCGTGTGTTCCATGCTGTTGAGATATGTCTTACAGCCGGCTGCCCCTATAGTTCCCTGCTTACCGGCTCACATGTAAAACGCCCTTTCAATATACTAAAGATATGCATGAACGGGGAGCGCGCAAATCTTTTTGAAAGGATCAACAGGAGAGTGGAAGTCATGATGGCTCACGGACTGGAGGAAGAGGCACGGAGTGTGACCCACCTCCGTCATCTTAACTCTCTGAATACGGTAGGACTGAAGGAGATGTTTGCCTGGTTTGACGGTATTTTTACGAAAGAAGAGGCAATAGCGCGCATTCAGAAGAATACGCGCGTATATGCAAAGAAACAGCTTACATGGTATAAACGTGATGCCCGACTCACGTGGCTTGACTTTTCAGCAGGCAATGATGAGAATGCCTCGAAAATACTAAGTATGGTGGATTCGCTCAGAAATCGTAGCCGAGAGTGAATGTCCAAGCCTTATTGAGACCTCCGTCTAACGGAGATTTCCACACTTTTGAGCAGCCGGCAAGATAATAGATACCAAAAGAGTAATGCTGATTAAACGATATGCCGGTGCCGAGTTTGAAACCCCAGTCGGCAAAATTGCTTTTGGCATATTCTAATTTTAATGGGCTCGTGGGAGTGGGCTGGTCTATCACCTGGATCTTGTTGGAATCAGAGGCATGCAGCTTCAGCTGTGCATAGGGTCCTGCCTCAACGAGCCACTGGAGGTTGTCGGCGATATTGAATCTAAATGATGCCATAACCGGAATGATCAGGTTGTAGGTGCGCAGGCGTCCGAGCTGGGTAAAATAGTCAGACTCATTTTTATTATTCACATAGTTTTCAGAATACGAATAATTGCCGCTGCGAGACTCAAAGAAAATGCCGGGCTGAATTGAAATGTATTCACGCATATTCAGATTGACCACTACACCAGCATTAAACCCTGATCCCCAACTGTTGACGTTCCAGGCTGAAAATGTCTCCTTGGGGAAAGTCCTGTTGGAAGCGTTTACTCCGAGTCTCACTCCAAAATTAAATAATTGCTCGGCAGGTTCGGTTGAGAAAAACTCTGCTGAAAATGCCGGGAGTGTCCCGGCTGACAGAAGGGCTGCAAGGAGGTATTTATGTTTCATAATCTTAACATATAAGTAGGTAAAAATGGTAGAATCTGATATATTTACAGACTTTATTTCGCAAAATTACAAAAAATCTTTTGAAGAAGAGCATCCTAAAGATAAAAATCAAGAATAGGATAATCATTATGGGGGGATAGGATATAAAAACGATCCGGGGCCCCGGCATTACTGCCAAGACCCCGAACCTCGAGTTATGTAAGCCGGAATTTCTTTAATGCCTTTTCTCAGAGGGTTTCTTTCATTCTTTTATATATGAAGGTCTCTCCTCTTGACATCGCACCCTTGTCAGGGACATCGAGTGATTTGAATTTTAAATTTGTATTATCGGGTATCCATGCGGCCACTTTATCCATCCAGATTTCTATGCCGGCTCTGTCGGGATGTGGGTTTGAGCTGCTTTGGCGGGGAATATCAAGGTCATAACTCCTAAAGAAATTGCCTTCGCCTAACCCCTGTTCAAGCCAATCGTTGAGGCTTTTCCCCTCAGAATGACCGGGCCACGAGGGAGGACCAATCCAAAGAAAAGGAATGTCGGCAAAATCGCTTTTCAGGTTATTGACATATGACTCCAGATTCTTTTCAGGATGAGCTTCAAAAAGCTCGTTCATGCCGAGACTAACGAATATGGCATCAGGAGCCATTTTGTTTATCATTTCTTTCAGTTTGGGTGAACTGCCCCATTTTTTTATTGTGGAGCCATCCCAAACGATTGTGGCCACCTCAAAGCCATTCTTTTCGCCGTAGGCATTTAAACGTTCGGCCATCCAGCCTGTCATCGAGTCGCCTATGAAAAGCACTTTTTTGATTTCAGTGGTTTCTTCAGAATGCTCCGAGTCAATTGGATCCACTTCCTGGCCATGAGAAATGGTGGGCGACCATGAAATCGCCATCATCAGGAAGAGTATTGTCAAAATATATCTAAGTCGCATTTTTATTTATTTTTAAAGGATAAGCAAAGTCCAAGACGTAATTTTGGTCAAGGCATACCAATCCTTGTTTTTATAAACAATTCAAACTTAAAAAAGATTACACTCAATTGAAATTTTTGGAGTTTTTAGATTGTTTTAACCAAAAATTGGATGCAAAGGTAGTATTTTTTTGCTATATTTTGTAGGTAAACGATAAAAAAATGTCTAATTTTGCAAAAAGTTATCTCCTCGCTTGTTAAACACCATTCACACCCATATTCAGAATCATGGAGAAAAACAATGATAAGAAGATAGTGCTCAGCGGTATTCGTTCTACAGGTAACCTCCACTTGGGCAATTATTTCGGAGCTTTAAGTAAGTTTTTAAGAATGCAGGATGACTATGACTGTCGTTTTTTCATAGCTGACTTGCATGCACTGACCACTAATCCTGACCCTAAGATGCTTCACGAAAGCGTGAAAGACATCCTTGCCGAATATCTGGCTGCCGGCCTTGATCCGGAAAAGAATATTCTATACGTGCAAAGTGATGTGCCGGAGATAGCAGAGATGTATTTGCTTTTGAACATGCATGTTGGCATTGGTGAACTGATGCGTACGGCTTCATTCAAGGATAAGGCGCGTAAGGCGTTGGGAATCACATCCGACAGCGACGAAATAGAAAAGGAGATCATCGGCAACCAGACCAATCAGCGGGTGAACGCCGGTTTGCTTACTTATCCCACTCTAATGGCGGTAGACATTCTCATCCACCATGCCGACTATGTGCCTGTAGGTAAAGATCAGGAGCAGCATCTTGAACTTACGCGCCGATTTGCACGCCGTTTTAATTCTTTTTATAAGACTGACTACTTTGGCGAGCCGGTCAATTTCAATTTTGGAGGCGAGGCATTGAAAGTGCCCGGTCTTGACGGCTCCGGCAAGATGGGTAAAAGCGAGGGCAACTGCATCTATCTCATTGACGATGAGAAGACACTCCGTAAGAAAGTGATGCGCGCTGTGACAGACGAGGGTCCCAAGGAACCTAATTCACCTGTAAGTCAACCTGTGGAAAACCTGTTTATGCTCATGGGTTTGGTGTCAGAGCCTGAAGTGGTACAGCACTATCGTGATGCATATGCTGATTGCTCGATCCGCTACGGCGACCTCAAGAAGCAGCTCGCAGAGGATATGTTGAAACTCACTCTCCCAATCCGTGAGAGAATCCTCGACATAAGAAGCAATGATGAGTATCTTTCCAAGGTAGTGAAGAGCGGCGCAGAGCGTGCGCGTGCCTATGCTGCCGACACACTCAAGGATGTGAAAGAAATCATGGGCATCCGTAAAATATAAGATATGGTATTAAATTGGATTTGGATTGCTTTTTTTGCAATCGCATTCCTCATGGCGGCAGGGCGCACCATTTTATATGGTGACCTTGCCGTCTGGTCTGATATAATGAACAGCTCTTTCTCGCAGGCAGCCTTTGCCTTCGAGATTTCTCTTGGTCTGACCGGTGTGCTTACCTTGTGGCTTGGCATTATGAAGATAGGGGAGAAGGGGGGAGTGATCAATTTTTTCGGAAGGCTAATAAGTCCGTTTTTCTCCCGGCTTTTCCCCGGCATACCTAAGGACCATCCGGCGATGGGGGCAATTTTTATGAACATATCAGCCAATATGCTTGGTCTTGACAATGCCGCCACGCCTATGGGTCTGCGCGCCATGCAGGAAATGCAGAAGCTCAACGCTAAGAAAGACACCGCTACAGATGCAATGATAATGTTTCTGGTGTTGAATTCATCCGGTCTATGCCTGATTCCGATAAGCATAATGATGTATAGGGCCCAGGGAGGGGCCTCAAACCCTACTGATATATTCCTTCCGATACTGATAGCGACTGCCATTGCGACGCTTGTCGGGCTCGTGGCATTATGCATAAAGCAGCACATAAAGATGGACTGGGTTATATGGAGTTGGCTTGCCGGGATCGGGGCGGTTGTGGCAGGGGTAGTGATGTATTTTAATTCTCTTCCTGCCGACAAAGTGGAACTCTATTCCACTTTTGCCGCCAATGTGATCCTTTTCTGTGTGATCATCGCTTTTATAGGAGCTGGTGTGAAAAAGAAGATCAAGGTTTATGACACTTTTATAGAAGGAGCAAAAGAAGGATTCAAAACAGCAGTGATGATCATTCCCTATCTGGTGGCGATTCTGGTGGCGATCGGAATGTTTCGTGCCTCCGGTGCCCTGGATGCTTTCACGGGCTGGGTAGAGAGCGGAGTGGCGGCCCTGGGATTTGACACGGGCTGGGTGGGAGCACTTCCCACAATGCTTATGAAGCCTCTTAGCGGTTCCGGTTCCTGCGCCATGATGCTTGATGTGATGAAGGAGAACGGGGCGGATGCTTTTGTAAGCCGTGTGGCAGCGGCGGTGCGTGGCTCCACTGACACAACCTTTTATATCCTTGCTGTCTACTTCGGTAGCGTTGGGGTTATGAAAACACGTTACGCCGCAGGCTATGCCCTTTTGGCCGACATCACAGGGGCTGTGGCGGCGGTGGTAGTGGCATATTTTTTCTTTGGTTAACATTCATTTTATGAACTGATTGAAGAAAAAAATAATATAGTTTAATAATTTTTTTAAAATTTTGTTTGCAGTTTAAGAATATTTGTGTAATTTAGCGACCGAAACCACTGAACAGCTGCTCTCCTCTTTTACTGGCGGTGATAATTCAAACCTTAAATCTAAACAAATTCAAAGTAATATGAAAATCGGTATTCCGAAAGAAATTAAAAACAATGAAAACCGCGTTGGAGCAACTCCGGCGGGCGTGAAAGAACTTGTGAAGCATGGACATGAAGTCTATGTTCAGCACACAGCTGGTGAAGGAAGTGGTTTTCCCGATTCAGAATATGAAGCTGCCGGTGCCAAGATACTTCCTACAATAGAGGATGTATATGCCACAGGCGATATGATTATAAAGGTTAAAGAGCCGATTGAACCGGAGTATAAGCTGTGCCGTAAGGGTCAGGTGCTCTTTACATATTTCCATTTTGCAAGTGATCTTCCTCTTACAGAGGCTATGGTAAAGAGCGGAGCAACTTGTATTGCTTATGAGACAGTGCGCGACCGTCAGGGCACACTTCCCCTTCTCATTCCGATGAGTGAGGTGGCCGGAAGAATGTCAGTTCAGGAGGGTGCACGTTTCCTTGAGAAGCCCCAGGGTGGAAGAGGCGTATTGCTTGGAGGCGTTCCGGGTGTGAAGCCGGCAAAGGTGCTTGTGCTTGGTGCAGGGGTTGTAGGGCGTAATGCTGCCCTCATGGCTGCCGGTCTTGGTGCCGATGTAACCATCTGTGACATCTCTCTTCCTGTTCTCCGTCACTGCTCAGAAGTGATGCCTAAGAATGTGAAGACTCTATATAGCTCACAGCATAATATTGAACAGGAGCTTCCCGACACTGATCTTGTAATCGGTTCAGTTCTGATTCCCGGTGCAAAGGCGCCTCACCTTGTGACAAAAGATATGGTTAAGCTCATGCGTCCGGGTTCAGTGATGGTTGACGTTGCCATTGACCAGGGTGGTTGCTTCGAGACTTCTCATCCAACCACTCACAGCGAGCCGACTTATCTGGTGGATGGCGTGGTGCAATATGCGGTTGCCAATATTCCCGGGGCAGTGCCTTTCACTTCAACTTTGGCTCTTACAAATGCCACTCTTCCTTATGCACTTCGTCTTGCCGATCTTGGCTGGGTAGAGGCATGCAAGAAAGATCCCGGATTGGCAGAAGGTGTGAATGTGGTTGACGGAAAGATCACTTTCAAGGCGGTTGCTGAAGCTTTTGGCCTGGAATACACTCCGCTTAAGCTCTAAGATATAAATAATACTTATATCAAATATTAACCTGAATCATCATGAGTTTTCAAAGCCGGAATCCGCGAAGGAGTCCGGCTTTTGCTTGCTTTTGGATTATCCGGTAGTGATATGGTCAGGGGGACTTATGGTTTGGAAAAGACAGTCAGAATGCACCCGGGATAATAGTGGCTGAGTATTTCAGAATGAGTGTAGCCTTTGTCAGCCATCATCGCCGCCCCTATCTGACAAAGTCCCACTCCGTGCCCCCATCCCGCTCCATGAAGCACAAATTTTGCTGGCCGGAGGTCGTTCCCGGCCAGTGAGGCGGGATCGGATTCAGAAAATATTTTGTTTACGGTAAAAGCGGAGCTGTAAAGATGTGACCGACTCAGTGTACGCCGAATCTCAAGTTCCTTCCCTATAATCATGGTATGATGTGTGCCGATTATCTTCAGGCGGACAATCCTTCCCGACACACCCCGTTGCAAGGGTATCATATCTATGATCTCTCCGAAATCAACATCTGTCCGCTCTTTCACAATCCTGCTTATTTCCGAAGCAGAATATTCCACTTTCCAACGGTAGAAATCAGGTGTCTCCAGATCAAAATTATTCAGGATTTGCCTTAGCACCTCATGTCTATGGGTATTGCAGAAAGCTTTTGGTCGCCCTATGATCCATTTCCGGGCAATATCTTCCTGTGTGAGGTCAGGTAAGGGTTCATCCGTATCAAGTAAATCTTTATCTATATTGGATTCGCTCGCAATATAGTCACGTCCGGCATGGAGGTAAGGAAACTGTGTATTGGTCCAACAACTTCCAAATTCTTCAAATGCGCCACCGCAACATTTCGCGAATCGTGCATCAATAATTTCACCTTTATAGGTCAGCACAATTCCTTCGGTAGACCTGACGGCCTCCGCTGCATTAGCATTGGAAATTCTTGAGATCCCTTGATAACGCTGACAATGGTCGTCGGCACACACGTCAAAAAGTATATGCTCAGAGTCATCATACCAGCGTATACGTTCATCCGGAGGGGCAATGGTAGCTTGATTCTCCTGGATGTTGTTATCGCGTTGGGGTAGAGATTCCTTTCTTTTCCTTTGGATTATTCTGTTTATAACCCATGTGCGCGAAATGATGGCATGAGCTTTCAGAAACTCTAAAGAGGCGTTGGCACTCATTTCACTTGCAATCACGCTCTCCAGATATTCTTCAATAGAAATGGAATTTATTACTGTAAGTGTTTTGCCGTCATTGTGAATAATCAGCGTCCCTTTGAAAGACTGAGCCTCCTTGCGTTGCCAATGGAAATTAATCCCGATGGTTACATCCGGCAGACAAAATAAGTTGGTTGCAGAATTGGTCGGGATGCAGGAGTATGTTCCCGGCAGCATATTGGATGCAGAAAACACATGGGTGCCGGTAATATACCCTTCTTTATCAAGGCACACCTTACTCAGATTATGTATGTTGCTATCAGGGTTAATGAAAGCAAAGCTGCCGATGAAAGTGACCCTTACATCGGCAGCTGACAATATTCCTACTTTAATCATTAAACTTGTGAAAAAGGAAAATGATTCTATATTAGCTTAGGGCAGCGATGGCGGCCTTCAAAGCCTCGATCTTCTCCAACGCATCGCTCTCTTTCTTTTTCTCAAGGGCCACTACCTTTTCAGGAGCGTTGGCCACGAATTTCTCATTTGAAAGTTTCTTGCGCACTGAGGCGAGGAATTTCTCGTGATACTCGAGATCTGAATTCAGCTTTCTCAATTCTTCCTCCACATTAATGTTGGCAGTGATAGGAATGCAATATTCCGTAGAACCAACAATGAATGAGGCGGCTGCCGCAGGCTTCTCGTCAACAAGTCCTATCATGGAAAGATTACCCATCTTTTCCAGGATGCTGTCAAGGTAGCCGTCATGCGGCCCCTTTATCATGAGTTCAAGAGCATCACGCTGAGGGATCTGCTTCTGCTTACGCACTGTGCGGATACCGGCAATTACGTCCTTCAGATGATCAAAACGAACTATGATCTCCTCGTCATATGGCTGCGGGGCAGGAATTTGGGCGGTCATGATGCTTTCACCATCCTGACGGTCATAAAGATGTTGCCACAATTCTTCAGTAATAAACGGCATGAAAGGATGCAGCAGGCGCAGGAGAGAGTCAAAGAAACGGAGAGTGGCGGCATAAGTCTCACCGTCAATAGGAGAGCCATATGCAGGCTTGACCACTTCCAGATACCATGATGAAAACTCATCCCAGAAAAGCTTATAGACAGCCATGAGAGCCTCCGAAATACGGAATTTGCCCATCAGGTCATCCACTTCTGCTATGGTGCGGTTCAGTTCAGCCTCAAACCATTCGATACCTCTTTTCGCTGACTCAGGCTGAGCGGCCTCATTGTCAATCTGCCAACCTTTTACAAGACGGAAGGCATTCCAGATCTTATTGCAGAAGTTGCGTCCTTGTTCGCAGAGGGCCTCGTCAAACATAATGTCATGGCCTGCTGGTGCCGCAAGCATAATGCCCATACGCACACCATCGGCACCAAATTTGTCAATAAGTTCCAATGGATCAGGAGAGTTACCCAGAGATTTAGACATCTTTCTGCCGATCTTGTCGCGCACGATACCCGTGAAGTAGACATTGCTGAATGGCTTGTCGTTGCAGAAGGCATAGCCTGCTATGATCATGCGGGCCACCCAGAAGAAGATGATGTCCGGACCGGTCACGAGGTCGCTCGTCGGATAGTAGTATTTAAACTCCTTGTTGCCCGGATCAAGGATGCCATTGAAAAGAGATATGGGCCAGAGCCATGAGGAGAACCAGGTGTCAAGACAGTCAGGATCGCGGGTAAGGTCGTCGAGTGTGAGCTCTGGATTTCCGGTTTTCTCAATAGCCTTCAAAAGGGCTTCCTCCTCATTTTCAGCCACTACGTAGCCTGCGCCATTAGGAAGATACCACGCAGGGATCTGATGCCCCCACCATAGCTGACGTGAGATGCACCAGTCTTTGATGTTGGTCATCCAATAGCGGTAGGTATTCTTATATTTAGCCGGCACGAATTTGATATAGTCAGACTCCACTGCCTCAAGAGCAGGCACAGCAAGGTCTTTCATCTTTACAAACCACTGCATGGAGAGTTTTGGCTCAATCACTGCATCGGTGCGCTCTGAATGGCCTACCTTATTCACATAATCCTCAACTTTCTCAACGAGCCCGGCCTCAGAAAGGTCAACCATTATTTGTTTGCGCACGTCGAAACGGTCCATCCCGATATACATTCCTCCGGCTTCGGAGATAGTGCCGTTGTCGTTGAAGATGTCGAAGGTTTCGAGTGCATATTTATCGCCGAGCATGTAGTCGTTGACGTCATGTGCCGGTGTTACCTTGAGACATCCGGTGCCGAAATCCATCTCCACATAGTCATCCATGATGATAGGCACCGAACGACCTACCAACGGCACGATCACACGCTTGCCTTTCAGCCAGTTGTAACGCTCATCGTTAGGATTTACACACACTGCGGAGTCGCCGAGGATTGTTTCAGGGCGTGTGGTGGCCACAACTATATATTTGCCGTCTTCGCCTTCCACCATATATTTGAGATAGTAGAGTTTGCTCTGTTCCTCCTTATATATAACCTCCTCGTCAGAGAGGGCGGTGAGGGCCTGTGGATCCCAGTTGACCATACGCACACCACGATATATCAGTCCGCGATTATAAAGCTCGCAGAACACTTTCAACACGCTCTTTGAGCGTATATCATCCATTGTGAAGGCTGTGCGGGCCCAATCACACGATGCTCCCAATTTGCGGAGTTGCTCAAGAATTATGCCGCCATATTTGTGGGTCCAGTCCCAGGCATGGGTAAGAAATTCTTCACGTGAAAGATCAGTTTTCTTGATTCCCTCCTGAGCAAGCTTAGCCACTACTTTTGCTTCCGTAGAGATGGCGGCATGGTCAGTGCCGGGCACCCATAGGGCGTTCTTGCCTTGCATCCTTGCGCGACGCACGAGGATATCCTGTATCGTGTTGTTGAGCATATGGCCCATGTGAAGCACTCCGGTCACATTGGGCGGGGGAATTACTATGCAGAACGGTTGGCGGTTGTCCGGCTCTGAATGGAACAGTCCATGCTCCATCCAGTAGGCATACCATTTGTCTTCAACCTCTGCAGGGTTGTATTTTGTAGCTAATTCGCTCATAACGCTTTCATTTTATTAATTATTTTCTGCAAAATTACAAAATAAAATCAAAACCGCCAACACCAAGTGAAGATGCCGCAGGTTTTTAAATGGAGAGGAGGCGGTGCTCACGCATCGACCTCCTCTTTCTTCAACCTAACTACACTTAATATAATTCTAATCAAACCTATATTTCTACCATTAAATTAATTCAGTCATTCATTTTTTATTTGATTAGCGTCTACCATTTATTTTCCAAGTCTTGATAAAAATTCTTCCTTTTTGGAATCCGACACCGGAATATAAGTCTTGTCAAACACTATCCGGCTACGCTCCACCACTTCCACGCGCCTGAGATTGACGATAAAGGAACGGTGGACACGCATAAAGCTGTCGGAGGGAAGGAGTTCTTCAAGCTCTTTCATGCTCATCAGGGAGCTGACGGGGTCTCCCTCAGTGCGATAAAAGATCACTCTGTCTTTCTGCACCTCTATATATTTTATACTCTCCAGACTCATCTGCACAAGCCGATAGTCTGACTTAACTGTGATCAGGTCCATGTTGGCCACACGTGAGGAATTGCCAGAGGCCAGATAAGCCCGCCTCATTGCATGCCACATTATTGCTTTCCCTACGGCCTTCATGAACTCAGGATAACTCACCGGTTTCAGAAGGTAATCAAGGGCGTTGACCTTAAATCCCTGAAGTGCGTATTGCTCGTAGGCACTCACATAGATGATGCTGGTGTCTTCCGGCACCACGCTTGCAAACTCAATGCCGTTGAGCAGCGGCAGATTAATGTCAAGGAAGATCAGGTCAATGCTTCCCGCCACCACCAGCTTCACCGAATCGGCCGCCGACTCAAAACATCCGATAAGCGACAGGCCAGAAGTCTTCTCGACATAGCTCTTCAGAAGTTCTCCGGCAAGAGGCTCATCATCTATTATTATGCATTTCAGAGGTTTGTCCATATCGGTAAGGTTTTGTTAAAGAGATTCATTCCTGTGAAGCACCCGCAAGGCGATCGCTATTTCAGCTTCAAACACCCCCTTCTCATTACTGAAAGAAATGGTGTGATTGTTCGGGTAAAGAAGCGTTAGCTGGCGTTTCACGTTATCAAGTCCAATTCCCGATTCCTTAAGAATGGCGTTGTTGTGGCCGTCATGGTCGCCTGCCGAATTTTTAATACGGCACACTAATGTGTCTTCACTCGTATATATATTGATGTCGATAAAATAACCTGCCTCTGACGCTGAACAATGCTTGAATGCGTTTTCCACAATTGTCAGCAAGAGGAGAGGGGCAATATACAGGTCGGGATCGGCATTGGTGGGAATTTTACATTCAACCTTTACTGACTGGCTCAGGCGCAGCCTGACAAGCTCCACATAATCGGAAATGAAGCGAAACTCCTTTTCAAGAGCCACGTAGGGGGCTATGGAATCATAGATCATGAATCTGAGCATGCCGCTGAAGTCGTGAAGAGCCTGCTGGGCCCTCTCAGGTGCAAACCCGATGAGGGCATATATGTTGTTGATGGAATTAAACAGAAAATGAGGATTGAGCTGTGCCTTCAGGCTTTGCAGTTCAAGCTGACGCTGTTCAGCATGCAATTCCAGCTCACGCTGCCGGAAACTCTCCCTCTCCCTTGACAGCCTCATGGCATATGCTAACGCAGCGGAAAGCACCATCATGACGCTGTCGCGAACCAGCAGACCTATATATTCGGAAAGAAATTGCCAGAAGGTAAGGCCCTCTCCGGTGAAATGCCTGGGGGGATGGGGAGGATGATGGGTGAAAAACATCATGAGCTGAATCACGATGCTGAGGCCGACAATCAGTAAAAAATTGCTCGCGAAATAGAGGGTTTCCTTTTCTGACTTAACAAGCATTTTTGGCACAAGCCAAAAATAGTTGACGCAAAACATGAAGGCATAAAACGTGGCCATGCCGATGCTCGCAATCATCCTGCCCTTCGGTTCGTCGCTATGGAAAAATATAGCCAGAATCGATGGGAAATAAAACAGGACAATTGCCAGTAACAAAGCCTGGGCGTTGCCTCCTTTTTTAGATTTTGCGAAAAGCCTGCTATTCATAACGTATCGCCTCTATCGGGTCAAGATTAGATGCCTTGGCAGCGGGATAGAATCCAAATATGATGCCGATCACCGAGCATACCACAAACGACATGATCACTGAGCCAGCATCAATCTGCACAGGCCAGTGGGCAAAGATCGACACCGCCCACGTGGCAAGCGCCCCCATCAGGATGCCGAGTATGCCGCCGGTAACTGATATGATGATTGCCTCGATCAGAAACTGCATCATGATGTCGCGTCCGGTGGCTCCGATACTCATTCGGAGTCCGATTTCGCGGGTGCGCTCCGTAACGCTCACGATCATGATGTTCATGATGCCTATGCCTCCCACAAGCAGGGAGATGCCTGCCACAGCCGCCAGCAGCACAGTCATCATCGAAGATGTAGATGAAATCATCTCTGCCAGCTCCTGCATCGAGCGGATTGTGAAGTTATCCTCCTCGCCATCCTTGAGCTTGTGTTGGGTGCGCAATATCTCGGTTATCTCATCTATTGTCGCGTCCGTATTGGCTTCGTCGATTGCAGAGGCCTGGATGCCTTGCAGATAGTCAATGGCGAGCATGCGTTTCATTACGGTGGTGTAGGGCACAAGGGCAAGGTCATCCTGATCCTGTCCCATTGTGTTGTAGCCCTTTTCGGAGAGCACACCGATCACCGTAAGGGGAATGGAACCGAAGCGCACCACTTTGCCAATGGGATCTGTGCCATCGGGAAAGAGATTGTCAACCAATGTCTTGCCGAGCACGCACACTTTGGCAGCCCTCTTCACGTCTTCTTCCGTAAACATTTCCCCGCTTGCCACCGACCTTTGGCGTATCTCCAGAAACTGAGAGTTTACTCCCTGTGCCTGGGAGGGATAGTTGTTGTTGCCATTGATCCATCGTCCGGAACTGTTGACCGTAGGGGTCATGTGGGCGATGGTAGTCGCCTCGTTCATGAGCGCCTCGTAGTCGGAAGGCTTGATGGTCTGCATGTCGTCGCTGCTCTGCCTTACTCCGCCTCGCCTCTCGGCTCCCGGGAAGATCATGATCATGTTGCTGCCCATCTCTGAGATCTGAGACTTGATGGAGTTTTTCGATCCCTGTCCTATGGCGAGCATCGTGATCACGGCCCCTACGCCTATAATGACGCCAAGCATTGTCAGGAAACAACGCATCTTGTTATTGTTAAGGGCTTTCAGGGCTATTTTCAGAAGGTTCTTCAGATTCATAACTACATCATTTTACACATCTGCATCAGGCGGAAGACTCTTGAAGACTTCTTCAGCCGACTTAATGTCGTGGTTATATTCGTCGCTCACTATCCGGCCGTCGCGCAGCATGATATTACGTGATGAATATTGGGCTATCTCAGGGTTATGGGTCACAAAAATGATTGTGCGCCCTTCCCGGTGGAGCCGCTGGAATAAGGTGAGGATGGAGAAGGAAGTGCGGGTGTCGAGATTACCGGTGGCCTCGTCGGCAAGGATTATGACGGGGTCGTTGACGAGCGCACGGGCTATGGCCACACGCTGCTGCTGGCCGCCCGACATCTGATTGCTCTTGTGATACATGCGGCTTTCAAGCCCTACCTCACGCAGACACCTCTCGGCGCGCTCCCTGCGTTCTTTTGCGTTTACAGCGGAGTTATAAAGTAGCGGCAGCTCCACATTCTCAACGGCCGTAGTCTTCGGCAGAAGGTTATAGTTCTGGAAAATGAAACCTATCTTGCGGTTTCTTATCCTGGCCCTCTCGTTCTTGCCCATCCCCTTTACGGGAATGCCGTCAAGGAGATATTCGCCGGAAGTGGGGGTGTCAAGACAGCCCAAGGTGTTGAGAAGGGTTGACTTGCCGGAACCGGAAGTGCCCATAATGGTCACGAACTCGCCTTCATAGATGGTGAAACTCACCCCGCGCAGAGCCTTGACAGTCTCTTCGCCCACCTTGAAATATCTTTTCAGGTTTTCAATCCTTATAATCTCTTTAGCCATCGTCTGCAACCTTATTTCTTCTTCTTATTGGCTCCCGGCGGCTTCGACATGAAAGGATTCTCCTTGGCATTGCCGTCCTGGGTCTTTTGCTGGGTCATGTTGTATTGCAACGCCACCTTGTCACCCTGTTTCAGTCCTGACGTGATCTGCTGATAAATATTGTTGGCCACGCCAAGCTCCACCGGAGTCTGGATCAGCTGATCGTCTCTCAAGATCCATACGGATGCCTTTGGATTGCTCTGGGCTGCCACTGGCTTCGGCAGTCCTGAATCGCTGCCTTCCTCCTCCGCGTCAGGCACAAATTTCAAAGCCTTGAGCGGCACTGCAAGCACATCGTTGAGGTCAAGGGTATAGATGGAGAGGTTGGCGGTCATGCCGGGGATAAGCTTCAGGTCAGGATTAGGTGCGTTTACAATCACTTCATATGTGACCACGTTGGAAGTGGTGGTAGGGTTGAGGCGCACCTGGGTCACCGTGCCATTGAAAATGTCGTCGGGATATGCATCGACTGTGAAAGTGACGTGCTGGCCTAACTTCACCTGTCCTATGTCGGCCTCATCCACATTGCCGACCACCTGCATGTTCTCAAGGTCTGCGATGACATACAGGTTGGCCACATTCATGCTTGACACCACTGTCTGGCCCACCTCAACCTCACGGGAGATCACTATTCCGTCAATCGGGGAGTAGATCTCGGCATAGTTCAGGTTTTTGGCTGCCCTCACGCGGTCAGCCTGGCTCTTCTCATAGTTCATGCGCGCCACGTCATAATCTCTCTTGGAGGTCTGGAACTCATAGTCGGAGATCAGTTGCTCATCATGCAGCTTCTTGTCGCGCTCGTAGTTGGTCTTTGCATACTCATAGGAGGCCCTTGCTGACTCCATGCTGGCATCCGCACTCTTCAGCTCGCTGCTAAGCATTGTCTTCTCTATCTCGGCAAGGAGCTGCCCTTTGGTGACATGGTCATTATAATCCACATACAGCTTGTCGATGATGCCCGTCACCTGTGTGCCGACATCAACCTGGGTCACCGATTCCATAGTGCCGGTGGCGGTCACCACTTCCGACATTGAGGTAGGCTCCACAGTAAATGTCTCAAGTTCAAGCTTGGGCTTTTCCGAACATGAGGCGGCCGCCAGGAGAAAGATTGCGGCAGGTAAAGTGAGTGTGTATCTGTTCATTTCTACGGTAGTTTCTTGATTAATGCCTGTGGGGCTGACTTAGGGAAGTGACACCTCTTTTGAAGCGTAAAACATGATCGTCTTGTTGGAGAGGATTGCCATGTATTTGCTTTGGAGGAGTTCGAGACGTGCGTTTAGCAGATTGTTGTGGGCTGTGAGCAGTTCAAGCGGGTTGACAAGCCCTAACTCAAACTGACGGTCAACCAGATGGGCGGTCAGGGAAGCTGCCTCAAGCTGCTTTGTGCCTGCTGCATACTTTGCCTGCGCGTTGTGGGCTTCGGTATATAGGTTTTCTATGGTCTGCGAGAGGGTGTTGAGCAGATTGTCGCGGTCCACTTCATATTGCAAGGCCGATAACTTCGCCTTTGCCACAGCCCGGCGTGTGGAGTTGCCATCATAGATAGGCACTGACACGTTTACCCCTATTTTCTCACTGAGGGCATGTCCCATCTGATGGCCCCATGAGTTGCCACCGGAAGTGTAGCCTGTGCCTACGACTCCTGAGAGTGAAACCTCCGGCAGATAGCCTGCCTTGGCTATCTTTATGTCGTTGGCATAAAGATCCTTGTTGATTTCATTGCTCTTGATCTGGGGAAGCCAGGAGGCCGCGAAGTCATACGTGTCGGTCATAGGAGGGAGAGTGATGAGCACATCGGAATCCAGAAGCTCAACATTCCTTATGTCAAAATCCCGGTCGAGATTCAGTTCGAGGATGGTTTTCAGATTCACTTTCGACGACTCAAGATTTCCCTGAGCCTGCACAAGGTTATAGCGGTCTTGGGCATATTGGCTTTCGATCTGGGCGTAGTCAACTTTAGACGTGCGTCCCGCCATCATCAGTTTCATGGCCCGTTCGGTCTGTGCCTCGCTCACTTCCAGGGTCTGCCTGGCGATTTCCACAGCTTCATAGGCATACATTATATTAAGGTATGCCTGGAGCACTCCGAGGCGGATGTCTTTTTCGGTGTCAGCTCCGGCGAGTGCTTCCTGCTGTTCCAGCATTCTGGCAGCCGCAAGGCGGTATTTCCTGACATTGCCTTCCCAGACGGTCCATGCGGCATCAATTCCGTATGAACTCACATAAGAGTTTCCCTTTCGGTTGCTTTCCCTGACCGGATAGTTGAGATATGAATGGGAGGTGTTGAAACCGACGGTAGGGAGCCATGCGTCTTTAGCTTCACCAATGCTCTCGTCAGCCAGCATAAGATTGATTGCATTGCGGCGCACGTCGGTGTTGTGGGTTAGTGCCCAGTCTATGCAATCATTAAATGACCATTTCTCGGCATTGCTGCTGTTGGTGGCGACAGGCATTTCCAGACCTTCAGGTTTGGTTGAGGCGGTATGGGTCTTTGCCCCGGGCACAGTCAGCGTGACGGCATGTTCCTTGTCGGCAGTCTCCTGTGCGCTCACGACCGCAGGAAAGGCGGCAAGGAGAAGAAACAATGATGAATGATAGATGCGGTTCATATAAGAATGTGGTTTTACAGATACAAAATTAAAAAACAATAAAAAAAAGGTCAAACGAAATCGGCAAAACAGGCCATAGGGGCGCTATAAACCCGATTTCAGACTCTAAACGTAGAATGATATAGTTCTATTGTTAACAAAAGTTAATTGCTGTCTCATTTTTTATAAAAACGCTAATTTATCTGTTTACCTTTTTCGACTTAGTGGGATAATAGGATGGAGGCCGGTTTTATCGTGTAGATTCAAGAACGAAGTGCAAAAATCTTGAAGCTCTTCCTTGATCCTCCGG
>CAZQSD010000051.1:0-19176 GCA_964595885.1 uncultured Sangeribacter sp.
TGGTTAAATATGATAATGCAAAATTAATTATTTTTTCATCATTTTGCAATTTGCCACCAGATATATTACATCAGCAACGGCATAAGTCAACAACAAGCTGAATTTCGCCATATTAAATTTGCCAATATGGAATTTTCTTTTTAACTTTGCCAAATCACTTTCACATTCATCACACCTATATTAATTTAGAGTCCATATGATCATGAAATTCTATATTTTGTAGACTCATCTCGAAAACTTTCCTGATCATTAAAGCCAATAGTTTTAATCGTCTTTTTCCTATCCATCTCAGTCCTAAACTGACAAAAACATCATAATCTATCGTAAAAATGTTAATTTATGTTGTAAAACATAACGAAACAACTCACTGAAGGAGCGTCTATTCAGAAATTCTTTATATCTTTGCACCGCTTAGCTATTTCTAAGCAGACATAGTAGAAAAAGCGTTTCGCACTTCTTTTCAACGAATCTGGACAATTCTTTGGCAACAGAAGGAATAGGCGCTCTTTCTTAGGTGTAGCCATATCTCACACTGTATAGAAGCATAATTTTGTGCTTCACAGGTGTTGTTATATCTGCCCCTAAGTGTGAGTTGTTTCTATGACTATTGTTGTCAAGGCAGTCCAGAGCCGGTTGAAAAATAGTCGAATAGGCTCACACTTTTTTTATTGATGTCAGTATTTCTGCCTATAACCTGCCATTGAGCCACTGGCATCATGACCCATAATGTTTACTTTATTTTCATACGGCCTTGGATGCGTATTAGGAAGTGCTGTATCCGCAATTTTAATTTGCGGAATACTTCTATTTCTGTCCGCACGTCGGTCAAAATACGGCACACTTTCACCTATCGCCCTTTTGTCCGCCATACTTCTTTTCTGCCTTCTTTTTTATCAGTTGACTAATCTGTATGCTGCCATTCAATGCAAGTCAGTCGTATTGAATGCTATAGATGGATTAAGTCAAGGATTACAACATATTGATTTGCAAAGCGGTAAAGAACTTATAGATAATCTTGTAGAAAGGTATCCCATAATAAATGCTTTTTTCGACACTTCAATCCTAAACAATATAGATTGGCATGATCCGATAAAATCTCTTCACGACATGGCAACGCGACGGTTCAACAGCTTCATCTATGCAAGGATTGGATGGACATTGGGATTTATTGTGGTTTTAGGGGCCGCGATGTTTATCCCCACCAAAACCGGCATCGGGGGAAGGAGAAAGAGCTACGATGACCCAACCGACTCAGATTGCTGCTACGGTGAAGATTTCTTTTAATAATCTGAATTAAAACACTACATAATATTTTTTCTCATGGCTAACACGCTCATAATAGGATTAGGAGGCACAGGAGGCAAAATAATCCGTGAATTCCGAAAACGTTATTTTGAGGAGTTCAAAAGCTTTGAACCTCAAGATGGAAGTTATATCGACTACCTGTATGTTGATTCCGACGAGGGAGACCTGCGTACAGCATGGCGCACCCAGGGTGTATCCATAGGATTGTCAAATGCTCAGAAAGTCTCCACTCACGGAATGAATAGCGGTGATCTTGATCAGCTTGAAGACCGTCCGCAATTGCAAGGATTCATATCAGTCAATGAAGTTGACCTTATCAAGGAAAAACTTGGGAAAATCATCTCGGAAGGTATCGGGGGCCAACGTCGCCGTCTGGGCAGGATGCTGATGGCAAGCCATATAAAGCAGGATGATGGATTCGTGTCAAAATTAAAGGGACGTGTGGCCTCACTGCAGAACCGATCAAATCAGAATGATGTGCATTTCCATATCTGTGCCGGACTGGCCGGAGGCACAGGGTCCGGATCCATAGTCGATACAATTGCTCAAATCCGACAGATTTATGGCGACGGCCCCCAGATTCATCTATATATCTATGTGCCGGAACGCCAGACAGTATATACTGACAATGTGGAATATTATCAGGCTAATGGCTATGCCGCATTGCAGGAATTGAACGCAATCACGACCGGTCACTACAATCCTGTTGACATAACCGGAGTGCGCGACCCTTATACAAATGAGATACGCCGGATAAATTCCTCCAACCCTATAACCGGTATGTATCTTTTCAGCAATGTCAATGAGAGAGGACGCATGCTGTCAATCGACAGCAAGCAGCCTGAGTTGTATCAGATGGTGGCTGACTTCCTTTTCCAAAAGATTTATGTTGACAAGGATGCAACACTCAATGTTGCTCTCCGTAGAATTGAAAAATTTGAAAACGGTGATCCTACTGAGGAGAAAGATGCCAACGGCAGACGCGTAAGGAGTGTCAAAAATCTTTCCTTCGGCTTCAGACGTGTCATATTCCCGGAGACCGAAATCAAAGAATACATAGCTTATGAATTTGCAGAGCGGGCAGCCCTGCAGATGCACTTCCAGCATTGGACATCCGGAGGCTATACAACCGTTAGCCGGGAGGATGCAACGGCTGATGTGACTTCAAAAGTCGTGATGGAAGACCGCGAAAAGCTCTATCTCAGCGATTCGATCCTCATGAGAGAAACTGCATTGCCGGGAGATGAACCGGTGCAGCAGTTCACTGATACTTATGTGGCTCCCACAGCAGGATTTTCCAGAGATGCCCTGAAAAAAGAAAAATCCGAATGGGTGAACTACTTCAACGGCATGATGGGAGCATTCTTCAAAAAGAACTTCCGACGCATGGGTGTGGTCGACTACTTTGCACAAGAGACCGCCGACAGTCCGAAATATGCAAGAAAAATCGTACGCAAGATAGAACAGGAACTCTTCAAGCGTTGGGAAGAGGGTACCTATGGGGCACTCCAACTGGAAGAATATATAAAGCTTCTCTTGAAAGATATAGACAAGCGCATCTCTGAGTTTGCCAAACAACAGAAAGCTTACGAAGGGAAACTGGCAACCATGTCTTCCAAGCTTTCAGCAGAACAGAAAGAAGTTACAAACCCCGGTTTCTTTGGTGATCTTTTAGGAAAACGTCAGGACCGTTTCCAGGAATACTGTGAATCAAGCAGGAGGTATTATATAGAACGCACCCGTTTCGAGGCAACCAAATATGCTGTAGTGCTACTTGAGAATATCAAGATTGCTTTGCAGGAACTCGAGACCAATATCATCCGCTTCTCCACCCTTCTTTCCGCAATGACTGAAAAGGCTAAGTTCCAGGCCGCCCAACGTTGTGGAGAAGAGTCAACAAATGATGCAAAGACTCTCAGGAAATATGACAAGAATGCTGTAGACGACATCAAAGATAAGGCCATACGCACTGAAGACACACAAGGACAGATAGCACGCAACGTGCGCAGTGCCCTCGTTTCAGAACTTGGCGACATTGAGGAAAAAGGATTTGTCAACTTCCTGAAATCTTTTGGTGCATTAGAGGATAATATCGACGTTTCTGCCGACAATGTGTTGAATGTGGTGTTTGACGTGTGCCTCCAAAGTGCTGAGAAGGAAGTGGAAAATAGAAGCTCGGATGATCAGCGCTTTAAAGTTACAAATGTCAATATCCTTGAAAAGCTGCGTCAGGAATATGACGATGCTGCCGGCGAAAAGCTCCGTGCATTTGCCCACGAACTGATGGAGAGTGCCCGCACCTTCATAAAGAGGAATGACAGTGAGGTGACACGATTGTCAAACGGTAATCTCGATAAGACAATGACAGGCTATATTGTCTATCTGCCGGAAGAAACTGACAAGAGCGGGTTCCGTGAAAGGCTCTTCAATGCTTTCCAAGATGCCATTGGAGCCAACAAACTGACCCTCGCGAAGAGTCATCGTGGCGACCAATTGGCCATTATGACCCTCTGCTCAATGTTCCCTCTACGCCATGTTGACAACCTGACTGTATTGAAGGAAGCATATGACCGGCTTGTAAAAGGCAATAACTCGGATATCCATACTCTCGTGCTCCACACTGAGACCTTTAAGGAGCCTCTGCCTGCTCTCTTTGAAGCATCAGCTGCTGAAATGGCGGTCGAACTGCCCAAACCGGTTATGCTCGGTTTCGCAATGGGAATCATCAAGGAAAGCACCGACAGCAGAACCGGCAGAAAAGCCTACTACCTATTCACTATTGACAAATATGGTGATCAGGAAAGAAGTGAAATGCCGTTGGGTAAGGATTTCACCAGTGTTATCAAGGGACTCATGACCAACCGCAAAGAGGCAGGTAAACTTCAGGATGAGGTGAAACGTCGCCTGAAGTCGCAATATGTCCACATTGATGACAAGGCTGCTCTCATGAGGGAAGTCAATAATGTGCTCCGCACACATGTGCTTGAAGCTTGCGGTGGCGACGAGTTCGGACCGGAGTATGTGAAATATAAGAAAATAAGAAACAGTCTTGGAGATAACGAACTTAATACTGAGGATTAAGTGAAGTGGTTAGAAAATAACATAATGATATGGACGACAAAAAGAATATAAAGAAAGGCGTTTGCCGCAACTATGGCAACTGCGACAAAGCAAACACACAGGAGGTTATAGAAATTGAGAAAGGGAAACCTTTTGAATGCCCTGAATGTCATGAACCCCTCACTGCATTGGAAGACAATGGCGGTGGGGGCGGCACACCGCCGCTTGTGAAATATCTGGTAATTGCCGCCATAGTGGTCGGTATAATTGTAGTGCTGTGGTATATATTTGGGTTTAAACAGTCAGCCCCTGTTGACTCACCTAAGGAGAAAGACTCTACTGAGGTAATCGAACAATCTGAGCCACCAACAGAAACTCTACAGATAGCTGAACCCACACCGACAGAGCCTGAAGAGGAGCCCACAGAGAAAATAGAGAAAAAAGAACCGATAGAACAACCGAAAACTGCCGGTCCGACATCAACTCCACAAACGGCGCCACAGTCAGTGTTGGGTGGGGCTGCCACAATGACTACTTCCGGTGGCTATACCACAATAAAGTTTAAACGCGCTTATAATCTCGACATGGGTGATGCTGATCATTCCACACTCTCCATCAGTGCCGGAGATGAGATATATATGGCTAATGTGCGTAATGGCTACCTATATGGCGGACAGCTTAAATATAGGGGTGGTGAGGAAAAATCCCTAAGCGGAATTAAAGTGAGACTCTGACAGCTGCATTCAATCCTTATATCGTTATGATGGCAACCTACCTTAAAAAGTCTTTGCTTCCACTGCTGTGTTTATCCATTCTCACAGTGGCAACCCTCACCGCGACTGCTGCTGAAAGAATAGATGACCATAGGAAATATGAGCTGTTTACCGAACAGCTACGTCCCATGCTGTCTCCGGTTATAGCTGATTTCATAGAGCGATACCTGTATGAGCGCATGAATCTTGATGCTGACTCCGGAGAAGCGCAACGCAAAATGAATTTTGATGAAGTGAGATGCTCATTTCCTTTGCAAAATGCAGAACTGGAAAAACTGAAAACAGCCGACGGCCTGTCTGTGCTTATCGACAAAGGTAAGGTTTATACTGTCTCATGGTATGCAGGAGAGGATATAATCGGAGAAATGACTTTTCCGATTTCGTATAACCTGATTGCGTTCACGGATCAGGTAAAAAGCTACAAAGATCTTGTGGCACGTATGCGCCATTCCGCCCAAAGCAACGATAACTCGGTGCCGACATTTGTCGGCACTGAGCCTGCTCCATCTTCTGCCTCTTTCAAACGTCAGGGAGCTGAGTTTTACCTGGGACACCTTGAAGCCAATACATATCTCGACAGCATTACCGGACGGCCCCTATGGACGGCCAACTATCCTGCCGAATCGCTTGCCAACCTGTTTGTATACGAAAGGCCGGTGGCAGACGTGATGGTTTCTGTAGCATCTGTGGCTTATGATGGCACTACAGAAGAAGTTGAGATTCCTTTGCATAAGCTTCGCGAGATTATGAATGAGTCCGGCTGTTCCCCATATTTCGGAGTCAGTGAAATCGATCCTGCAACGGGGGAAATAGAGGCATTGGTTGTATACCATAATGCTGACCTGGCTTATCTTCATAAGATGGAAGTGTCCTTTAATCCCGATAAGGTCTGGGGAAAAGAAGGGATCCCTCACCTTAGCATTCGCCTGATGCCCTATATCAAACTCCATAATCTGACAAATCTTTGGGGTGAAAGAAACAGACTTTAACAAATGAAATTATGAAACAAAACACGATAACCATAGCTATCACGCTGTTATTGGCTGCATTATGGCTGCCAGCACACGCACAGTCGGTAAAAGACATAATCAACGACAAGACCGGACAATATATCTACTCGCAGGCACGTGATGAAGACTCACAGAGTGCCTTGAGTCTCGCCTCGGATGAACTCGTCTCCAGAGTTGAATCATATATAGGCGCAAATAAAATGAAAAAATATAACCATAACTGGAAAGAATGGGTCAAACGGATAATCAATGAAAAATATGGAAGGACACGCGTCTTTCTCTATGTATCGGTAAATGACCTTAAACCGGAGGCCGAGGCCATGACCGCTCCCAAACAAGACTACATAGGAAGCAGCTCCAGTGTGGAAAAGACACCGGTCAAAACTGAGGTTCACCCCACTCCCCAGCCAACTGAGGAGATCCCGGAAGAGATTGTAACGACCGAAAGCGTGGAAACATTGGTTACGGAAGAAGGAATCAAGACTGAGGAAACAATCACTCAGGAGGAAACCATAGAATCTGACACTGATAACCAGCAGCCGCTACCTGACGGATTATTAGGAGACGTCATAACACGCATAATCGATGAAGGAGTCAGAGGAGACATCGCCTCTCAGCTTTCAAGAGGGAAAAATATGAAAGTCATCAGTATGTATGGAGAGAACACTTCCAAATACTTGCCCCATGCCTATGTCATTACCAACGATAATGGCAAACTGCGTTTATATACTCCGCAGGACAAAGAGGGTAAGCGTACAGATTTGACCGATAAGGAAGCTCCAACAAATATGTCAGGCAAAATGATGTATTGGTTCCTGAAAAAGTAAT
Source organism: uncultured Sangeribacter sp. (assembly GCA_964595885.1). Taxonomy (GTDB): domain Bacteria; phylum Bacteroidota; class Bacteroidia; order Bacteroidales; family Muribaculaceae; genus Lepagella. The sequence goes on from CAZQSD010000051.1 coordinate 6,977, forward strand.
TCCATATTTTAATTTGTAATTTAAACGAAATGAACGATATAATAAAAACAGCAGTTTTACTCCTCGCATTCATGATTCCTTCTGCCTTAACAGCGCAGGATTCTTATGGCGTAGATGTAGAAATAGCCTATGGGCTTAATCATGACCAGCCTCTTAAAGAAAAAGTTGAACACAACACAGCTGCACTGCTTACAGCTATAAATATGGCTGCCGACCTTAATCAGGGCGTGAACTATAACGGCATAAACATTACTCCCGAGGCAAAGGCAAATTTCAATAATCTCTGGAATAACCAGAAGATTGAATATGCATCTTTTGATGAGGACTTCAATACTCCCCTTTCGGAGAAAGTAACCATGAATCAGTTCGGGGAGTATGAGTTACGCAACATTCCCGTCCTGTTTATTGACAAAAACAATCCGGCTGATTCCCACTATGAAGAAATCGGCATTACTTTCGACAAGTCAGGCACAATTCAGAATATCTATGTCACGATTCAGAGAGAGCAGTTCAATAAGCTCGTAAAAGGAATGTCTGAGGTAAAAGACGAAAACAACCGACTCACTATATTGAACTGGATGGAGTCTCTTGCCACCGCTTACCATGAGAAGGATATGTCTTGGTTTAAGAAATTCCTTAGTGACGACGTGTTGGTCGTGACAGGCTCGCGTAAATACACACCTAATGGAGAAACATTCATTTACAAAGAGTATGACAAACCCGGCTACCTCAACAAACTGAAACGCTGTTTCGATGTCAATCCAAGGATTGACGTAAAATTCTCCGACATGACAATCATGGGTCATGCTCTTGATGAGAAAGGACGATATTATGCAGTTGAGTGTATCCAGTCATGGGATGCGACAAACTATAGCGACGTAGGGCGCCTTTTCGTAGTCTGGGATTTCGGACATCAGGATGGTCCACAAATACTTTTCCGTGGATGGACAGAGTTGGATGACCCGACTAAGTTCAATATCTATCAGATGCCTCTGCATCTTGAATAACAAACCTCTAATTTATGAAGAATCTGAGATGTATAATTATCCTGACCGCTTTTCTGTCGGCACTGTGCATGAATGCACAGCTGTCGACACTTAAGCCTGTCGGAATGACTCATCTGTCAACTCCCAACAATGATTCAAAAAATGCTGCCCATATTGAGATAGTGTTTTCTGAACCCATAGCCGGGGCAAAAGTGGTGAAGGATTCTGAAAATTCAACTCCTGACTTATCCTATCCGGCCGTTCCGGGCACTTTACATGCCAAAGGGCTTGCAATAGAAGCGGCAGGCGTGTTTGCAAAAAAAGTTACTGTGGTGCATCCCGACTTCATTCCGTGTGTGATTGATTTTGAAAGCCTGGGATTCACGGAAAATCTCCAACCGGGCGAACATTACAGAATTGATGTCGAAGTGCCCGGTCTCCCGCTTGTTGAAGCCAACCGTGCATTTGCTAATCTTAATTTCCCGTTGGCTAAAATCAAATATCTGACCTATCTTGAAGGAGACGCAACCCCTGAGGCTGCGGTTGCCCGGCAGCGCATGGCAGTTATGGATGAGCTTGCGACTCCAATGCAGTATTTGGCCACAAACGCTTCAAGTCAGGATAAGGCCACGAAATTCCGGTGCATGAAGGCTGCTGAGATGATCTACGATAAAACCCACTCAAGAAAAGCCTATGAGCAGTATCAAGCCTTTCGCAAAAGCCTATATAATAGAGAGACCACCATCAACCTACTGGATGATGGCGTAACCGAGCTCATGATTGACACGGTTTATCTGAAGCCGGGCGACAACCGCCCAATGTCAGATGCCAAGCTCCCGCATGTAGATGGAGCTCCTTTCTATTCCTGGATCAACGTAAAAGTAGATCTAACCGGAGTGGTGTTCACAGGTGGCAACCAATATACCGACGCTGAATTGATTGACGGCGCCTACCGTCTCTACGTTCCCAAAGGGGAGGAGGCAGCCAGAGAGATTGTGTTGCATCAGGCGGATTGTGTGCCCCTTTCTTTCTCATTGAAAGATTATGGTTTTGATGTCGTAAAGCCTGCCTCGGTTTATGTGGTGGAGATAAAAACCCCCACAGCCGCAATTATAGAGGCCGACCGCGCCTTCGGGAACCTCGACTTTCCAACTGCCAGGATGCTCTATTCTGAAATCTTGAATTCTGAAGATTCTTACGACGAACATACGGTTTCGATAGCTTCAAATCGTTTGGCCAGTGTCACTCCTTTGATCGAAAACAATGTAAAGGAGAAATGGGACAACCTGCGAAAAGATGTAAACTTGAAAGGAGGGCCTATCGAGCGGGAGGAACTCAGCAGGAAATGTTTGCAATTGGCATCACTGGCTGATGAACTCGCTATGCTCAAAGTGCCGGGTATGACTCGCAAAGCTGATATGTATCGCAAGCTGGCCAAGGATTACAACACTGCTGTCTTTCTCACCATCAATGCTAAAGAAATCAACAAACACAAGGAAGTGGTCCTGGATAAAGAAGGAAAGCCAAAAGTTTTCTCCGGTAATGCAATTGTCTTAGTATTCGACAAAATAGGTGAAATTAAAAATTATGAGGTCATGATGGATGCCACCTCCGCCGGCACCTTTAAGAAATATCTACCGGCACCCGTATCTGAATGGCTTATCGCTCATCCAGGCAAAAGCCTTAAGGTGACCCCCAAACAATACGTATGGAAAGACCATGAGCTTAAACTGCAAACTATTGGCGATAATTTTGAAATCAGCCTTGAAAACGGCGACCGCTCTTTAAGCATGACTCAATTCTATCAGAATAAAAAATAACCTGTCAATACTTAGTTGACTATAACCTAATAATTTTGTATTACAATGAAAATTAAAAGTTTAACTGTTTTGGCAACTGTATTCCTTATCTCTGCCACCTCACTTCCAATGGTTGCCACCTCCATGTCTGCCAACTCTGGCACAACTATGTCAATGCAAGATGACAATAAAAAAGACAACAAAAAAGACAAGAAGAAGAAAAAAGACAAGAAGAAAAAAGAGGTCAAGTCTCCGGAAGAGATAATGGCGATGATCCAAGCCCTTGAATGGAAAAAACCGGCAAAGAGTGGTCTGGAAGTTGATAAATACTATGATGAAGCCGAAGAATTTTTCAAAATGATTAAAAATGTGGATCAGCACGTAACCCTATTCAAGGTGTGCAAAATAGTAAGTCCATCCGGAGAAAGCATCATAGCACCGGTTGAAATTTCCACCGGTGCCGTGCGACATAAAAATGAAGCATTCTCACAGGTAATGGAATCAGTGGCTTTCGGCACCGAACTGGGTCTCCAGAGTGCCGTTTTAGCTACAGGAGCCCTTACCTACGCTGTCCAGATTGGCCAAGATGCGATTCCATTGGTAGGCAACTCCGAGCGTAAGACCGCCAATGTGCAGATCGCAAAGGCAGTCAAGGCTTTCCCCCTCCTTAAAAAGCTTATCGATTCACAGCGCAACATGATGAACAGATATTTCAAAGACAATGCCAATATCGAATCTACCGACAGTGTCACTGATGCCATTGCCACCGGAGACGTAGACTTTATGGATGTGCTCGATATGAGTGACGAAGAACTTGAACAATATATGGCAGCAGAGGCAGCCGCAGACTAAGCTTATTTTTAGTGAGGATTTTTCTAAGGAATTGAGGCAGGAATTTGCATTTCACAATCCTTTGTAGTAATTTTGTGTCGAAAGGAGAAGCCTCCCGCATATCGGCATGGCCCTACCCTCCTGACATTAACAGACATGACCGAAAAAGATCACACTAAGACAATCGAGCTTGAACCCGAGCCCCAATTGACGGCACAGGAGGAGAAACGAAGCTCGTTAAAACTCGGACTTGTAGCAAACTATGCCGACACCGATGAGACCCGTTTCCTCCTTACTCCGGAAGGATGCGGCCTGCTGACTTCCTCCAACATAAAAATCCTTATGGAACAGGGAGCCGCCACCGACATCAGTTTCCCCGATTCCGCCTATAGTGAATTCGGGGTGCAGATTGTCACTCGCGACGAAGCCCTGAAAGCTGATGTCGTGCTCTCCTACCAGCCTCTCCAGGCCAAAGATATCAGAAAGATGAAAAGAGGTGCCACCCTCCTCACCATGATGGGAGATGCCCTCTTTGAGGCGCCTGTGATAAAGACCCTTTTGGACATGGACATCACCGCAGGATGTTTCGACAACATGTATAGCCACAATGATGAGCCTGTCTTTGCAAACATAATTGACGAAATAGATGGAAGGGGTGCCATAATATATGCACAAGAATTTCTTTCTTATGTAGGGGGTGGAAAGGGTGTGCTGCTTGCCGGAGTGGCCGGAATCAATCCATGTGAGATTCTTATCATCGGTGATGGAACTGTGTGCTATTCTGCGGCAAAAGCCGCAATGGCTGCCGGGGCCTACGTCACCCTCATGAACAACGACATTTCAGCACTCCAGATGGCAAAACAATATTGCGGTGACAGCCTCAACACCATTGCCATCCATCCAAGAGTACTGTATAATAAAGTGAAGACGGCCGACGTGATCTTGATTGGGGAATGCACACGTTCGTTTGAGTTCCCTAAAAAGCTGTCGGTAGCTCTTAAAGAATCTGTCTACGTGCTCAATTTCGATGAGACACACCCGTCAATTTCCGTGCCACGCACAGTGGCTATGGCCATCTCCAATGTGCTGATCAATTTCTTTGACGAAATTCTTCTGAAAGGAGGCATGACAAACGCCATTGCCAGCACACCGGGAATCCAGGCAGGAATCATAACTTATCATGGCAAGCTGGTCGACAAACTCATCGGCTCCTATCTGAGCATGCCAAGTGTTGACATAAAGGTTATGCTGGCGGCGACAAATTAAGCACTACGCCATTTCGCAGTCGGCTTTCTCGATACATTCAGAATGGAAGGAAGAAAGACACTGATACACATTCTCAACTCCAACCGTTGGGGGGGAGTGGAAAGATACGCACTCGACATCTGCCGGCATTTCATCTCGGAAGGATGGAATGTGGCAGCTGTCACGCGTGATGCCAAGGCTGTTGACTCCCTTTTCGAGAAAGAAGGGGTAAAACTGCTCCACGCTCCGCTCGGAAGCATGCTTGATCCTTCCTCTGTAAGACTCATAGCCCGCACTCTCAAACAATCACCACAAGACTCCATAATCATACATGCCCACGGTTTCAAAAGTGCCTTTTGTGCTTTATTGGCGCGTAAGATAGCCCGCAGGAAAGACGTGAGGATTGTAATGACACGCCATAAGGTGAAAAAGGGGATTGACACATGGCTTTTCCGACGGATCTATCGCAATCTGGATGCCATTATATGTGTATCACAGTTAGCCGCCGACAGATTTCTCTCGACATGGCGTGGAAGAGAATTTCCGTTCCCTAAGGAACGGCTCCATATCCTTCACAACAGCCTTAATTTAAAAGAAACCACACCCCATCTCCCTTCTGAGAGGGGAGTGGTGAATGCCATGTATCATGGCCAGCTGATTCCGGGCAAAGGTGTGGAGACATTGATAGACGCGTTATCACTATTGAAAGGACTGCGTCTGCGCCTGAAAATTGTAGGCAATGGCACTCCCGATTATGTCGACCGACTGCGGCGGCGCGCAATCACACGCGGAGTGATGGAATCAATTGACTGGCACAAACATTCTGACACTCCTCTCGACCTTATCTATGCTTCTGATTTCGGGGTGCTACCCTCTCAGGTGGAAGAGGCATGCGGAATGGCCAATATTGAATATATGGCATGTGGGCGCCCTCAGATATGTTCTTCCAACGGAGCACAACCGGAATATATCACCGACGGCCGGGAAGGATTTCTCGTGCCCCCGGGCAATCCTGCCCGACTTGCTGAAGCAATGCGCAAGCTCGCCTCCGACATTGCCTTGCGACGCCGTATGGGGGAACGCGCTTTAAAGACTTTCCGCACAACCCTTTCCTGGCAATACTTCATTTCCCAGCTCAAACCCTTATATCAACCAATTCCCCAACCGGCTCTCGACTAAATGTCAAGTTGACTCGAGAGAGTCAGACGTTGAGTTGTATGCACTTCGCTGACAGCCTTAAGAACCGGGAGAAGATTTGTGTAAGCATGCACCAGCACCACAAAGTTAAGCTCTGTCTGCTGCTTTTCATAGTTATATTCAATGTAATAGGTGGAGAGATGCACATCAAAACCTTTGAAAGCGGTGCGGTAAGGAGCTATATCATAAATGATGCCGTCAATAGTCATACTGATCACTTTTGCTTCCTGACCTAACTTGCGTCTTTTCTCATACTGTTCAAAAGTGACCAAAGTCAGCAGAATAAGAATGGTTGCCCCTATTGAACACATATACATGCCGATCCCTACTGCCATACCGATTATGGCAGTCATCCAGATCCCCGCAGCGGTGGTCAGCCCTCTCACCGCCCCTTTCATATGGATCATGGCGCCGCCACCCAAGAAACCTATGCCTGTGATAACCTGGGCCGCAATACGCCCGGGATCACCGTTTTTCAATCCCAGATAAACCTGTGGCACGTAAATAGAGAGCAACATGGCAAGACAAGCCCCCATAGAGATCAAGGCAAACGTACGTATGCCCGCTATCTGTCCTTTACGCTTACGCTCTGCGCCGACCACCATCCCAAGCAACATGCTCAACACGAGACGGAATGAACTGCTGACCATGTTTACCTCAAGCGAATTGATTTCGTTATAAAAGGTAGTCAGCAGATGCGATATATGATTCCAAATATATTCCATAACTGCAAAATTAGCAAATAATCGCGAAAAGGCATCCACCTTTCCGCGATTATTTATATCGATTGCTTAAGTTAAGTAGGGTGTGGAGTATTAATGTGCCTCCAGCCAATTTGTGCCTACCCCACTTGAGGCAGTAAGTTTAACACTCCCTGAATATGCCCCTTCCATGCAACGGGTAACAATGTCCTGAAGCACGGGCAATTCCTCCGGAATGACATCGAAGTTAAGCTCATCATGCACTTGCATGATCATCTTTGACTTCAAATGCTTATCTCTCATCTCACGTGCTATCGCCACCATCGCCACTTTTATCACATCAGCAGCCGATCCCTGCACCGGAGCATTGACAGCATTTCGCTCGGCATAACCTCTTACCACCGGATTCTTACTGTTGATGTCGGGCAAACGACGTTTGCGACCCATCTTAGTGGCTACATACCCATGGTCGCGTGCAAACTCTATCGACTTACTCATGTATTGATGAATCGTGGGGAAAGTAGCAAAATAATTATCAATAAGTTGCTTTGCCTCTCCACGAGGAATGTTAAGACGCGAGGCAAGCCCGAAGGCCGAGATACCATATAGAATGCCGAAATTAGCGGTCTTGGCATGTCGGCGCTCGTCGGCACTGACCTCTTCCGGATGTTTATGGTAAATCTTGGCAGCAGTGATGGCATGAATATCGTCACCGTCGCGGAAGGCAGTCAGCATAGTCTCGTCGTCGGCAAAATCAGCCACAAGACGAAGTTCTATCTGAGAATAATCGGCAGAAAGAAAAAGGTGACCCTCATCGGGAATGAAGGCTTTTCTTATCCCTCTCCCCTCTCCTTCCCTGATAGGAATGTTCTGGAGGTTGGGCGCTGAGGAGGAGAGACGGCCTGTAGCAGTGACGGTCTGATTGTAGACTGTATGTATTTTTCCCGTAGCAGGATTGATGGCTGCCGGAAGCGCGGTGAGGTAAGTGGTGAGAAGCTTCTTTAATTGACGATATTCCAATATCTTTCCGACAATAGGGTTCTTCATGGCTACCTTCTCAAGCACATCCTCGCTGGTGGAATATTGGCCCGTTTTGGTCTTTTTTGCCTTTGGGTCAAGTTGGAGTTTATCAAACAGGATTTCACCAACTTTAGCCGGTGAACCGACATTAAATTCCTCGCCTGCAAGTTCATATATCTCCTTTTCAAGCTGGGAGATCCGTGCTTCCAACTCATCGGCTGCCTCCCGGAGAGCATTGACATCAATCCTGACTCCGGCAATCTCCATCTCAGCGAGTACCCAGGCCAACGGCAACTCCACATCTTCATAAAGACGCGTCATCCCCTCTTTCTCCACTTCCTCGAGAAGACACGGCTCAAGGAGTAAGGAGAGATTAGCCTGCTCGCAAGCCCATGCACCTATATCTGCAGAGGAGGATACACTCTTCTTGACTCCTTTTTTTGCAGTAAACACAGGCTCAGGCAAAGCTACATAGTTTAGATACTGGGCGGAAAGGGTTTCAACAGAATGTCGCATCTCCGGTTGCAAAAGATAATGGGCAAGCGAAACATCGGAATAGTTGCTGAGCGCAGGGACATTATCATTACGCAACCGATGGGCCAGCACATAGTCACGCTTGCTTTGGGAAGTGACTTTCTGAATATCCTTACGAGCAAGCAGATCGCAGGCAAAGGCCATACCCTCCGTAAAGTCCGCAGGCAGCCATATCCCTTCCTGCTCAGGTAAGACAATCGCCACCCCTTTAATAAAAGCCGTCATATCGTTTTCACCGTCTGCCACCACACAGATTCCACAACGCGTTTGATTCATGGTTTTTCCGGAGAAAGCTTCCAATTCTTCGGCTGAGGATATGATCCGCCAATTGTTCTTTATCTCAATCTTTACATTTTTGTCAATCTCAGCAGATTCCTTTCCCTCCTCATCAAAGTCGAACAATGAAGTGGCAAACCCATCTTTCATTTCGTTTTTCTTCTGAGCATTAACATCAGGATGTGCGGCAGACTCACTGTCAATCCGTTTTCCTACACGGTCACGCAAAGTCTTAAATTCAAGCTCCTTAAAGATGGCGAAGAGTTTATCTTGATCCTCCTTACGGCGCACGAGGTCATCAGCAGAAGTCTCAATCGGCACATCGGTGCGGATTGTGGCAAGGAAATAAGAATCTTTTATCTGTCCGGCGTTTTCCTCTATTTTCTTTTTCAACGCGCCTTTCAGTTCATCGGTGCGTTTTAACAGTTCGTCTATGCTCCCGAAATCCTGAATAAGTTTCACGGCGGTCTTCTCTCCCACTCCGGGACAGCCGGGGATATTATCTATCTTGTCACCCATCAAGGCAAGCAAGTCGATCACCTGCGATGTGCGCTCAAGCCCATATCGCGCGCACACTTCCTCCTCTCCCCTCAGTTCAAAATCCTGACCTCTATAAGCAGGTTTATACTGAAGCACATTCGGACTGACGAGTTGCCCGAAATCTTTGTCGGGCGTCATCATGTAGACGGTGAAATCTTCTTTCTCGGCACGTTTCGCCATTGTGCCGATGACATCGTCGGCCTCAAACCCTTCCACCTCCAGAATAGGGATATTGTAAGCACGTATGATCTCCTTGATAATAGGAATGGACTGGCGTATATCTTCCGGAGTGGCATCACGCTGTGCCTTATATGAGGCATCGGCCTCACTGCGGAAGGTGGGGCCGGCAGGATCGAAGCAGACGGCGATATGCGTCGGCTTCTCCTTTCGGAGCACCTCCTCAAGAGTATTGACAAAACCGAATATGGCAGACGTGTTGAAGCCCTCCTGCGTTAGGCGGGGCATCTTTATCAAGGCATAGTAGGCACGGAAGATCAGTGCGTATGCATCGAGCAAAAACAGGCGTTTTTCTTTCATGTTGACGAAATTTTCCGCTAATTTAACAAATTAATCCTGATTGAGTGGTGTTGTTGGAGAGATTTTATTAATTTTGCAACTGAAAAATTATGGATCAGCTAAGCATAATTCAAAAAAGACTCGATAAAGAGCTTCGCGAGATGAATGAAATTATCCGCGATTCACTGTCCACCTCCAACAATCTTATGAATGAGGTGGTCACTAACTATCTATCGGTAAAGGGAAAACAGATCAGGCCTATCATGGTGATTCTCAGTGCCGGATTATTTGGTGATGTCAATAATCATGTGCTCCATGCGGGGGCGGCCCTTGAAATGCTCCACAATGCTTCGCTGATCCATGATGATGTGGTTGACGAGACTTCCCTACGCCGGGGACGCACCACAGTCAATGGCGCATGGGGTAATCATATAGCCGTATTGGTAGGCGACTTCTTTGTGTCGAATGCACTTGCCGCCGGAATAAAGACAGGCATCATAGAAATCATATCCGCCCTCTCTGACCTCGGCAAAGAGCTGTCGCTTGGCGAGATTGACCAGATTTGCAACGTGCGTGAGCACCATTTCGACGAAGACAGCTATTTTAAGATGATACGCCAAAAGACCGCCTCACTGTTCATGAACTGCGTGAAGATGGGTGCGGAGGCAGCCGGAGCATTACCTGAGCAATACAAAGCCCTGGTAGATTATGCTGAACTCCTCGGTCTGTGCTTCCAGATTAAGGATGACATCTTCGATTACTTTGAAGACACCCACATCGGTAAGCCCACCGGCAACGACCTGCGCGAAGGGAAAGTCACCTTACCACTACTCTATGCGCTTGACACGGCTCCTAAAGAGATTGCCGACAAAGTCAAGGAGGAAATACAGGCCGGCGACCTTGATGATGAGCAGATATCACGCATAATAGAATTTGCCAAGCAGTATGGCGGCATAGATTATGCCTATCAACGCATGAGGGAAATGCAGCAGCAGGCCGACACGATCATATCTGTATATCCAGACAGCCATTGGAAACAGTCTTTCCGTGATCTTTTTGAATATATCATATCACGCGATAAATGATGGACAACAGGTTAAAGCCTTTCATGCTTCCGGACATATTAGAGGCAGGTTGTGACGAGGCAGGACGTGGATGTCTGTGTGGGCCCGTGTGCTGTGCGGCAGTCATTCTCCCTCCCGATTTTGAATGTCCTGATCTGAACGACAGCAAGAAGCTCACCGAGAAGAAGCGGGCAAGCCTTCGTCCGGTGATTGAGGAGGAAGCATTGGCATGGGCGGTGGTAATGGTTGATGCCGGGGAAATCGATGAGATTAACATTCTCAACGCCTCAATAACAGGGATGCAACGTGCCCTCGACAAACTTTCCATCAGACCCCAGCACATTATAGTAGACGGTAACCGCTTCAAACCTTATCATGATATTCCATACACCACAGTGGTAAAAGGCGACGCTACCTACATGTCGATAGCTGCCGCCTCAATTCTTGCCAAAACTCATCGTGACGAACTGATGGATAAGTTGGCTGGGGAGTATCCTCAATATGGATGGGCAGTCAACAAAGGCTATCCGACAAAAGCCCACCGCGCTGCAATCGCAGAATTTGGTGCCACACCCCTTCACCGCCGTTCATTCCGACTTATATGACATATCATCAGCGCTGCCCCATTAGTTGCATATGGTAGCCGAGTGCATTAAGTTCCATTGCCATGCCCATAAGATATAAAGCGTGTAGCGCACCACGATAAGCAGCTACAGCTTCTTCTGTGCCAGGTTCAATATCTGAACGATGAATAGTACTCAACACACGAGCAGCACATTCACCAACAATCTCGCTTACCTTCTCTCCCTCTTCTTTGTCAAGCTGGAGCACATCATACAAGATGTAGTCGTCCATATTGTCATACCCTTTCGCATCACGAAGATCTGTATACAGTTTCTCCCCACTCTCTTTACTATATTTTTCCCAATCAACGTCCCAGTATTTTGCGAGTGCCATGCCTACAAACATGATCCAGCCAAGCGACACAGTAGGATAATCGGTAAATTCCCTGACTGCATCAGGCAAATAAGCTTTCTCAATAGAAGGCCATAACTCCTCAACGTCCGGACATTCCGGCAATTTCTCATCCACTCTCTCCATCTTCACCAAATACTGATGAAGGTCTTTCTTCACTTTTTCTTCAAAACTTTCCATAATTCATTAAATATTAAATCATTCTTTCCATCTCTCCCCTACTTCCAATCTTTGCATAATCCTCGCTTTTTGCAGCGACATCTCTATGGGCACATCGCCTTTTTGTAGGGACATCGCTTTACGATATATTTAAACACAGCAATCAGAAGTCTATATTGATACCTTTCTTTATTATAACATTCTTACCACCATAAAAGTCAGTCTTCACTCCAATATACTCAACTTTCCCCTCCCATCACTAATCTATCTCCTTACCTATTTGTCAGTCACACTTCCTTATTGGGCTGCTACTAACACTCTTTCAATCATTATTCCTTTATCAATACTCAACCCTTC
>CAZQSD010000052.1:0-19169 GCA_964595885.1 uncultured Sangeribacter sp.
AAAAGTCACTGCCACCAACGGCATAACCTCCACCCATAAGACGATCATAAGATAATGCTCCTCTAAATTCCTTAAACGGAATAGAAATTTGTAATGGAAGGTGTATTATAGATTGCTTCTAACATAAGCAGTCTATGATACACCTTCCATCATATCTTATTTCAATTCAGAGATTCATAACAAGTTTTTCAGATAACTCTTTCTATGATTATATATAAGGATAGCTGGGTCAGCATTATGATGGGATGATTTATTATGGGATAATATATTTATTACAGGAGAATAGTGGAAGTATCATGATTATTTTTGAGATTTTTAAAGAATTATTATTGGGAGTTGAAAAATAATTTGTATATTTGCAACCAAATAATCATTGTGGCGGCGTTATGAGCGAGTTCTTCCTTACAAATTGTAAACGAAAGTTCTCTTACAATTCCGACCGGAACTCTTTCAGGCCATGACAATACCCCAATTTGCGATTTTAAATTTAATACCCTAAAATACACAAATAACATGGAAAACAACTGCAAAGCAGGATTCCGTGAAGAATCCGACCTTATCGGCACACTTCAGGTGCCCGAATGCGCACTCTATGGAGTACAGACTCTCCGTGGTATCGAGAATTTCGAGATCAGCAAGTTCCATCTTAATGAATACCCTGCCTTTATCAAGGGTCTCGCCATCACAAAATTGGCAGCATGCCGTGCCAACCATTCCCTTGGTCTTCTCACTGACGAGCAGGCAGCCGCTATCGAACAGGCTTGCAAGGAGATCATGGACGGTAAGTACCATGACCAGTTCCCGGTCGACATGATCCAGGGTGGTGCCGGCACAACTACCAACATGAACGCCAATGAGGTTATCGCTAACCGTGCTCTTGAAATCATGGGTCACAAGCGTGGTGAATACCAGTTCTGCTCACCTAATGACCACGTGAACTGTGCCCAGTCTACCAACGACGCATATCCTACTGCAATTCATATCGGTATGTACTTCTCACACCTCCGCTATCTCGAGCACTTCGAGGAACTCATCAAGGCTTTTGAGAAGAAGGGTGAGGAGTTTAAGCATATCATCAAGATGGGTCGCACACAGCTTGAAGATGCTGTGCCCATGACTCTCGGACAGACTTTCAGCGGTTTCGCTGCAATCCTCCGTGATGAGATCAAGCATCTCAATGAGGCAGCTGCTGACTTCCTTACAGTCAACATGGGTGCAACTGCTATCGGCACAGGCATCTGCGCTGAGCCGGGGTATGCTGAGAAATGTGTTGAAGATCTCCGTGAAATCACCGGTTGGGACATCAAACTTTCAGAAAACCTTGTTGGTGCCACTTCCGATACTTCATGCCTTGTAGGCTATGCTTCTGCCCTCAAGCGTGTGGCTGTGAAGATGAACAAGATCTGCAACGACCTTCGTCTTCTTGCCAGCGGTCCGCGCTGCGGTCTCGGTGAGTTCAACCTTCCCGCCATGCAGCCCGGTTCTTCCATCATGCCCGGTAAGGTTAACCCCGTTATCCCGGAGGTCATGAACCAGATCTGCTACAAAGTGATCGGCAACGAGCTTTGCGTTACAATGTCAGGTGAGGCTGCCCAGATGGAGCTTAACGCTATGGAGCCGGTTATGGCACAGTGTGACTTTGAGTCAGTTGACATTATGATCAATGGTTTCGATACACTCCGCACACGTTGCATCGACGGCATCACAGCCAATGAGGAGCGTTGCCGTTCATTCGTTCACAACAGCATCGGCGTTGTTACAGCCCTTAATCCGGTCATCGGCTATAAGAACTCCACTAAGATAGCTAAGGAAGCTATGGCTACAGGCCGCAGCGTATATGACCTCGTTCTTGAGCATGGCATCCTCACTAAGGAAGATCTCGACACTATCCTTGCTCCGGAGAATATGATCAAGCCTGTAAAACTCGACATCAAGCCTTTGAAGTAAATCTCTAAAAGGAAATAATTTAGTTAGAATCCTATAATTATTAAAATTGTAGTTAGAAAGAGGGGGATGGCTTCACGCCGTCCCCCTCTTGATTCCTTAAATCGTATCCCAATTATTTCACGAAATTATATCCGGGTTATTTCACACTCCATTCCACACCGTTTTTGGTGTCTTTAATGTTGAATCCCAGTTCAGCGAGTTTGTTGCGGATAAGATCGGAGGTGGCCCAATCTTTCTGGGCTTTTGCATTTTTGCGGATTTCCATCAGCAGATCAACCGCACCTTCATAAGCTTTTGATGAACTTGCATTGTCGGCGTCATTATTCATTCTCACGCCGAGAATCTCAACGAGGAAGACGTCAAACAGATGGCGTAGGCGAGATATGTCTTCAGCCGAGAGTTTCAGACTGCCGTCAGAGGCCGCATTGATCAGCTTGCTTGCCTCAAATAGCTGGGCAATCACCTGCGGAGTGTTGAGGTCATCATCCATTGCCTCATAGCATGCCGTGAGGAAATCGGGGAGGGTGATGTCAGATTTCTCGGCAGGAAGCAGGTTCTGAAGGCGTCGGTAGCTGTCTGTCATTTTCTGCAAAGCTTTCTCAGATGCCTGCAGGGCTGCATTGGAGAAGTCTACGGTGGAACGATACTGTGCCTGAAGGATAAAGAAACGGATCACCATCGGCGAATAAGCCTGTTCGAGAAGCGGATGTGAGCCTTCAAAAAACTGTTCAAGGGTTATGAAATTGTTATAGCTCTTTCCCATTTTCTTGCCATTGATGGTAATCATATTGTTATGGACCCAATATTTTACCGCCTCATGACCTTGGGCAGCCACACTCTGGGCTATCTCGCATTCATGGTGAGGGAAAAGCAGGTCAAGGCCGCCCCCATGTATGTCGAAGCATTCCCCAAGATATTTCTCGCCCATAGTTGAGCATTCGAGGTGCCAGCCGGGGAAACCCTCGCTCCAGGGGGAAGGCCAATGCATTATATGTTCAGGAGAAGCTTTTTTCCAAAGAGCAAAATCAAGGGGATTGCGTTTCTCTTCCTGACCGTCAAGCGAACGGGTGGTGGATAGGAGATCGTCTATGTTTCTGCCTGACAGCTTGCCATAGTGATGATCACGGTTATATTTCTCGACATCAAAATATACAGAGCCGTTGCTTTCGTAGGCATATCCGGCCTCAAGAATCTTCTTTACGTATTCTATCTGCTCAATAATATGACCGGAGGCATGAGGCTCGATGCTGGGGGAAAGCACGTTGAGTGCCTCCATATCGTGATGATAGCGGTTGAGGTATAGCTGCACCACTTCCATAGGCTCGAGCTGCTCAAGGCGAGCTTTTTTTGCTATCTTGTCTTCACCGGAGTCGGCATCATGTTCGAGATGGCCTACATCGGTGATATTGCGCACGTAACGCACCTTATACCCGAGATGGCGAAGATAGCGGAAAAGGACATCAAAAGTAATTGCCGGACGGGCGTGTCCGAGGTGTGCGTCGCCATATACAGTGGGCCCGCACACATACATGCCCACGTGGCCCTCATGCAGAGGTTTGAAAGGCTGCTTGATGCGTGTGAGCGAATTGTAGAGTGTAAGGTTATTATCCATTGTGGGGTAGAGTATATTGAAGTGGGTGGCCACCGACATGCAGTTGACTTATAAAAAGTAATTTAGGACACTTTGCTTGCTATTATTAAAAATACCTTCGCAAACTGTCCTAATTTATTTTTACGTTCACCTGTCAGGCGACTTTATTTTGTCGGTGACTAAGTGAAATTAGTTGTTGCCGATAGCAGGGTTGGCACCGCCGCGAGGCTTGATTTCGCCAAACTGAGCCTCATATTTGCGGATGTTGTCGGTGAGGGCAAACATGAGCTGCTTTGCATTCTCAGGGCTCATGATTACGCGGCTTACAACGGGAGCCTGCGGCATGCCGGGAGCTGCGAAAATGAAGTCAATCAGGAACTCGTTGGGACCGTGACCGATCATTGCGAGGTTGCTATACTTGCCGTCTGCCATGTCGGGACGGAGCTGAATCTGAAGCTGGTTCTTGTTTTGATTCTCTTGTGCCATTTTTTATTGATTATTAAAATGATTTAACTACTTTTTTATTTAGCAAATATCATACCAAAGTCAAGCCCATAGGCAATTTCTTTGATTTGCGAGTGCGAAGATACGCAATATGACGCAATTTGCAAAATTTTTAACGATATTTAATTTCCTGAGAGTTTGAATTTAGTTTACGATTCTGCCATCGGCCATGGTTACTATGCGGTCGGATATAGATGTCATTTCGGGGTCGTGGGTGACAATTACGAATGTCTGACCCAAAGAGTCACGCAAGGAGGCGATGATATTTTTGATGTCATCACGGTTGCGTGAATCAAGACTACCGGTAGGTTCGTCGGCAAACACAATGCGCGGACTATTAATTAACGCACGCGCAATGGCTGCCCGTTGTCTCTCACCTCCTGACAGTTCAGTTGGTTTGTGATTCAATCGGTCAGCAAGTCCCAAGTCAGTGAGTAAACGTTTAGCCTCTGAAAACGCCTCTTTCTTACTTTTTCCTGCAATCAACGCAGGCATAGCCACATTCTCCTGCGCCGAAAACTCCGGGAGGAGTTGATGAAACTGAAACACAAACCCTATGTTAAGATTGCGGAACTCAGACAGTTTACGGTCTTTAAGCTTGAAAATGTCAGTATCGTCAAAGAAGACTGATCCTGAGTCGGGGCGGTCAAGCGACCCTGCAATTTGGAGGAGAGTAGTCTTTCCGGCACCGGAAGGACCCACAATGGTCATTATCTGGCGCTCAGGAATGGTGAGGGATATGTCGTGGAGCACGGTGAGAGTGCCATAAGATTTGGTTATATTTTGGAGATGAATCATAAGGCTTATATTTTTGTCAGGGCTCGGATTACGTAGTTGGCGAGATAAATACCGAAGATTGAGGGGATTGTGGCTATGGTGCCGTAAGATGAGCGTTTGTTAGCACTTTCAATTTCGATGAGGGAATGAGAACATGGCTTCTCGGTGCTTGCCACCACCTTCAGCGACTTCCGGAAACCGTCTTCCTTCATCTTGCGGCGCACGGCTTTGGCGAGGCCGTCTTCGCGAGTCTCCCAAAGATCAAAATATCCTATCTTTGTGGGGTCAACTCTTCCGCCGGCACCCATAGAGGAAATCACTCTGATATTGTTTGATAGGCAGTGTTTGAGGAGTGCAACCTTTGGTGCCACAGTGTCGATGGCGTCTATCACATAATCAAACTGTTTTCCGGCGACTATCGTATCTATATTCTCAGGAGAAAGATAATCTTTTACTGCCGTGATGTTTGCGTCAGGATTAATGTCGTGAAAACGCTCGTCAAATAAACTCACTTTCGGTTGGCCAATGGTGGAGGTCGTGGCGATAAGTTGTCGGTTGATATTGCTTTCGGCAACGTCATCAGCATCAATAAGAGTAAGATTGCCAACACCGGTGCGCGCGAGCATCTCAGCAGCGTATCCTCCAACGCCACCTACTCCAACCACCAACACAGATGATCGTTGAAGTATGTTGAATCTGTCGTCGCCGAGCAATCGGCGTGTCCTGTTGTCGCGATTTTCTTCCATGCCTAATTCATTCTTATTCGCCAGTTTTTTGGATAAAGGTTGTTAGCCCGGCTCCCTATATTTTTTGCCGCACCCAACGGTAGGCCATTATAGGTGACGATCACAATCCCCTTCGGCGTATCGGGCGACAGGGTTATCGCCTCTCGTCGGAGGTATGCTAAAGCCTGCTCCTTTGAAAGTGTGGCTTCCGGGAATTTGCTTCTGTCGAAATCCACCGAAAGAATTTCCTCAATCTCAGGAATTAGCTCTAACGAGGCTTTCCCTTTGGCACTATCATAGCCTCCCTTTTTCCCTTTTTGAGGAGCGGCCTGTTTTGTTACTTTTGAAACGTTGGCTCGGTTGATGTGAGGTGGGGTCCATTCCCCGGGTTTTCTGAAAACTGCGAGGAAGAGCCCTTCCCCCTCAGTCTTGTGAGGCATAAAGCGATAGACGGGAAGGTCAGTGTCTATTCCCCTTGGGATTCCCCATTCTTCAGGAAACTCGGGATCAAACGGCTCAAGGTTTAGTTCAGACCGGATGAACTCAGCGTTCTCCTCATTCTCTGTGCGATTGAATGTGCAGGTGGAATATATCAGAAATCCTCCGGGTTTAAGGACTTCCACTGCATTTGTCAGGATTTCTTTTTGAAGCGCGGCACAATTCTCAATAAGCTGTGGCGACCATTGGGCCACTGCGTCATTGTCTTTACGCATCATGCCTTCTCCGGAGCATGGGGCGTCAACCGCGACGATGTCAAACTCAAAACCAGCATTTTTGAAAAAAGATGAATCCTTGTTTAATACTGTCGTGTCAGGAAAGCCCCATTTTGCAAGGTTTTCCCGCAGGATTGCTGCCCTCTTTGCCACATATTCATTGGCCACTACTTTTGACCCATCGGGGAGAGCGTCGATCATTGCAGTGGTTTTTCCTCCCGGGGCAGCACACAGGTCAAGCATGCACACTGGGGAATAACTGGCATCTTTTTTGAGAGTGTCAAGAATGCGCACTGTCACCTCCCTATAAATCATAGACGATGCATCTTGCACGTAATATGCCCCTGCATGGAGCATGGGGTCAAGGGTGAAGATAGGTCGCGAAGGTAGATAAAATCCGGTCTCACACCATTTTACAGGAGTGGCCTCATCAAAATGCGCACCCGTTTTGCGAGTGTTAATTCTGACTGAGCAAACTGGTGGCCCGGTCATGGCATTAAGGAAATCATCAGCTTCCTCGCCCAAAAGATTTCTTGCCATTTCTATGAATCCTGACGGTAAAGTCATTATTTTCTGATTTTTTTGCAAAAATAGTAAAAAATTTTTGTTAATTTTGTATGTATGGAACTAAAAGCAGCCCTTTATCTTATCCCGGTCAGCATCAGTGATGCACCATTGCGGGATACATTGCCCGCAGGAAACCTGAACATTCTTAAACAGTTACGTCATCTCATAGTGGAAAATGTGAGAACGGCCCGTCGTTTCCTGAAGCGATGCGACCCCGGATTTGATATTGGTGCAGTCACCTTTTATGAACTGAACCGCCATACGGATCTAAATGAGGTAAGCAGTTATCTGGAGCCTCTGCGTCATGGTGAGCCGGTGGGAGTGATGAGCGAGGCCGGTTGTCCGGCAGTGGCCGATCCCGGCTCATTACCTGTCAGCATAGCGCAAAGAGAAGGACTGAGAGTAATCCCTTTGGTCGGGCCGTCAAGCATATTGATGGCTCTTATGGCGTCTGGATTCAACGGACAAGGTTTTACTTTTAACGGTTATCTGCCGGTGGATGAAAAAGAGAGGGAAAGACGCTTGAAAGAACTGGAAAACATGTCGCGAAAGAATGACATAACCCAGATTTTTATAGAGACCCCATACCGAAATAACCGAATGGTGGAAAGTCTTGTGAAAACACTCAGGGGAGACACGCTGATATGCGTGGCCTGCGATATTACTGACCCTGAAAATGAATTAATCCTCACTATGCCTGCCTCAAGATGGAAAACCGCCCGCTATGATTATAATAAACGACCTGCGATATTTCTTATATATTCAAAGTCATAATTCTACAAATTAATAATTTGCAAAAGTTATCTACAGTTTATTTACATTATCAACGCTATGTCAAAACGTAAAATATCGTTTGAAGGGCAGCTTACCCTCCCATTTGAAGACTGGGAATTGGAACCGAAGCCTGTGCATCGCGATGTCTATGCCGGCGCAGAAATAAAACAACCAAAAAAGACATCACCCGTAACTGCTGACAAACTGCTTTATTATATTTCGCTGGGGTCAGGGTCGAGCGGTAACTGTTGTTATTTAGGCACACAGAATGGGGGAATACTCATAGACGCAGGCATCAAGGCTGATGATGTGGCATCCGTTTTGAAGGCTAATGGAATAGATATGAGTATGGTAAAGGCTATTGTCCTTACTCACGACCATTCAGACCACGTGAAGCATATCTATTCACTGGTGCGTAATTATAAACACCTTAAAGTTTTTTGCACGAACCGGGTTTTTAACGGCATAATGCGTCGTCATAATATTTCCAAACGACTGAAAGATTATCATACTCCTATCTTTAAAGAGATTCCTTTTAAAATATGTGATCTGGAACTTACGGCCTTTGAGGTGCCTCACGATGGAAGTGACAATATGGGCTTCTCTATCATGTTTGACAAACGCAGTTTTGTGCTTGCCACTGATTTAGGAGCAGTAACGGAGCGGGCGCGCCATTATATGAGTCTTGCCAATTACCTTGTGATTGAGGCCAACTATGATCTTCACATGTTGAAGGCGGGGAGGTATCCCGATTACCTGAAGGCACGCATACAGACAGAAATGGGCCACATGGACAACACCCACACAGCTGCTTTTTTGAAGGAGATTATTAATCCGGGGTTGAGCCATATTTTTCTGTGTCACCTGTCGCAAGACAATAACACTCCGGAGAAGGCACTCATGGCGGTAAGGGGTGCGCTTGAGGAAGCCGGTAAGAAAGTTGGGAAAGGGGAGAATAGCCTTGAAGACCGCAAGGCGGATGTCCAGCTTATGGCTTTGCCCCGTTTTGAGCCAACTCCTCTTTTTGTTTTTCGTCCTTCGCTTGAGAGTCTGCAGTGATAATGAAAGCAGGAGGGTCAGCACTCATGACGATTGTAAGTAGCGGCCCTTCCAGACCGTTGGGAGCTATCCCTGCGCGAATCTCAAAACGTAGGTAGCCACCGCCAAAATCATAGATAGTGATTTCTGTCTCGTCATCGTTAATTGCATCGTGGACTATAAAATCAATCTGTTGCTCCTCGGAAAGATGCAGGCTTTGCAGGAGGTAGCTCTGTAGGTCACCGGGCAACAGATCGCCAAGATAGATATTTTTGATTGTGGCGTTTTTTGTGTCAAGCACATCCACCACCCAAAGACCCGGGGAACCCTGCACGTCAGTATATAAAGGAGTGCCTTGGCCGTCGGTCAAGACTCCCTTGAAGTCGTAATCAGTGGAATCAAGAGGTTCGCCAACTTTTATTGCGTCGGCAATGCTTCTTACTGTCATGGCAATATCATTGTCAGCATGATAATAGTCTGCCATGCCTTTTGACATGGCGTCTGTATTGGCACTGTCAGCTGCATTCTTTGCGCCACATGATGTGATGGCCGCAAGAGAGATTAAAGCAAGTGGTGTCAATAACCGATTGGCAGTAAGGTGACTAAATCTGATTTCATGCTTGTGCATGGCTTAATCTTGTTAATGATTGTAATCAAATTTTAACATTAACTAACAAAATTAGCGCAAAGCTACAATAAAAAACTGATACTTGCAAATAAGTGTGGGGCAAAAAAGCCGGAGGGTTGTGAATGAACATCTCTACATTCATTTCTCAACCTCCGGTTTCCTTTAAACAGCCACACGCACAGCGCTAAAGAGTAGATGATCAGCGCGTGTAGAGAAAGCGTTTGATGCTTCGCTTGGGTGTTTTTTCAAATTCATTTGGCATGAGCACTATCTTGGATAATTGCTCGTAGGGAGCAACGATCTTGTTAAGCTCTTTGCGAATATTCTCCATAGTGGTGTCCATATCGGAAATTGATACTCCTATCTTGTCAACAGCCTCATAGTCGGGATATACGAGTCCCACCAATTTCCCGTCACGCTCTACCACCAGACTTTCAGAGACGAAAGGCATGTTGTTGAGTTTTGCTTCAATCTCCTCAGGATAAATATTTTGGCCTGAAGCCGATAGGAGCATCGTCTTATTGCGTCCTCTGATGAATAATGTGCCGTCTTTAGACCTGGTGCCCATATCGCCGGTATGAAGCCATCCCTCGGCATCAAGCACGGCTTCAGTCGCCTCCGGATTTTTGAAATACCCTTTCATGACATTTGTGCCTCTCACACAGATTTCTCCCGGCACATTCTCCGGATCGGACGATTCTATCTTCGACTCCATAATTGGCAGGGTCTTGCCGGAAGAACCCACGATGAATTTGTTCCAGGGAGTGTAGGAAATGAGCGGACCACACTCAGTCATGCCATATCCTACGGTGAAGGGGAATTTTATCTTATGTAGAAACTCTTCCACCTCATGATTCAAAGGAGCGCCCCCAACGATCACTTCCTCAAACTCTCCGCCAAATGCGTCAATCAGTTTTTTGCGTATCTTGGTGTAGATAAGTGTGTCAAGAAACGGCACTGCCAATGTCCAGCGCAAGGTGCCCTTTGAAATCATCGGGAGAATCTGGTTTTTATATATTTTCTCAAGAATCAAGGGGACGCATATGACAAGATTAGGCTTTACCTGTGCAAGTGCTTTCAGGAGGACACGCGGCGAGGGAAGTTTGCATAGAAGCGTTATGTGTGACCCTACCGCAAGAGGGGTAAGCATGTCGAAAGCACACCCATAGGCATGTGCCAGAGGAAGGAAAGCCAAGCATCTCGAACTCCGGAAATGGAGTTCGGAATGCATTCCGAAGCATACGTTTCCCGAGAGGTTTTCGCCGGTGAGCATAACTCCTTTGGAGAAGCCGGTTGTGCCTGACGTGTAGTTTATTTCCACCACTTCTTTGTTGTCACGGTCAATGTATTTCACATCCTGGCTGCTGTAACCGTCGGGATATCTTTTATTGAAACGTCTTCGCAAGAGGCGGATATGGCGCATCATCTCCATTCCTTTGGCTTCATGAAGCACTTGTTTTGTCTCCAGGCTCATCACTCCTTTCACGTTAAGAAGCGACTCGGGTTCCATATGTTCCCATATGGCTGTGGAGACAATCAGTAATGAAGCTTCTGAATGGTTGACAATATGGGTGACATCAAGAGGATTAAATTCTGACAGTATGGGCACAATGATTGCTCCGTAAGTCACGGTGGCCATATAGACTTTCACCCAGTCGGCAGAGTCTTTCCCACAGAGCGCAATCTTGTCGCCGGGCTTTATTCCAATTGATTCGAAAAGCAGATGAGACAGGGCAATTGATTCGGCGAGCTGGCCATAAGTCAGGTCATTGTTCTTTCCAAACTCGGAAAGTGCCGGTAGATCCCAGTTTTCAATGAAGCTTTTCTCATATATCTTGATAAAGTTTTCAATTTTAATCATAACTGTCAGTTTTAGGTGGAATTTTTAGAGAGCGAGGCGATATATTTCGCGGCATTCTTCCATAGAAAGCGGCACAAAGCTGCCGAGGGTCTTGCCCATGTTTCTTTCAAGACTCTTCACCATTGCGTCGATGTCCGGTTCCTTACCGATTAGCTCACGTAGAGAGGTTGTCAGTCCTATGTCATGATAGAAGTCTTTCAGCAGTGTGATGCCTTCCTCTATGATCTCTTCGGTGTCGCGGCCACTGGGATTTACGCTCATGACGTTTATGGCGAATCTCCAAACCATATCGGGATTTCTCTTTGCTACAAAGGTGAGCCATGCGGGGGCTATGCAAGCGAGCCCTGCGCCATGTGCCACGTTATATAGTGCCGACACTTCATGTTCTATGCGGTGGGTTGCCCAGTCTTCTTCCTTGCCTACGCCACAGAGTCCGTTGTGGGCGATTGTCCCTGCCCACATTATGTCGGCGCGTGCGTCATAGTTGGTTCCGTCTATTCGGAGTGTAAGTGCCTGGTCCATGATGTCGCGCATGATTGCCTCTGAGTATGCGTTGACAAGCTGAGCTGGGGTATTGGAGAAATATCTCTCAAAGATATGGCATAGCATATCGGTTATGCCACATGCTGTCTGAAACCAGGGGAGGGTCATTGTCAGTTCCGGATTCATTATGGCAAACTTCGGGCGCAGCAAATCTGTGCCGACAGAAATCTTGATCAGTCCTTCTTTCTTTGTTATTACCGAGGCTGCGCTTCCTTCACTGCCGGCAGCAGGGATGGTCAGCACCACTCCGATTGGAAGGGCTGCTTCAGGAGTGGCTTTCCTTGTGTAGAAATCCCAGAAGTCACCTCCATAAAGTGCTCCCAGGGCAATGGCTTTTGCCGTGTCGATCACGGATCCGCCACCTACCGCAACAATGAAATCAACATTATTCTCTTTTGTCAAGGCTATGCCTTCATATACGCGGTCATCTGTGGGATTGGGTTGTATTCCTTTGAGCACTACGTATTCTATGCCGGCGTCGGCCATGGAATCAATCACTTGCTTTATCAGGCCGCTCTTTTCAGCAGATTGGCCGCCATATACAAGTAATGCTTTGTTACCTCCGTATTTTGAGATATTCTTACCAACTTTTTTCTGTGTGTCTTTACCGAAAATAAACTCGGTGGGGGAATAAAAATTAAAGTTATTCATGAGTTAATAAGGTTTATAACGTTATAACAAAAAAATCGCTTGGTTTTATTCAGACCAAGCGATTTTTTTGATTTGCGGTGTTTATTTTTTCAGGATTAGGGTTTCATCAGATTGCGTCGTCTTCCACGTTCTCAAGGGCATGGGCCTCAGCAGCGGGTGATGGAGTGTCGGAGGTAGCAGCCTCAAGTTTCTTCATGATGGAGAAGATGAATGCTGCTGACACGAGACAGATAGCGATAAGAATGCACCAGAGCACCCATACCGGAATCTTACCCCAGAGGAGCATAGGAATAGACACGAGGTAGTTGCCAATTGCAGTTGCGGCGAACCAGCCACCCATCATTGAGCCTTTCAACTTTGGAGGAGCTACCTTGCTGACGAAGGAGATTCCCATCGGCGAGAGAAGCAGCTCGGCGAAAGTAAGGAGGAGATAGGTTGAGATAAGCCAGTTGGGAGAAACGCTTGCCGAAGTTCCTGCGATAGCGAAAGATCCAATCATCATTACTCCGTAGGCGACAGCAGCCATAAGCATACCGTAGCCGATCTTACGTGGTGCAGAAGGTTCTTTCTGTTTCTTTGCGAGCCACCCGAATAGGGCTAATGAAACCGGAGTAAGGGCCACAACATAGAAAGGATTGAACTGTTGATACTGCTGAGGCTGAATGCCGGTCACAGGATTATCAGTATTTGCATAGAAATACCAGAGAGCAGCGCCTACAGCAACCAGGATAGCGACAGAAACCGCACGGCTTGTAGTGCCTTTTGACTGGAAGAGGTTGAAGAGAGCATACACACCCACAGCTATTGAGAGAAGAGCCCAGACATTGAATCCGATGCGGGTCCAGCCGCCTGCCTCCGGAGAGGTGCAGCTCTTGGCAAACTCAGTGAGGGTTGCGCCGTTCTGGTGGAACACCATCCAGAAGAATATAACCACTGCAAAGACGAGAAGAAGCGCCACAACACGCTGCTTAGTCTGGGCCGGAGTAAGCTCCGGTCCGACAGCAGCGGATGCAGAAGCCTTGGAGTTCTTCTTGTCAGTAATGATATGGGCATAGGTCTTTTTACCTATAAAATAGATGAGGAAGCTCACCACCAGAGAAATGCAGGCCACGCCGAAGGCATAGCTGTAGCCGGTGGAAAGGGTCGAGATATATTCATTGGCGAAGGCAGCCACGTCAGAGCCGACTGTCATGCCGTTTTCTGAAGCAACCTGAATGAGTTCCGCGCCATTCTCGGCTCCATCAAGATATGCGTTGCAGAGTGCGGGCAACGATGCCACGTAAGAAAGACCCTGAGCCTTCATTGCCATGTTGCACATGGCTGTGGCGGTCATCGGGGCAAACATTGAGCCGATGTTGATTGCCATGTAGAAGAGAGAGAAGGCGGCATCACGCTGGTTGGCATATTTGGGCGCATTATAAAGGTCGCCTACCATTACCTGAAGGTTTCCTTTGAAAAGGCCTGTGCCTATCGCAATGAGCACGAGAGCTACGAAAAGAAGGCAAAGTGAAGAGGTGGAACGGATGTCGGTAGGGATAGCCATCACAAGGTATCCTAAGAACATCACGAATATACCGGTCACTACACACTTGGAGAAGCTCCATTTGTCGGCTACCCAGCCGCCCACGAGAGGCATGAAGTAAACTAATGCGAGGAAGCCGGCATAGATCTGACCCGACACAGTAGAGTCAAAACCGAACTTCGCCTGCAAGAACAGCAGGAAGATGGCGAGCATGGTGTAGTAGCCGAAACGCTCGCCGGTGTTGGCAAGCGAAAGCACGTACAGTCCCGCCGGTTGGTTTTTAAACATGGTGTTAAGTTTTTAAGTTGTTATTTGTTGTGTTGTTATTTGTTTGCAAGCATCTTGAAGGCGAGAGCATAGTTATGGATCTGCTTAACCATTGCCACAAGGCCGTTGCTACGGGTAGGGGAGAGATGTTCCTTGAGACCGATTTTATCAATAAAGTAAAGGTCGGCGTTGAGGATTTCATCGGGGGTGTGGTCGTTAAGCACCCTCATCAGCAGCGCCACAATACCTTTAACTATGAGGGCATCTGAATCAGCCTGGAAATGAATGGTGCCGTCCTCATTTTTATGGGCGGCAATCCACACCCGGCTCTGGCAGCCTTCAATAAGGTTCTGCGGGGTCTTTTCCGAATCAGGAAATTCGGGGAGAGTGTTGCCTAAATCAATGATATAGGCATAACGGTCCATCCAATCGGTAAGTCCGTCGAATTCTTCAATTATCTCGTCTTGGGTTTCGTTGATAGTCATAACGGTTTCGATTTATTCGCAAAGATAATAAATATAATCCGTAATGCACACTGTGGAGCAAATATTTTTTCACATTTTGGGTCTAAAAGTGCAATTTCACAAAATCAGTAGTAATATGATTCATTACGTATCTCTTTGATCAGACGCTCGGTAGAGGGTTTTGTGAGGAGATTGACCACTTGTTGCTCATCAAGGGTGAGCATAGGTTTGCAGTCTTTTGAGGCCATATATTCCTTCACTGACTGCAGGAGCCATTCCCCTTCAGGATAATTGGAAGCGTTTTCCATATCAGCATTCAGAATCATAAGTTTGCCTTTCCCGACATTGCACTCAAGCATCAGCGCGAGACGATAATTGCGCTCTATATTGTCAATGACTTCAATCACCGGATCAAAATCCTTGGGTAGCCGGTCAATTATGAGAGGATAAGAATTGCTCACCACCGGAAACCATTGCCAGTCGGTGTGAGAATCTGTCGGATAATTCTTGAAGGCAGGATGGGCGTCATTTATAAGGAGCCCCATCGTGCCGGGTGAGGGAGTCTTGTTCACTTTGTCGCATATGGAGCGAAACATTGGATAGTTCCAGTAGTCAGTCTGAAAGAGAGGCCCTATGACAGCTGCTTTCACAACTGATGTGTCAGGACACAATATTACCCTTTCTCCATTGCGTAGAAGCTGGAGTGCCTCGTCAATATCTTTTGTCACCACTACATTCGTTATGTCCTTTTTTTCTGTGGGAAATATCCATAGATCGTAACTGTTGGAAAAGGCGCCATCACCTGTGGCAAGTGACAGGGTAGTCTTCTGTGGATGTTTTACTTTGGGTATGTCAAGACTTATTTCTCCTATGTCGAGCAGCCCCTTCCCATCCGGGATTTCAAATATTCCGTCAGAAAATGGTGTTGACCATTTTAGCTTTTTGTCTTTGAGACTCTGATTACTGAAATTGGCAACTTTTATTTTTACAGTTGTATTTTCGCCTGAAGAGAAACAGAATCGGGGCATTTCAGCAAGGAGAGTGACTTCACCACATGACTGCCGCCACTCCTTTGGCGTGATCAGTCCTTTGGAGTCCATGAAAGGATCGAGAATGCCTACAAGGGCTGTTCCCTGTCCGGGATAGTCCTGGATGTCGAGAAGCTGAAATCCACCCATCCCGGGAGTGCGGAGGCTCATTTCCATATCAGCCCGGTAGAGACGGGTGGCCCAGGCACCGGCAGCACGGAAGAAATCATGATTTTTCCTAAGAGTCCCGGCCTCACGTGCACGGTTTTCAAATTCTTCAAAATTGTCAGGCCGTAGCACGCTGTTATTGTATTTCATGATTGAGCCGAAATCAGGATAGAACTGATATTGACCTGTTTCATGACCTATGACAGGCACCGCTGACAGAGAAATGGCATTAGAGAAATTCATCTCCGAGTTAGGATAGGTGCTGTTCATTATTCCTCCGTTGTCGGCATCGGCAAAAGAAAATGAGGCCCGGGCATGGGTAGAGAAGCCTTCCCCGTCGCCTACACGGCATGTGACGAGATAATCTTCTCCCTCAATATGTCCGTTCCAGCCAAGATATATGTTAGAGCCGAATGTGGCAAGAAGATTCGGATTCATTTCACGCGCATCATCAATAAACTTACGCATAAGGGATATGTCGCCCCAGAGTTCATTGCCGATTGCAAACATTACAAAAGAAGGATGGGAAGAGTAAGCTTCCATAATTCCCTCCATGTCTTTGTGCAGAAATGATGTCAAAGTGGTCAGGGTGTTGTCAATTTCTCCCCAGATCGGCAGCTCTGGCTGCAGATAGATTCCGGCCTCATCGGCAGCCTGGAAACATGCTTCCGGTGGACACCAGGAATGGAAGCGTACATGGTTAAGGCCGTATTGCTTTAAGGTGATGAAATAGTCTCTCCACGATTCTACATCCATTGGAGTGTGGGCAGTGACAGGAAATACACATGCATCGTGTCTGCCACGCAAAAAAACAGGCTCACCGTTAATTAAAAACTTCCCTCCGGAAGATGAGAAATTACGATAGGCCGTGCGTATTTCCTTTTTATCTATAATCTCATCTGCTCTGTCATTGGTCAGGGATAGAGTCAACAGGTCGGTGACGGGACTCCATTCGCTCCATTTCTGATGATCATAAGGCAAGGGCAAGAAGATATTAAGTAAAGAATCGCCCGGATTGACAGTGATCCGGGAAACATTTGCCATGTGGTCAGATGCAGTCAGAATAAGTTTCTCATCTGACGGTTTTGAAAGACTGACTTTAATGTCATATCCATTTTTGCCAGTCTGGGGGAAAGCGTTGGCAGAGGCAATATGAACCGGGTTGCGGGCTTCCAGATGGATTTTGCCTATCAGGCCGTTCCAATTGGTCTGCGTTGACTCAGTGCATGCATGTGAATTATTACGTATGGCGAGAGGAATGGAGTCACTGTTATTGACTGTGACTTCAATTATGTGTTGGCCTGGAGTGAGCACCCCGGAAAGATCATATTTGTGGGGTGAAGACAGAAGGGAAGAATAGCCAACTCTAATCCCATCCACACTTACCTCAGACGGGCGGGTGCGTTCAATAAACAGTTCAATATTCCTCCCCTTCCAATTATCAGGAATGTTGACTTCCTTAGAATAAGTCACATCTCCTGTGAAAGTAAAACGTCTTGAAAGCTGCGATGAGTTATTAGTCTTTTCAACAGGGATGCCGACATGATTAGTGTCGAGAGTCCCTGGTAAAGTTAGGCTGCCTTCACTGATTACGGATGCGGGGGCTCCATGTAGCCAATAGCTCCATTGGCCTGCGAGATCTATTGTGTCGCGTGGTTCTGTTTCAGCGGCGGCGGAGAATGCGATTACGCTACACAGAAGAAGTAATGGAAAGTAGGGATGGTGCATTGGTCAATAATTATTTCTCTATATGCGATTTCTTTACAAAGGTAGTTATTTTTTCATTATTCTGACTAAAAAATGCTGAAAAAGAATATTGCAGTGGCTTGGTGAGAAGGTAACATGATAGGCAGAGGAATGAAAAGCGACATTCCCATATAGATGACTATAATGGGGTTAGGGATGACTTAAATATTTTTAACTGTTAAAATTTGTATTGAGGAGTAAAAAGAACTAACTTTGCAACAAAATTAGGGAAGAGGCACAGAGGGTGCCTGTAAGGGTCTTTTAAGGTCGTTTATCAATATGGAGCTTATGCACATGCTGAAGACGGAACTAAGAGATTCCTTTATTTTTTAATCTTTTCTAATTGCCTGATCAACTCTGCGGCTATGGGCAACATGACTTTATTCTTTTAGTTTTGATAATGCTCCGGATGATGCTCAAAGTTAATCCTTTTGGATATGTCTTTGTAACTTGGGACGGTCAGGGAACTTGAGTAAGACAATAATTAATTATAAAACATAAAACCAATAATGGCAACTTATCTCACCCAGGAAGGGTATGACAAAAAAATGAAAGAGCTTTCTGAGTTGGAAGCTCAGCGTCCGCTGATCAAGCAGGCAATTGCCGAAGCTCGTGACAAGGGTGACCTGTCGGAAAATGCAGAATATGATGCGGCAAAAGAGGCGCAGGGAATGCTTGAGATGAAGATTTCCAAGATAAAGGAACTCATTGCCAGCGCCCGCATTATTGACGATAGCAAACTTAACACAGACGTTATCCAACTTCTTAATAAGGTGACTATCAAAAATCTTAAGAACAATATGACTGTCACTTACACTATAGTCACAGAAAATGAGGCAAATATACGCGAAGGAAAAATCTCCTCTGCAACTCCTATCGCACAAGGTCTCATGGGACATAAAGTGGGTGACAGGGTGCAGGTGCAGGCACCGGTCGGGCTTCTTGAGTTTGAAGTTCTGAAAATAGAGATATAAAAAACGGTTGCTGCCATGACTATTTTTTCAAGAATAATTGCCGGGGAAATTCCCTGCTACAAGGTGGCGGAAAATGATAAGTTTTTTGCATTTCTTGATATCAATCCTGTCAATTGGGGTCACACTTTAGTTGTGCCTAAGCAAGAGACGGATTACATCTTTGACATTGATGATGAGCAAATCGGCGAGATGATGATTTTCGCCAAGAAAGTGGCGGAGGCGATAAAGACGGCTATCCCTTGTCGAAAGGTTGGCATGGCGGTGCTTGGTCTTGAAGTGCCACATGCCCACATCCATCTTATTCCTATGCAGAAGGAAGGCGACATGGATTTCCGCCATAAGATAGAGAATCCCTCTCCGGAGAAGATGAAAGAAATAAGCGACAAGATCAGAATGGCGTATGATAGTCTCAGTAAATAAGGACTGAAGATTATTTACCGATAA
Organism: uncultured Sangeribacter sp.; assembly: GCA_964595885.1. Lineage (GTDB taxonomy): Bacteria > Bacteroidota > Bacteroidia > Bacteroidales > Muribaculaceae > Lepagella. The sequence continues at coordinate 18,933 of CAZQSD010000052.1, forward strand.
AGCAATAACGGAACTGAATCATAAATTATATCTTGATTCAGTTCCGTTATTGCTTTATGATCCTTGCTTCATGGGCATCTTCGACTCAATTGTATCCCAACAATGATTTGATCATTGTAATATTTATATTACAAAGTATATCAAGTATTTCATTCAGACATTATGCCTGAAGTTGTCGATACGCCTTGAAGCCAGATTTAAACATATATTATTCGGATATAAGAACCGAGGAGGACT
>CAZQSD010000053.1:0-10816 GCA_964595885.1 uncultured Sangeribacter sp.
CCTATTTGGAATAAAAAAATGCCAAAATCATTTGGATTTTAGCATAGAATACGCTAATCCAAAATGTCTGCATACCCACCCCTTACCCATATCGAGGCTTCGGGAGATATGCGGTTGCAAATTTAATGCTTTCCTTCCAATCTTACAATATTTTCTGCATGTTTCATATCAAAAAAATATTATAGAAGCAGAGGAACCTACACTTCAACCCCGAGATTTAAATAAAACTGAAAGATAAATACGTAGATATATAACTAAACACATCGGGTCCATATCTATTATGGACCCGATGTGTTTAGTTATAAATGGGGAAAGGTTAGCGGCGAAGTTTTGCACGCTTGCTGTCCCAGATGAAGTAGGCGATAAGGAGAAGGTAAGCCACACAGCCAAGAATCTGTGTTAGTTCAAAGCTACCAGGAGTGGTGTATTCAAATCCTGCGAAGCGGGTGATGGCTGCAAACACTCCAAAGAGAGCACCACCGGCTATAAGACCTGAAGCGAGAAGGGTGCCACGATCACGACGAGCATCGTTAAGGGCTTGATCTTTAGATGAGTTGCTTACGAAATATGCAACAGCACCACCGACGAGCATCGGAGTGTTGAGCGACAAGGGGATGAACATGCCGAGACAGAAAGCAAGTGCCGGCACACCAAGCCAGTTGAGGATGCAAGCTAAGATAGCACCGACCATATAGAGAATCCAGGGAGTGTCACCACCCATCATAAGCGGCTCAATCACCTTTGCCATTGCGTTTGCCTGCGGAGCTACCAGAGCATTGTCTCCGGAGAAACCATATACCTGGTTGAGCACCATGATCACACCTCCGACAGTGGCTGCGGAAACAAGAGTTCCGAGGAATTTCCAGCTTTCCTGTTTTTTGGGAGTGGAGCCGAGCCAGTAGCCAATCTTAAGGTCAGTCACAAAACCTCCGGCCATGGATAGAGCGGTGCAGACCACGCCGCCAATCACCATTGACGCCACAATTCCGGATGTGCCGCTGAGGCCGATTGCCACAAAGATTGCAGATGCGATGATAAGGGTCATTAGCGTCATACCTGAAACCGGATTGGAACCAACAATGGCAATTGCATTTGCTGCCACAGTAGTGAAAAGGAATGCGATGATTACTACAACCAGCCAAGCGATGGCTGCCTGCCAGAGAGTGTGGATAACTCCAAACCAGAAGAAGAGGAATACCGCCACTAAAGCAATAGCAATAAAGAATACGATATGCTTCATGGAGATGTCGAGTTGCCAACGCACTTCTTTAGCTGCTGAAGATTTACCTTTCAGCTCACGTCCGGCAAGCCCGACAGCCTGTGTGATAATTCCCCAGGATTTTATGATGCCGATGACACCGGCCATCGCGATACCGCCGATACCGATCATACGTGCATAGTCTTTAAAGATTGCATCCGGCGACATAGCCACAAATTCCGGACTGCCATAAGTGCCTAACAAGGGAATGACGATCCACCATACGAAAATGGAGCCTGCAAAAATTACGAATGCGTATTTCAGACCGACAATATATCCGAGACCAAGCAGTGCGGCGCCGGTGTTGCAACTGAGCACAAGTTTTGTTTTCTCGGCAATTACCTGGCCTGCTGAAGAAGCCATAGAAGTAACGGTCTCAGCCCACCATCCGAAGGTGGCCACAATATAGTCATAGATACCGCCGATGAGTGAGGCCATGATAAGGGTTTTTGCCTGTCCTCCCTCTGCGGAGTCTTTGCTTTCACCTGAGATAAGCACCTGAGTGGTGGCAGTGGCTTCGGGGAAAGGATATTTGCCATGCATGTCCTTCACGAAATATTTACGGAAGGGGATAAAGAACAGAATTCCTAATATACCACCCAAAAGTGAGGATAGGAAAATCTGATAGAACTGCACAGTAATGTCAGGATATTTTGCCTGAAGAATGAAAAGTGCAGGCAGGGTGAAGATGGCACCGGCCACGATTACGCCGGAGCATGCACCAATGCTCTGGATGATGACGTTCTGTCCTAACGGACTTTTCTTTCCCAGGGCGTTGCTGAGGCCCACTGCAATGATGGCGATAGGAATGGCTGCCTCAAACACCTGGCCCACTTTCAGTCCGAGGTAGGCGGCTGCCGCTGAGAAGATAATCGCCATGACAAGGCCGGTGATCACCGAATAGGGGGTCACTTCCTGCTGATCGTGAGCAGGATGCATCACCGGGGTGTAGTGCTCATCGGCTGCCAGCTCGCGAAACGCGTTTTCGGGCAGACCGGTGCCAGTGGTGATGTTTTCGTCGGTTTCTTTCATTTGATGTTTAGTTGTTTATTGTTGTTTGTTTATAGTTAATCGATGTAAGGAATTTTTGGGTATCAGGTTAGAAAACCAAGATATTGAGATCATATCCGGATTTATTGGGGCGAATTTAATAATTTTTGCGTAAATGTTAAAATTTATTTGTATTTTTGTGGTGTGAAAGACAGTAATCATGCTGTGAAACATATTTTAATCAAATAATCAAAACAACTATGGATAACGTCTTATTCATGCGCAAAGCTAAGGAACAGCTTGCAGACAACTGGACCAACGCATTACTTGGCACATTGATTTACCTGGTGATTATGGGTGTGGCATCAGCCACATACGTAGCCGAGCTGGTACTTGCCGGACCACTTATGTTTGGGTATGTGCTTTTCATCGGGTGTCTTATCGATACCAAGGTAGTAAACCTTAACCTTCTATTCAAAGGATTTGACCGGTTTGTGGAAACCTTGATTGCCGGATTATTAACAAGTCTGGCTGTTAGCGTGGGCACAGCCCTTCTGATAGTGCCGGGGATAATTTTGGCATGTGGGTTTGGGATGACCTTTTTCATCATGGCGGATGATGCCAACATTTCAGGCATAGACGCCATGAAGTTGAGCTGGGATATGATGAACGGCCATAAGATGGATTTCTTCTGCTTGCAGCTGCGTTTTATCGGTTGGATTCTCCTCAGCCTGCTGACTTGCGGTGTTGGATTTCTATGGCTTGCGCCATATATGACGGCTACCTCACTAAATTTCTATCGCCAGCTGCGCTACGGAACGTTTTAAACCGCATAGCGGAATCTAACACATCAGCTCCTGGATATTTGAAGAGTTCAAATTATCCGGGAGCTGATGTGTTAGGAATTAATGTTTATTCTTGATCAACGTTTAAAGCCTCAAAGATCTAACATAGTGGTCTCATTGTTTCTTGTGGCAATGTGCGCAGGGATGAAAACGGCTGCTGCCATCAAAGCAGTGAGTGCAGAGTTTTTCCTTTGGAAGTCCTATTGATTTTACAAGAGTCTCGATAGGATTAAACTTCAAAGATGTAAGATCGAAACGCTCGCGGATCTTCTCAACCAATGTGTTATATTCAGGTGAGTCAGTAGTGGCGTATTTTTCAAGATTCTTATTAGGATCACCTTCCAATTCGCCTATTATGCGACGTGTGATCAATTCCATGTCGCTCTTAGAGGAAGTGAAACCGATAAAAGGACAGCTGTAGATGAGTGGGGGACAGGCTATGCGGATATGCACTTCTTTAGCACCAAGATCGTAGAGTCCTTTTACATTGTCGGTTAGCTGAGTGCCTCTAACGATAGAGTCATCGCATAGCAGTGCGCGCTGGTCTTTGAGCATTGCCTCATTAGGCACAAGTTTCATCTTTGCCACCAAGTTGCGTCTGGATTGATCGGAAGGAGTGAAACTGCGGGGCCAAGTCGGGGTATACTTAGAGATGCAACGACGATAAGGCACACCTTTCCCGGCAGCATATCCGAGGGCCATTCCGACACCGGAATCCGGAATGCCTGCGGCACAATCTACTTCATTCTCGTCAGTAAGTCCCATCTCGTAACCAGACTTGAAACGCATGTCTTCTACGTTAGTGCCCTCATAAGAGGATGTGGGGAAACCGTAATATACCCACAGGAATGAACAGATCTGCATCTCCTCGCCCGGAGGGGTTATGACTTTTACATCGTCTGCAGTGATTTCCACTACCTCACCGGGACCAAGGTCACGATAATGACGATAGCCCAAGTTGGGGAAGGATGTGGATTCAGAAGCTGCCGCAAATCCTGTGCCATCTTCCTTCTTCCCTATGATGATAGGAGTGCGGCCAAGCTGGTCGCGGGCTGCGATAATAGAATCTTCCGTGAGGATAAGCAAAGAGCATGAACCGTCAATGCGGTTGAACATGTGCTTGATTCCTTCTGCGAAGTTGCTTCCCTTATTAATAAGCAACGCAATTAATTCTGTCTGATTGGTGCGTCCGGAACTTAATTCACCGAAATGAGCGCCATCTTCAAGCAATTCTTTTTCCAACTGATCCATATTGCAAACTTTTGCCACTGTTACGATGGCAAATTTGCCGAGATGGGAATTGAATACGATAGGCTGGGGATCATTGTCGCTGATTACACCGATACCAATGTCGCCTTTGAACTTGTTAAGCTCATCTTCAAATTTAGTACGGAAATAGGTGTTTTCAATACTGTGGATACTACGGCAGAAGCATTGGTCATCCTTGTCGTAGGTGACCATACCTGCTCTGCGGGTTCCAAGATGTGAGTTGTAGTCAACTCCATAAAAAAGTTCGTTTCGGCAGGCATGCTTTGATGCTGCTCCGAAAAAACCTCCCATAGAAACTGTGTTTAGATTAGAATGATGGTGCAAAATTACAAAAAAAAGACATATGATGCATATATAGCGAGTGGTTTTAACTTCCGCCAGTGTCAAAAAAATCTCTTCCTACCTTCAACTGCTTGAGCAGGTGAAGGTAAGAAGAGCCCTGTAAAAGTATAAGATTAATAATTATTGATGGTCAAGATAGCAGTAGAGACTAAAATCAGATGGTAAGAAATAAGGTCTCGAGCCATATGATGACCATACCGCATATATATCCGATAAATGCCAGCCAGGTAATGCGCTTCATATACCACATGAAGGGGATCTTCTCAATACCCATAGCCACCACACCGGCTGCTGAACCGATGATAAGCATACTTCCACCTACACCGGCACAGAAAGTCAACAGGTGCCAGAAAAGCCCGTCTTCTACAAATAGCGACATATAAGCGGGGTCAGAGGAAGCAGCTATCATAGCATCATTTGCCACAGGATACATTTCCATGCAGGCTGCTACCAAAGGCACATTGTCTACTATGGACGACAGCACACCGATAATGCCATTGATTATGTAGGCGTCGTGGAACGTATCGTTCAGCCATGCGGCAAGCTCACCTAAGATTCCAGCCTGGCTAAGAGCGGCCACTGCCATGAGGATGCCTAAGAAGAAGAGAATGGTTGACATATCAATATTGCGGATCACCTGGGACACGCGTCCTTCAATCTTATCGTCAAGATTATAATGGCGCACTATGAGTTCGGTGAGGATCCAAAGCACTCCGAGTGAGAACAAAATACCCATATATGGAGCGAGGTGGGTAGTGGCTTTGAAGATCGGCACGAACAGAAGGCCTGCCACACCACAGCACAGGATCAGGAGTGAAAGACGGGGATGATTTTCCGACATGTCATATCCTACGCGTGTATCCTGACTGTTGAGAGGTTCTACAGCTACTGCGGGGATCATTCGTGAGGCAATGAACACAGGCACAATCACTGACACAAGTGACGGCAACAGCAGATTTACAATCAGATCAACTGATGAAACATAATTCTTCATCCATAGCATGATGGTGGTGATGTCTCCGATAGGAGACCAGGCACCTCCCGCATTGGCGGCAAGGACTATAATGCATGCGAATATCCATCTTTCATTCTGGTCGCTTAACATTCTGCGCAACATCATTACCATAATTATGGTGGTAGTCATGTTGTCGAGCACACTTGACATGAAGAAAGCCACAATGGCAAGAATCCACATAAGTTTTCGTTTGCTGGAAGCATGGATCTTGTCAACAAGGATTCTGAATCCACCATAGCGGTCAATCAGTTCAACAATGGTCATGGCTCCTATCAGGAACACTACGATCTCACACGTGTCGCCTAATGCCTCAACCATTTCTGTAGAAATGTTGGGATCGTGGCTGCATAATGAGTAGATCGCCCAAAGCAACGCACTCATGATGAGCGCAAACGTGGCTTTGTTTACATGGAGGAGATGTTCGGAGGCTATCAGGAGATAGCCGACAATGAAGATTATGAGAAGGGTGGTAATCATGGGTTAGATTATTGATAAATATTTGGTTTGTTACAGAGTATTCCACTCACAATTTCCCGCGAAATTAATCAAAATTTATTAAACAAGATAGCAAATTGATAAATAAAAATGTTTGACTTGTCAATATTTTTAATCCTGTTTCACCGCAAGGATGTATAAGGGCTTGTAAGTGAGACATGAGGGAAGTTTCGGAAGCAGTGCTCCTATTGGAAGTGTTGATGTGGATGTGCCTCCCACCCCCGTCTTTACGAGGTGCGCGAGCATCTCGCGTGGCGAATTGAAACATGCAGTTATTGTGGTTTCCTCCATATGGACGTAACGAAACGTAGTGGGCATGCGCTTCTTTAATTCTTCGGCGGAGTGATATACCAGCCCATAAGGGCTGACAGACAGCAGTTCTTCAAGATTGCCTGGAAGAAAAGTTGAGCACAGTAAAACTCCTCCCGGTTTCAAAAGGATCGAGGCGTTGTGGAAGAATTGGCCCGGATTTGCGAACCATTGAATTACCGAAGCCGAAATGATGGCATCATATTGTCTCTCTTCTTTAGAGGCTGCCTCAGCAATCCATTTTTCTCCATCTGCCACATAGTAGTTTTCTTCGGGCGCAACATTAAATCTTTTATTTTCAAAAAGCTCCACGAAGTCCATGCGGTGAGGATTAAAAAACTTTCCAAATCCATAAGTCAGAAAGCCTGTCCCCGGACCGATTTCAAGGACATTTTCAAAATGAGCCCGGCAGTTAAGCAATTCTTTCTTATCTGCGAGAAGCTTTATGAGATAATTTGAAATTGTCTTTTGAGGAGCAGCTGTGTCATCATATGTTGGCAGGGCTTTCTTGAAGCGTTTTCCAATTCTTTCCTGATGTGGAAGGGTAGCTTTAATGATTGTCAGCAGATCAACATAGTGTGGCGCGTCCAATTCTATAATCTGTGGAGTCGAGATATGCTGTTCCCAAAAGTCCTTTTGTGCATTCGGAGGAAATATAAAGTCCTTTCGGGATATGTAGACGCGATCCCATCTTGAGGTATGTGTAGTGGTCTTCTCCTTGAATTTATCCCCTATGACGTTTAGTTGGTTACGCAGTGTTTCGATCGAAACATCTGCGAAGCGATCGGCAATCATATCAAAAGAATCTCCTGCCATCCTGCGCCTGAATTTTAAGAGATTTCTTTCGTTAAGTGACGAAGAAGTGCCATAGTAAATGTTTTCAGGGATTCCAAATCTATTGTCAACCGGTTGTTCGGTGCCATTGACTGCGATTGCTATAGCTGCCTTATCAAATGGAAAGGAAAGCGAAGCGGCAAACACTCCTAAAGACCATGCGAAAATAGTCACGGTAGTATAGCCCTCCAAAAGTTCGGTTGGAAAATCAAAGTCAGAATAATCATGCATCACCAGAGTATCCCAACCGGGGATCCGGACATGTGAATAGAAGGAGGAGTCGGTTGACCATCCGGCAAAAATTACTATCAGCTTGTGATTATTGTTTCTATAGATAAACTCCCATGTCATCACATCATTTTATTTAGAATATTAAAAAGAGGATCAAGTTTTGATATGTCAAGGGCGGCATCAAGAGAAAAACGTATTCTTTCTCCTCCCGGCGGAACAGTTGGACGTCGAATCGGCAAAGCCAAGAACCCGTGTTTGCGAAGATAAGCACCTATTTCAACGGCTTTTTCTGCACTTCCGGTCAGTAATGGAATTATTTGAGAGGTAGACTTGACAGGTTTACCTGTAATTTCAGTTAGCCGATCAGTGAATCTGCGGCACAGCTCCGCAAGTTGCTGTCTTTCCTTTTTCATTCCAACTATTTTTTCTGTCATTAGAAGGCTCCAGGCTGTGTTGACCGGCGGCAGGGCAGTGGAGAAGATAAAAGGACGCGCAGTGTTGATGAGGAGAGATTTTACGTTTTCCTCACACACTGCAAAAGCGCCTGCGGAGGCAGCCGCTTTTCCAAATGTGCCTATAAGTAGGTCGATATCCTTTATCAAGTTTTTTTCTTCAGCTATTCCAAGTCCCCTTTCCCCTCTAACCCCAAACGCATGTGCTTCATCTACATATAATAATATGTTGGGATAACGTTTTTTTAACTCCACGAGTTGTTGCAAGGGTGCCTCGTCTCCATCCATGCTATAGATAGATTCAACCACGATCACAATCCTTTCATAATCGGCATGGGTCTGCTCGAGTAGACGCCGGAGCTTGGTGAGATCGTTATGTTGAAATCTCTTATATTCGCTTCCTGATATTTTGAGTCCGTCTACTATTGAAGCGTGTATGAGCTTATCGCATAGAAAAAGGGTGGAGGGAAGTGTAAGGGCTCCTATACACCCCACATTGGCATGATATCCTGAATTAAATAGCAACGCCGGGCGTCCATATAGTTCTTCAAGGTAATTCTCCAACATGCAGTGAAACGACTGTTTGGTAGAAAGCAATCTTGAAGCTGAGGAGGAGAAAGAAGCTTCACCAAATCGGTTCAGAAACTCTTCGTGGAATTCAGCGCAACGGTTTCCAAGCGACAGATAGTCGTTAGAAGACAGATTGATGAAAAATTCCCCGTTAAAATCAGGAATTTTGCGCAGGCGTTTTTCCTGCTCAAGATTTGTCAATATCTCGGTTATTGTTGGCATGGCATTTCTGCAACTAATTTCACGAGCGCATCGCAGAGTGTCTTCACTTGTTCGTCAGACACTGCAAGGTAGGGAGGCATTATATAGGCGTTATGACCGAAGGGCCTTATCCACACTCCTTCTTTCACACAACGTTTCTGGAATTCTCCGCAGTCAACATATTGGTCTACCTCCACAACCCCGATTCCACCAAGCACTCTGACTTCCCTCACATTTGGCAACTCAGCCGCCGGAGCAAGGCGCTCTTTCATTATTTGCTCTATGCGTTTGATCCGTTCTTGCCAGGGAGATTGAAGTAGCAGCTTAGTGGATGCAAGAGCCACTGCACATGCTAATGGATTTCCCATGAATGTCGGTCCATGCATAATGACACCGGCATCGCTATTTGAGATCATATCTGCCACTTTCTCAGACGTGGCTACGGCGGAGAAAGTCATGTAGCCTCCGGTTATGGCCTTCCCAATAAGCATTATATCCGGCTCAACGCCAGCATGTTCCCATGCAAATAGTTTTCCCGTGCGACCGAAGCCTGTGGCGATCTCATCAAAGATTAACAACACCCCTTTTTCATCGCAGGCTCTACGCAGTTCACGTAAATATTGTGGATGATAAAATCTCATTCCTCCGGCCCCTTGCACAATTGGCTCCAAAATAACTGCGGCTAACTCATCGGTATGATCATCAAGGAGCTGCTGCATAGAGGCAAAGGATTCAGGATTCCATTCGTCGTGAAAACGGCAGGTAGGTGCTTCTGCAAAATATCTTATCGGAAGTGCAGGGCCGAAGGCTCCATGCATACCCGTAACCGGATCGCATACTGACATGGCATTCCACGTGTCGCCATGATAGCCTTGTCTGATAGTGGCAAAGTTAGTGCGACGTGGATTATTTTGTGCCTGCACCGCCATTTTCATCGCTACTTCGGTAGCTACTGAGCCTGAATCAGCGTAGAAAATATGGTTCATGGAGGGAGGTAGGATAGAAAGCAAAAGCTTGCCAAGTTCTATGGCAGGCTGATGGGTTAGACCTCCAAACATCACGTGGCTCATTTTTTTAATCTGGTTCTCAATTGCTTTGTTGAGCACAGGATGATTATAGCCGTGAATCACACACCACCATGATGACATGCCGTCAATTAGCCGGCTACCGTCAGTAAGGGTTATGATTGCCCCGTCAGCATGATCTACCGCATAGGTAGGTAACGGATTATGGGTAGTGGTATAGGGATGCCACAAATGCAGACGGTCAAACTCGTCATGCACCATCGGTAGGTTGGTTTCCTTCATGGATTTTATAGCCTATTTTTTAGTCGTAGGAGGAGAAAGAATATTGTTGGTTGACTTGGAATCTGGTGCGAAGTTACAAAAACATCACCACATATGCAAAACTCGCTTGAAATTACAGACAACTTACATTCGGAATATTGTATGAAAACGCAAAGGGGAGTGAAACACGTGTTTCACTCCCCTTTGTCAGATGATTCAAAACTGCGGTTTACTTGATTATCTTATAGGTAGTTGTACCAATACGGATAATGTAAGTGCCCTTAGTGAGATTTGAAATGAATTGACTGTCTGCATCCTTCTTGATCAGCAGTCCATTAGGCGAGTACACGTCTGCTGAATTGGATTCACTTACGATTGAAGCGATCCATGACACACCGGATATGATGCATTCTGCTTTCAACCCAGAACCATCAGTTGTAGCTGCTGTAATAACCGCTGAGCCAACACTAATGATTGTTACGGTTCCTTCCTGATCAACTGTAGCCACATTTTCATTTGAAGATGACCATTCAATTGTTTTGTCGGTTGCATCTTCGGGTAATACTGTTGCAATCAGGGTCACTACAGTGCCGGGGATAGCTTCGATTTCCGGTGTATCAAGTGTGATTGATGTAACGTAGATGATTTCAGGTTCTTTCTCAACAACGGTCACTTCGCAGGCTGCGGACTTTCCGTTTGCGGCGGTAACGGTGACTGTT
>CAZQSD010000053.1:10916-19135 GCA_964595885.1 uncultured Sangeribacter sp.
AGAGTGAAAGTCTCGCCTTCGGTTAGCGAGAGCTCCGTCTTGTCGAGTGTGACTTCAGAAACGGCCACTTCCTTAGCGGTAACGGTCACTTCGCAGGCTGCGGACTTTCCGTTTGCGGCGGTAACGGTGACTGTTGCGTTTCCGGGCTTGAGTGCTGTCACGAGGCCCCCGTTGTCAACCGATGCAACCTCGCTGTCAGAGGAAGCCCAAGTGAGCGACTTGTCGGTTGCGTTCTCCGGGTCAACGGTCGCGGTTAGAGTGAAAGTCTCGCCTTCGGTTAGCGAGAGCTCCGTCTTGTCGAGTGTGACTTGAGTTACCTCAACGGGAGCCTCTCCGATGAGGAGTGGAAACACATCACTGATTTCTTCTCCATATTGATCGAAGCATATGAGATCATATTCACCATCCGACAACGTGTAAGTCAAACTAACAGACCCTCTAAATACTTCGCCGACAGGTATATCACAGCTAATTAAATTTTTAGCCAATTCTTCCTCTTTTGAACCTTTATTGAAAACTTTTACGGTGATGACGCTTGAAAATCCCACTTCTCCAATGTTTTCAATAGTCATATTAAATCTCGTTGGTGTGCCGCTGACCACAGTAGTGGCAGCAGAGAAATTAGACACCCATATCTGGGATTTTAATATGGGTTCACCTTCAGTGAAATCATATTTGCCATCGGCATCAACCGTAAGATTGAGATAGGATGAACCGGTGATTGGGAAAGGAACATCCTGCCAGGTTTCCTCCGGAGTCTGGAAACACAGATAGAGTTTATAATTTCCGGAAGCAAGTCCGGTTGGATAATTTACACTAAAGCCGGTGTAACCGGATATACTGAGTCCGTTAGCGCCACTAAAGCTTAGTTCGCAAGGACGTTCAGCTTTATATTCTTCACCTGTTGCTGAAACTGCTTTGAGGTAGAAATTCAGACTGACTGCATCCGGAGAATAGTTATAGATACCTCCACCCACTCCGAAAGTCAAAGTTAGGGAGGAAGCATTACTATTACTAATGTTGAGTCCTCCCGTGGCGTAAATAGGATACCATACTTCTCCGGTTCCTTTATCAGGTTGCGCACCCCAGACCATTGCCTGATCGGAGTTGTAGCCTCCGGCGAATCCTCCGGTTCCCTGACCATCGGGATTAAGTGCAGAGAGCATAAAATAGCCGTCTAAGTAGCCTCCCCATCCCCAATTGATATGGAAATAAGAGTCTTCATATCCATCACAGACAAACTGATGACCACCGTCGGGAGCTTGCCCTCCATAAATCACGGGGCGTTTGGCAGCTAATTCTTCATATACCAGATTATCCCATTCTTCGGCTGTGAAGTAGTCTCGTTTAAGCAGACGTATGCTGCTGTCATAACCGAAATAATTCTTCAAGGCATATGGAATATACATGTCGCCGGCACCGCTTGAATTAGAGCTGTAGTTCATATTGACTCCCACTCCACAGGCATACATAAGATTTGCCACAGCCTTTTGCTGTTGTTCCGTAGCATCAATGACTACTTCATTGTTTTCATTGAAGATATACTCATACTCATCAAGCATATTGGCGTAATCAAAAGTTGTTTCGCCATAGTTGAAGCTCAATGTCTTTCCGTTCCAGGTATAGCTGTGCTGACCTATGCCTTTTGTGGGATAAGCGTGATATTTTATAACCTGCGCCATAGCTGTTGCAACACATCCGGTTACACTTCTCCCTTTAGCATCTTCCGGACAATCGAGGTTATAAGGTTCTTGCTGGTCCCATTTTGTGGAGAGGAGAGGGGAAATGTCTGCACGTGCTTCTTTGGCAACATTCTTTCGATAACCATTATCCATATCGGCACCATATCCGGGATTCTGAAGGTAGTAGGCAGCCTCAGCAGCATATTGACCGAGCCACCACTTAAATTCCGGTGATGCTTGGGCTGGATCGAAAGCCCCATTGTCGGAATAACCAAGAATTTCAGGCAACCGGTCATCGGCCGAGGTCACTACAAAACCTTTATCACCTTTGTTAAAAACAAAAAGCATGGTCTCACTGTCAAGCGTTTCAGTGTAAGCAAGCTTATAGGGTGCGTTGCCAGAAAGACGCATCCTGTTTGAGGAGCGCTCCATGCGCTGCAACGCCTGATCAGGAGTGAGACGCACTGCATCTGCACTAAGGAATGGCGTCATAATCAGTAGCGAACCACCGATTATTTTCATGATGTAATTGTAATTCATAATATGGCAATTTATATGAATGAGTTATAATGTTAATATAACGGAGTTTATAGGAAACTATTGTGAGGACAAACATTAAACCGGATCTACATCGTAATAGACCACAGATGTTTTTATTTCAGGGAGATTTGCTATGCCTGCATATATCTTTCGCAAGAGGTCTTTTACCTTTTTCATTGACGCTCCTGCTTCTATCTTAAGCATTATAGATTGCAGATACCAGGTAGCTACACGCGCTACAAACGGTTTCTCAGGCCCGAGCACACGTTCTTTAAACACCTTACGCAGCTCCATCGCATATATGACAGCAGCCCGGTCGCATATTAAGGCATCTTTATTTTTAAGGTAAATATTGATAACCTTAGTGAAAGGAGGATATGCAAATCTACCTCTATCAGCTATTTCTGCTTTATAATAGGCATCATAGTCATGTGTTTTCACATATCTGAGAACATCATGTGCAGGATTTACAGTCTGTATGACTACAGTGCCTTTCTCCTGACGTCTGCCTGCACGTCCGGCAACCTGTTCAAGCATATTGAATGCCCGCTCATTGCTCCTGAAGTCTGGAAAATTAAGTAGTGTGTCAGCATTGAGAACGCCTACTGTGGTCACATCGCCGAAATCGAGTCCTTTTGATACCATTTGTGTGCCTACGAGAATATCAGTTTCGTGTCTGGCAAACTCTTCGATAATTTCTTGATAGGCATCCTTGTTGCGTGTCGTGTCAAGATCCATTCTTGCCACGCGGAAGTCATGAAATTCCTCGTGCATTTCTTCAGCAATGCGTTCTGTGCCATAACCAAAAATCTTGATACTGTTCTGACCGCAGGCCGGGCATAATTTCGGCAGCATCTGGGAGAAACCACAATAATGACAGCGCAAAAGCCCTATATTCTTATGATAGACAAGCGAGACATCGCAGTTTTGACATTTGGGTGTCCATCCGCATTGGTCACACACCACTACCGGGGCGAATCCACGTCTGTTTTGGAAAAGAATTGCTTGTTTGCCATTTTGCATTGTGTCGATAATCCTTTTCCTGAGATGGCTGGAAAGAATGCCTTTCACTTCTTTTTTCTTCCGCATCTCTTTCATGTCTACAATCTCAACTTGAGGTAAGGTAGCCCCCTCGAACCTTTCGGAAAGTGTAACCAGACCGTATTTCCCAGAGGTGGCTTTAAAGTAAGTTTCTATGGATGGTGTGGCTGATCCAAGAAGTGATTTTGCACCATGCATCTGGGCAAGCACCAATGCGGCATCGCGGGCATTGTAGCGTGGCGCAGGATCATATTGCTTGAAGGATGCCTCATGCTCCTCATCTATAATCACAAGCCCAAGATGGGCGAAAGGAAGAAACACGGACGACCGCACTCCTAATACAACCAGGGGTTCATGGGTGGATAGTAGACGGCGCCAGATGTCGACACGTTCAGAATCTGAAAATTTGGAATGATATACAAGCAGCTGCTTCCCAAACACCTTCTTCAGTCGGTCAGAAAGCTGGGTCGTAAGCGAAATTTCCGGCACGAGAAACAATACCTGATTTCCAGTCTCAAGCACTTTAGAGATAAGATGCATGTAGATTTCTGTCTTGCCACTGCCGGTCACTCCATGTAGAAGCTGTATTGGTTTGTTTTTAAAACCGTCTATGATTTGCCGCATCGTCTCTGCCTGAGGTGGCGACAGCGGCAAAAGGACTGTTCTCCGCTCATTCTGATCAGCGGCAAATCGGTTGATACTCTTTTTATAAATCTGGAATATGCCTTTATCTGTGAGAGCACGTAGCACACCGGGACTGACTCCGGAAACCTGCAGCAGTTTTTCTTTCTCTACATCTTTCAATTCACCCGTGGGAGCCATCCATCCTGACAGGTCAAGATAAGCAATCAAGGCTTTTTCCTGCTGTCTGGAACGGGAAACTTTTTCAAAACATTCGTGCAGACGGTCGCTGTTGCCTCGCGGAAAGGTTAACTTGACCAACGAGACTTTCTTGGGACGGTAACGCTCCACAACTTTCTCGTCAATTTCCAGGATGCCATGCTCAAGCATTGGATTTATGACTGCGGCCACATTCCTGAATTTTGTCTCAGCCTCGATTTCCGCAATCCTGACCCGTTTTTTTTCCTCTACAATCATCAAGACCATTGCCTGACGCTCATTCAGTTTAAATGGATTCACTTCGGCAGGCTCATAGTCAGGATTGACTGATACATAGGTTTCGCTTTCCAGTTTCAGGCCGGTAGGCAAGGCCGCCTTATATACTTCCCCGGGGGCACAAAGATAATAGTCCGCGATCCAATTCCAGAGTTTTATCTGTGGATAACGGACTATAGGTGAGGAATCAAGGACTGCCATTATCGGTTTCACATCATAACCGCTTGGCGCTTGGGAATGAGTGAATTCAACGATTGCAGTATAGTATTTCTTTTTGCCGAATTGCACGAGCACACGTGAACCCGCTTGCACTTGATCACTCATTTCTTCCGGAATGAGATAAGTGTAAGTGGAATAGATGGGCAGCGGTAATATGACTTCGGCAAACAAAGTGATTACAGTCAGAGGAAGTATGCCAGATTAATAAACCATCCGCGTGGCTGCGCGGAATAATTATTAAGTTTGATAGTGCGTACCTGATAGCTTACACCCCAGGAATAGCCTCCTGAAATCTGATATCTCTCAAATATCTCGGCACCTAAGCCGCATTGGAGCGCTACATATCCTGCCGGATGCTCAAGCGCAGGTTGTCGGTTGGTGCCTACAGTGAAATTAAATACCGGACCACCGAATACGAACGGAGCCAAATACTGCTCGAAACCATTCATGCGGGTCCATTTGAATTTCAGGTTCAATGGTATTTCAAGAGTGTGGAGCCATACGTTCTGATTATTTATACCAGTAGACGACCACACCTCATGGTCACCGAAATTGACGTGGGCACCGTGAAGATTATAATGAAGACCCAGGTCTATTCCAAAGCCTATACCGGGAATCATAAGCTCACCGGCAATTCCGACTTGTCCACCGGTCAGGAAGGTCGTTTTGGCAAGATCCTGTTTCCAGTGGAGGGTATTGAAATTGACACCTGCCGTCGGACCCCAGCGGAATTCAGCCGAGGCCAGAAGGGCAGATGTCATTATCATTGTCAGGATAAGAAGTTTCCTAAACATTCTGTTTTATATAAGTTATTTATTTAAAGAGGAGAAAGGCAGCGGATTGCTTTAGCTTAGAAAAGATAAGCAGCTGTGATGGTCCAGTAGTTATTCTTTACTTTATAGTTAGTAGTGTTGACGTCAGATACGTGCTTTACGATATTATTTATTCCAAATCCATAGGAACCTGACACCTGCACATGTTTCACCAACTCTACACCAAGACCCACATTCCATGCCACTTGACAAGTTTTTGTCTTGAATGCGTCGATTGTATTCTTGTCAAGCTTAAAGGCAAATGACGGACCCGTGAAGAGATAGGGAGCCACGATATTGCCTACTACGGGAAGACCGAATTTGTATTTGATATTTAGCGGCACTTCAAGGAAGTTCTTACCGATATTTCTGTCATGGTCATTTTCTTCCACCTCAGAATTCATGCGCGTATACATTGCGGAGAGATCAAAGCAAAGGCCGATGAGAGGCACTTGGAATTCTGTCATCACACCTGCTGTAAAGCCACACTTGTTGTCACTGTCAAAATTTTTGGGCAGATCTTTAAAATGAAGGCTATTGAGATTCAAACCGGCTTTTATGCCGAAACGAAACTGTGCCTGGGCGATGCCCATGCCAAAAACTGCTACCAGCAGCGTGAGCAGAATTTTTTTGTAAGATTTCATTACTGCGTAAATTAAATTAATTATTAAAGTCTGTTTGTGCCGGATCTATCCCGATAACAGGTCATACTGGAAGTTCCAAGCGTGTGCAAAGTTAATAAAATCTTTTTTATAAAGACATGCTTTGATGATTTTATTGTCAAAACAATTTATTTTATCATTGTTTTTGGCTAATTTTGCGCTATGGAAGATAATAAACAACAAATATTGCCCGCTGACGGCAATGCCGCCCCGGCTACTGTAAATAAGGATGCAGTCAGCTCTCTGGAGACAGCTGCAGAAGAATTGCGTGTTACAGACCGCACTGTGGAACTGCTCCGCACCGTGTTTGACCCTGAGATCCCTGTAAATGTGTATGATCTGGGCTTAATATATAAAATAGACTATGAAGTGGATAACAAGACGCTACACGTAGACATGACCCTTACAGCACCGGGCTGTCCGGCTGCTGATTTTATCATGGAAGATGTGCGTCAGAAGTTACTTAGCGTCGAGGGTCCGGAGAAGGTCGACTTGCGGCTTGTGTTTGAGCCGGCATGGACTCAGGACATGATGAGCGAGGAGGCAAAACTTGAGCTTGGGTTCCTGTGAAAAGGGATTCATAGGTAAAATGAGTATGGACCTACATAATGGGTGGTGATGAGTGTATACTTCTTAAGCGACTTACACCTTGGTGCTCCCTATTTCCCTGACTCTGGGAAGGCGGAAAGGCGTGTTGTGGCATTCCTTAACTCCATAAAGAAGGATGCCGAGGCAATTTATCTGCTTGGTGACATTCTTGACTATTGGTATGAATACCGTTATGTTGTGCCACGTGGTTTCGTGAGGTTTTTTGGTAAACTCGCGGAACTCTCGGATATGGGCATACGTATTGTGTGGCTTATAGGTAACCATGACATATGGATTTTCGATTACCTTCCTGCCGAATTGGGTATAGAGGTGGTAGATGGCTCACTTGAAGAAAAGATCTACGGACAGACATTCTATATGGCTCATGGGGATGGTGTGGGAAAGCAGAAAGCGTCTTTCAGAATGATACGCGGTTTGTTCAGAAATAAATTGTGTCAGAAAGCTTTCAGTGCCATACATCCTCGCTGGACTGTACCTTTTGCCTATAATTGGAGCCGTCACAGTCGTGCAGAGGGAGAGGAAAGGGGAGTGCCGGATAAAGATGTTCTTGACAATTTGCGACAGTTTGCCCGTAGCTATCATCGGGAGCACCCGGAAATAGATTACTTTATGTTCGGCCATGTGCATATCTTTACTCGTGAAGAAGTGACAAAGGATTGCGAGATGATTGTGCTGGGGGAATGGATCAGAACATTTAGTTATGTAAAATTGGAAAAAACAGGTTTAAAAATGCTAAAATGGGGTTGAATTTATATGTTCTACAACATATTTGTGACATTTTGGAAAGATTTTTTTGGTCAATCCGATATAAAAGCGTAACTTTGCACCGAACCTAAAAACAATCTTTTTTACCTTAAGATTTTTTACCTGTAGAAACTTATCTAAGGGGTGCGACCGTGGAGGTTATCACCCTTTTTTTATATTCTGTCCTCAGATTCCGGTTTTCCCCAGAATAGCCAAGACGGTGAAAGCGTTTCATGAAACCATAAAAGATTTATGTTTCGCCATAGGGTGTAGGTGGTTCTGCGGCCATTGACTCAGTGTCAGTATCATAAGGGGATGCAGAGGCATAATTGTGGGCAGAAGTTATCCGGAGATATAGATTTCGGAGTGTTTCCTCACGTTTGGCTTTTGTGGTGATTTCACATTCCCAAATGCGTATCACTCTCCACCCGGCAAGTTGCAGGTTAATATTATTGGCATAATCGCGTGCATAGTTCATCGCTATCTTGTGTCTCCAGAAAATAGTGTTAGATTTTGGCAACCGAAAATATTTGCAATTTTCATGGCCATGCCAGAAGCATCCGTCAATAAAAACAACAGTCTTATACTTTTTCAACACAATGTCAGGAGATCCAGGCAATTTACGGTTATTGACACGATAACGCAAACCTTGTGAGAAAAGGTATTTCCGCACAATCATTTCGGGCTTGGTATCTTTCCCCTTAATGGCCGCCATACATCGGCTCCGTTGCTCAGGTGTCATTATATCCGTCATAATATATAACAAATTCATAGATATATAACAAATTAATGAA
>CAZQSD010000054.1:0-18809 GCA_964595885.1 uncultured Sangeribacter sp.
TAAAAAAGGTGGTTTTATACCTAATCTCAGTATAAAACCACACTTACGTTTAACCATTAAAAATTATCAACGCCAGGCCGCCCTGACTTTCCTGCGGACGGCACACAGATTGATCGCCAAAAGCAGGACTGTCAGCACAAGGCCACAAAGAGGTGCCAACCACCAGCTCCCGGACTTTGCGCCCAGGCCTTCAAGGGCATTGACAAAGCCGACATGCAAAAGCAACCCACACACCACAGCCACAACCCACGCCGCAAGTGAGGAGAGCACCACCATCTTCATATACGGGGCAGCTACACGACGCAAAGGATAGCCAAGCAGCAGGAGAGTATGCAGTTTGTCGCGATTCTTCTCCATCAGCAATGACATGGACAGCAGAAGGATAAAGAATGAGAGAATAGTGATCACCAACCCCACAGCTATGACAACACCTACCACAACCTTCAGCAGATAGGAAGCTGACGAGCCACTCTTGTCGCCTGCCACCTCGAGAGAATGTTCGTCAAGATATTTCTGAATGGCAACATCGCCAGGACTGCTAACATCCACAATCAATCTTGAAGGAAGTTTTGGAGTCCTCCCCTTTCCGAGTTCACGGTTACTCCATGTCATGAAACTCTCTGGCACAAGAATTGTGTTCAGTCGATTGGAATAGCCCACTACATGCGCGTTCATATTAATGACATTGCTCCCGTCGAATGATGACAACGAGAGGCGCAGCGGTATGTTTTCCATCACTGATTCCGACATCTGCGGCAATCCTGCCGAGCCTGCAAAGCCAAAATTATAAAGCGTAAGGTAGTCTTTGGAAATAATTATAGGAACAACATTATCACCCTCCCTGAAATTCCAGTCGCTGCTGCCTCCGTCAACAAACTTATCAGGGACAGCCTCAAAAAACATCATCGTAGACAATCCCCGGTCGCCACCTCCCACTGATGCCCACACACGATAATCAGTGGTGGAAAACTCCCCTATGTCGCGCACCCAGGGCTGCCTCCTCAAATGATCAATCTCCATCTGAGTGAAGCCGGAGTCAGCGTCCTGCCAGGTGTTGGCGGAAGTGACTTTTTTGTTTATAACCAGGTAATCGGTCTTTATGAAACTATCATCCGCTTTCCATAGACTGACTGCATCCTCATAAAACTGCAATCCTCCAATGATGATTGCAAGCCCTATGAAATTAGAGAGTATATAGCCCGCGATGCGTGCCGGGGAAGTATTCTTTCTGAGAAGACGGTAAACTAAACTCATAATTTAAGTTTTCGTGTATGGTCGATTAAAAGGGGATTGCCCACAGAAGTGGCTATTATTCCGGCGCCCTGCTTTTTCGCCTCGCCGAGAATCATTTCAGCCGCCTTGATATTGTTGGCCTCATCGAGATGGCTCACAGGCTCATCGAGGATTATGAAATCAAACGGCTGGCAGAGAGCACGTATTATGCCTACCCTCTGCTGCTGCCCGACCGACATGCGCCCTACAGGATAGTCCTTGCGCGAATCGATGCCAAGACGGTGGAGCCATTCCTCAATCTGACCCTTCTCAACATGATTTGTAAGCCGGTTTTTCAGTTCTATATTCTGCAAGGCGGTGAGCTCCGGGAAAAGCGACAGTTCCTGAGGGAGATAAGCGAGGTTGCGGCGGCGAAATCTCTGCCATTTCTCCACAGAAAAATTGCGGATATCGGTCTCATTAAACATTATAGTGCCCTCATAGTCATCACGTGAGCCATAAATATAGGCGCATAGCGATGACTTGCCGGCGCCAGAGGTAGCCTCCACGAGATATGTCTCGCCACGCAGCAAAGCCACCTTTCCCATCCAGACATCAGAAGCGGGGATGCGTTCCGACACAAACACGCGTGGAAGCATCCCCTCAAGCTGAATCTTATCAATTCTTTGCTGCGCCATTATTATCTGCGGGAATATCTAACAAGGAAAGCAGAATATTGCGCGACTCATCATTACCGACCAGGGTCACCTCTGCCTCCAGGCTACCGTTTTTCGGAACAAAAGCAATGGCTACCATACGGAAATCACCTGAATAAGCCTTAATCTCAGGAATCTGGAAGCTTTGCACAATACCGATAGAGGCATCTTTCAGGTAATCTGTGGCCTTTGCCACGTTAAGTGCGCCGGTGACGGTGGTGCCTTTTGTGAAATGCATCAGATTGCCATCCGTAGAGATGGAGCCCAATGTCGAGATAAGCTGTTTCAGATCAAGACCGGGATTGCCGTTAGTTGTCACGACCCCTTTCATGTTGCCGCCATCTGCAATCGCAAGGGCTGCAGTGCCATCAAGCGACTTGAGGGCCGTCGACATCTTGGTCGCCTCACTTCCACCAAAAGAAGACAGGATATTATCAACCTTCTTTACCAAGTCTTTAGTAATATTGATAGCTAAAAGGGTCTGGGCACTCTCAGCCACACTTTTCACCGTCTCCATGTTCAGTTTTGACGAAGGGAGCAGATATTTGGCAGGTTTACCGTCTTTGTTAAACACCGACACCACAGATTTAGCCTCCCCTTTCTTCATTTCGGCAGAGAAGAAAAGACTCTGGGCGTCATCAAAAACCATCCCGAGGAAAATGTTCATTGAAGAGAGGGTGCTGAAGTCTACCAGACCTCCGGCAAGTTTTTTAATCTCCCCCCAGCCAACAATGTCGGCAGACATGCTGGCAATCCTTTCAGAGAAATCCTTAGCAAGGAAGCTCTGGCCCTCATCGAGGGTGGAATAGTTTGCCACAGCCTTCGGATCAATCACCGTGCCTTCAGCCACCCATGCCTGGGCACCCCTGACAGCGATGTTGCCACACACTTCAACATCATTTCCGGCATCGTAGAAAGAGGAGGATGTCTCATTTTCCACATAGTCTTTAAATTTCTGCGTGTCGGAAAGAGCAAGGGTTACGTAGGAGTTATAGGCATCCATAAAGAATATGGCAGCTTTCGGGTCGGCCCCGCTCTCGCCGCTGAAGAGCATACGTGCCACCAACGAAGACATTGACCCGTCAGAAGCATTGGCACTGAGCCATGCCTTCACCTGCTCAGAGGGAACGACTTCCGTTCCGTTGACCTTACACTCAGATTTCGTGAGAAGTGATTCCACATTTATTCCCACCACCACTGATGACGACGATGGGACAGTAGAGAGGAGGTCGCCGGTATTGACCACTTGCTTCTTACACGAGTTTAATGCCGGCAGGACTGCCGCCAACACACACATGAGAATGACATGCATTGTCAATCCCGATTTCAAGCAATTCTTCATATCGATAGATTTTTTAGTTAATTGTCAGTTATAATAGGTGGTCGCCATGCAGAGATGACAATAGGCTATAAGAGCCGCCGATTTAAGGAATATCGGCGACATGGAAGCGATATAGGCCACAAAGGTAAGAAAAATATTTATCTTTATGACTATAATTTTTGTATGTTCGCATCAGAATGTGTAACTTCGCAAAGAATTATCGTAAAAAACTATGATGAATCAGATTTCAAAACGCCTGGAGGCCCTGTCGCCCTCTGCCACTCTCGCCATGTCGCAGAAAAGTGCGGAGCTGAAGGCATCAGGCATCGATGTAATCAATCTGTCGGTTGGCGAACCGGACTTTGACACTCCCGATTTCATAAAAGAGGCAGCAAAAAAAGCCATTGATGACAACTTCTCACGCTATTCTCCTGTGGGAGGCTACATGTCGCTCCGCAAGGCCATAGCCTCCAAATTAATGAGGGAAAACCATATTGATTTCGCGCCCGATCAGATAGTGGTGGGCAACGGTGCAAAACAGGAATTGTGTAACGTGATTCTTGCCACCATTAATCCGGGTGATGAGGTCATTATCCCGGTGCCCGCATGGGTAAGCTATGTCGAGATGGTCAAGCTTGCAGAGGGTGTCAGCGTAGAGGTGCATGCCGGAGTGGAGAAAAATTTCAAGATTACCCCCGCCCAGCTTGAAGCAGCCATAACGCCCAAAACCAGGATGATAATGCTCAACTCTCCTTCCAACCCCACCGGCAGCGTATATAGTTATGAAGAACTCAAGGGATTGGCGGAAGTGCTCGGCCGACACCCTGAAATAATAATCCTTGCCGATGAGATCTATGAACACATAAATTTCGTGGGCGAAGTGCATAGCATTTCAGAATTTCCCGAGGTGCGTGACCGTGTGGTGATTGTCAACGGAGTGTCGAAGGCATATGCCATGACCGGATGGCGGGTAGGCTTTATGGCCGGTCCGCTCCCGATTGCCAAGGCTGTCTCCAAACTTCAGGGGCAATATACATCGGGCTGCTCCTCAATCGCACAAAAGGCTGCTGAAGCGGCTTACACCGGCCCGCAGGAATGTGTTGAGGAGATGCGCCGGGCGTTTGAACGCCGACGCGACCTGATAGTGTCACTTGCAAAAGAGATTCCCGGCTGGATAATCAATGAGCCTCAGGGTGCGTTCTATCTCTTTCCGGAAGTATCCCATTTCATCGGCAAGAAAGCGGGTGACTATACAATCAACAGTAGTGGTGACTATGTGATGTATCTGTTGGAGAAGGCTCATGTGGCCTGTGTTGACGGGGCAGCCTTCTGCGCGCCGGGCTATATGCGTCTGAGCTATGCCACATCTGATGAAAATATCCGTGAGGCAATGCGGCGTATCCGCGAAGCCTCCGCACAGTTGCAATGATTCCTAAAATCAAAGCCATATAAATTTCAGAGCCTTCCGGCCACCCGGTATTCCGGGAAGCCGGAAGGCTCTGAAATTTTAAAGTCAATAATATAAAAAAAGAGCGATCCATCGCGGAGACGCTCTTGATAGTTGTTATGTGCAATAATTGAAAAATGATGTCGTGTGGGTGGAGATGGATTCGAACCACCGAAGGTATAAACCAGCAGATTTACAGTCTGCCCCATTTGGCCACTCTGGTATCCACCCGGGCTGCTTTAAGAAGCCTCAGCTTCCCTTTTGCGGTTGCAAAGTTACACACAATTTTACAATCACACAAATTTTACAGCATTTTTTTGAATAAAAAATTTAAAGGAGTATTATCATAATTGAGAGAAAAGGGATTTTGCAGGGACATTACCTTGCGATGTAGCGTTGATAATCAGATATTTGCTTTAATACGCCAAAGACATGTCCCTACAACCTCAATATGTCAAATGCCTGCCTCTATAGGACTCGATCATGCCACTCCTTCGGCAATCAGATGGAAAGGCGGCGAAGAGTAGACATCAATTCCTGATTGATGGGCTTGTCGTTTTTGATAGCCTTAGTGAAAGGCACATAAACAATCTCATCATTCTTTATGCCGATCATCACATTGCGCTGGTCATCGAGCAGCGCGTCAACCGCCGCCGCTCCCATACGCGAAGCAAGGATGCGGTCGAAAGCAGTCGGTGAGCCACCACGCTGGAGGTGTCCGAGAATTGTGACACGCACGTCATATTCCGGATATTCCTTTTTCACACGCTCAGCCAATCCCATCGCGCCTCCCGTCGAGGGAGACTCAGCCACGAGCACTATGGAAGAATTCTTTGATTTGCGGAAACCGTTTGCAATGAGTTCGTCAAGCTGGTCAACATGAGTTGATACCTCCGGGATAATGGCGGCTTCGGCACCGGATGCAATCGCACCGTTAAGGGCCAGGAAGCCTGCATCACGTCCCATTACCTCTATAAAGAACAGGCGCTCATGGGATGTGGCCGTGTCACGGATCTTGTCAACGCAATCCATGATGGTATTCAAGGCAGTGTCATATCCGATTGTAGAGTCGGTGCCATAGAGGTCATTATCAATTGTGCCGGGAAGGCCTACAATCTGAAACTGAAACTCATTGGCAAAAATGCGTGCCCCTGTGAGTGAGCCATCACCACCGATCACCACAAGAGCGTTTATCCCATGTCTCTTAAGGACATCATACGCACACTGTCTGCCTTCCGGAGTGGTAAATTCCTTGCAACGGGCTGTCTTCAGAATAGTGCCGCCTCGCTGAATGATGTTGGATACATTCTGAGTAGAGAATTCCTCAATTTCGTCAGTGATCAGGCCGCGATAGCCACGCTTGATGCCAAAAACTTTAAACCCTGCAAAAATCGCAGCACGTGTCACCGCCCTGATGGCAGCGTTCATACCGGGTGCGTCGCCCCCGGAAGTAAGTATACCGATCGATCTCTTTTCACTCATAGCATTATCTCTTTTTGGGTTAATATTCTGTCAACGAAACCTTTTTCTCTCAAAAGGGAGCATTTCTCATCACAAAGGTAATATTTTATCACGAAGTCACAAAAAAAATGTTTAATTTTGCACAAAATACTCTCCCACCCCTTTCCCGGAAACCGGAATAGCCACTCTCCTTCGGCAATTTAAAACCCTGTATATGGAAAAAATTAAGAATATAATCTTTGACTTAGGCGGCGTGGTGATAGACCTTGACCGACTTCGCGCCGTCAGGGCACTTCAAGAGCTCGGAATATCGGAGGCTCCGGTGCTACTTGACGAATATGAGCAGAAAGGCCCCTTCCTCAAGCTCGAGACGGGAGAATTCACCACTGCTGACCTCTACGACACCCTCCTTCCACTATGCCGTCCCGGCACTACCGCCACCGACATTCAGAATGCATTCGAACAATTCCTCGTGTCACTACCTGTGGAAAGACTACGCCTTATTGAAGAGTTACGCAAAAGGGGGTATAAGGTGTTTGTGCTTTCCAACACCAATCCCATAATGTATAACCACTGGATAGAGCAGGCATTCCGTGGCGACGGCAAGACAATCAATGATTATTTCGACGGAATCGTGGCATCATTCCAGGAACGCACCTGCAAACCTGACCCCCGGATTTTCCGCAATCTTGTGGAGCGCTATCATCTCAACCCCGCTGAGACATTGATGCTTGATGACTCGGCCGCCAACTGCAAGGCAGCCGAAAGCATCGGCCTGACAGCTATCCGTGTGGAAAAAGAAGGTGAGAACACAATGGCAGAAATATGTGGCAGATTACTGGACAGCAAAGTAAAACAATGAACCACACCGCTGCCGCAATCGGCACATTTGACGGCGTACACCTGGGACATATCGAAGTGCTTGACACCCTGAAAAAAGCTGCCGCCGACCACAATCTGACCCCCATAGCAATCACTTTCGATCGCCATCCCCTGGCCCTGATCGCGCCTGAACGGACCCCGAAAGCCATCACCACCATTACAAAAAAAGAAGACCTTCTCCAAAAGGCCGGGGTGACACCCGTTGTGGTGACATTTGACGAAGGGCTGCGAAAGACTACGGCAAGGGAATGGATGGAAGAGCTCGCCCACAAATATGGGGTGAAGATTCTGGTGGTGGGTTATGACAACACTTTCGGGAGCGACGGTATAAACATGTCAATAGCTGATTACCGCAGAATCGGCAAGGAAGTGGGAATAGAAGTGATCGAGGCTCCGTTGGCGGCCGGAGTGAGCAGCTCCGCCATAAGGAAAGCCATAGCAGCCGGCAACATCACAGCAGCCAATGACATGCTCGGCCGTCATTTCATGCTTTCCGGGAAAGTGGTTGACGGCAACAAATTAGGACGCACCATAGGGGTGCCGACAGCCAATGTGATGCCAATGGCCGGAATGGCAGTGCCCGGACATGGGGTGTATGCTGCCAAAGTATTACTGCCTGACGGCTCCACCCGCCCTGCGATGGTCAATATCGGCATCCGCCCTACCATCAGGCGAGGCAACACCCTCACCGTTGAGGCTCACCTGATCAATTGGGAAGGAGACCTCTATGGAAAAGAAATCGGAATCATATTCTATTCCCGCCTGCGTGACGAGCAGCAGTTTGACTCCATCGATGCCCTCCGCAACCAGCTTGAAGCCGATAAAACCGCCGCATTAAATGCCCTGTGACCATCGTGACAAAAAAATTTACGTTTTTTCGTCCAATCTATAAAAATTATGGTTATATTTGCATAGTGTAACTTTATCGGCATCTCGGGTGTTGTCTTGACTTCCTTGAAGCCGTGCTTTAACCCCAGTACTTATGAACGATATTGAGATTGTCAACTTCGCAACGACTCCGAGCCTCGTGAGCAGATATATGAGGGAGCTCAGGGATGTGACCATACAGAACGATCCCATGCGATTTCGCCTGAATCTTGACCGGATCGGTGAGATCATGGCATATGAAATTTCCAAGAGACTTGACTACACTCAGGAAAAAGTGCAGACCCCGTTAGGATTCACCATGTGTCATGAGCCTGAGGATCAGATTGTGCTTGCCACAATCCTACGTGCAGGCGTGCCGTTCCATCATGGTTTCCTCAATTTCTTTGACCGTGCGGAAAACGCTTTTGTCAGTGCCTACCGCCGATATAAGGAAAAAGGCGATCAGTTTGACGTGCTTGTGGAATATATGGCCTCACCGAGAATCGACGGCAAGACCCTTATCCTCATCGACCCGATGCTTGCCACCGGCAGCAGCATGGAATTAGGCTACCGTGCCCTCCTGAAGAAAGGCACCCCGGCACGTCTGCATGTGGCGTCAGTCATTGCATCACGCCAGGCCATAGAATATCTGTGCAACACTCTCCCAAGCGGCATCACCACCATATGGACAGCCGCAATCGATCCGGACATCAATTCCCACAGCTATATCATCCCGGGTCTCGGCGATGCAGGAGATCTCGCCTATGGAGTGAAAGACGACGAAGACTGACATCTTTTTTCCCCATTACACACATGACACTACAAAATATCGACATTCTGAATTTCAAGAATATAGCATCCTCATCCCTGGAGTTTTCTCCGGGGGTGAATTGTCTGCTCGGCATGAACGGAATGGGGAAAAGCAATCTTTTAGAGGCAATCCATTTCATCAGCATGGCGCGTCCGATGACTCCAATTCCGGATTCTTCGCTGATACGCCATGGCGAGGAGCTTCTGCTGGTGAAAGGCACTTTCCACACAGAGAGCGGAGGCGACGACACAATCTCGTGCGGCCTATCTAAAGGCAAGGGAAAAACCTTGAAACGCAACGGGAAGGAATATCGGCGCATATCCGAACACATCGGCCGCTACCCTATCGTAAGCGTCACCCCCGCCGACTCACAACTGGTCAGCGGCCCGGGGGAAGACAGGCGGAAACTTATGGATATGGTCATCTCCCAGGCAAATGCCGATTACCTTGCCCATCTCATCAGATACGCCCGCTCGCTGGAAAGCCGCAACAAGATGTTGAGGGCAGGAGTGCGCGACCCGTTGCTTTACGAATCGGTGGAAGCGGGCATGGAAGAATCGGCCACAGAAATACATAAGGTCAGGAAAGAATGGGTCAACACAATCGCCCCAAAGGTTGAGCAGACCTACTCACGCCTCGCCGGAGGTAAAGAAGCTACAGAGATTGCCTACAGCAGCCAGCTCGACGGCATGTCGATGAAAGAACTTCTTGACGACAGAAGGGGGAAAGACATGGTATTGGGATTTACCTCGGGCGGAATCCACCGTGATGATCTTGAGACAAAACTCGGAGGCTACAGTCTGCGTCGCCTCGGAAGCCAGGGACAGGTGAAGACATTCACTGTGGCCCTCCGGCTCGCCATTTTCGATTACCTGAAAGAGGCGAAAGGCATTACTCCCCTGCTGCTGCTTGACGATATTTTCGACAAACTTGATGCCGGACGCGTGGAAAGCATAATGCGGGAAGTGACCTCCTCAGACACCTTCGGACAGATCTTTATCACCGACACCAACCGCAAGCATCTTGACGACATAATAGCCGGTATGACCGGACCACGCTCGCTGATGAATGTGGCCGACGGAAACTTCACACCATTAAAATGGGACTGACGCATGGAAAGAATCACTCCACAAAGCATTGGCGACATCTTGCGCATCGCATTTCAGAACAACTGCATGCAAGCCCGTCTTGATGAATGCAAGGCCATCGATTTATGGCCGTCGGTCATCGGACCCGACATAGCACGCCATTGCCGCCGCCCGAATGTAAAAAACGGCGTCATGACAGTAGGTGTGCCTAATGCCGCCCTCCGGCATGAACTGGCCATGAGCCGCTCCACCCTACGCCTTGAGATCAACCGCATGATAGGCAAAGACACCATAACAGAAATACGTTTCACTTCATGAATCCACACGAATTACCATCAATTGATCTTTTTCATCACGCCACACCCCTTCAGCTGCGCTTCAGCGATGTAGATGTGCTCGGCCACGTCAACAATACCGTCTATTTCGCTTTCTTCGACACGGGGAAAGCCCACTATTTTTCAGACGTCAGGGGAAAGCTCGTTGACTGGCAACATGTAGACACAGTGATTGCAAACGTCAATTGTGCATTTATAGCGTCAATAGTGTTTGGCGAACAGGTGGAAGTGCTGACCACATGCCTCTCCATATCGGAGAAAAGTTTTAAGATCTTGCAGATGATCCGCGAAACCACCACTGGGGAAGTAAAGGCTCTCTGCGAGACAATAATGGTGAGCATAGACACTGTCACCCATGAGGCACGTCCCGTGCCTCCGCAGCTCAGGAAAATGCTTTCTGACTACGAAGGCCGCGACCTCTCAAAGAAAAATACAGAACATTAACACAAACTCCCACATATATTTATATGACACAAGTAGAAATCCCTTTGAATCTGTCACGATTCGATAATTCTCCGAAAGAGCGCGAAACCCTTTCGGAGGCATTGCGCTGCCGGAAAACCGCTGAAGAGTTTATTGCCGAGGAAAGATACCTCGATGCTATGGAGCGCACAGTGGCAGCCCTGCGCGCGATGCGGGAGTTTCCCGATTATGATGACCCTGAATTCAGGGCATTACTCGTGGCTCTCCTTTTTGACCTCGCGGAGATACACTTCGCCCTTAAAGACTACAAGCAGAGCGAGAAGGAACTTGACACCCTTTTCAAAGTGCTTGATAATCTTGTAAAGACCGACGAGGAACGTTTCGGCAAATTCCATATCCTCGCCATGGAGCTTTCCACACGCATATTGCGCTCCCGCAAGAAGGCTCTTGACCTCCTAGTGAAGCAGCAGATGAATGCCGGCGCATTATATGAAAAGGTCAACGCCGGTGTGGTGGCTGCCACT
This sequence comes from uncultured Sangeribacter sp., assembly GCA_964595885.1. Lineage (GTDB taxonomy): Bacteria > Bacteroidota > Bacteroidia > Bacteroidales > Muribaculaceae > Lepagella. The sequence goes on from CAZQSD010000054.1 coordinate 11,088, forward strand.
GACAAGCTCGTTGACTCACTGCGCAACGTCGGGGAGCTGCTTGCCTCCACAGGCGATCTGAAAGCTGCCCTGAAATTCTATGCCGAGGCAATAAAATATTCCAAGAAGCGCACGGGTAGAGTGACACGCAAAGAAGTGCAGATGACCATCGAGATGGCCGAAATAATGATGCGCATAAAGCAGATGCGTCCGCGTGCGAAACGCCTGCTTCAGGCAATCCTCCCCCATGCCATATCTCTTGAGACCATTGAACTTGAGCAGAGCATCATAGCCTTGACTGATGTGATCGATGCCGAGGCAGACACCGACAGCAAGTGGAAGGTGTTTCTTCACAAGGTGACCACCGCCGCAAAATCAAAATTCAAGAAGAAAGAAAAACCGGAAGCGACAGAGGTGGTAGAGCAAATTGAAATCTCCGAACATCCGGAAAATTCCCAAGAGCCGGAAAACCGGGAGAAAGTCGAAAACTCCGATAATAATCTCTGACATGTCTACCATCCTTAACACCAACGGCACCGCCCTTCAGGTGCCTGAGCTTAACCCGAACGTGGAAGGTGATTTCTACATCTTCACAGCCGACTGGAACCCGAAGATAACCCACTCTCTACGCGACGCAGCCATCGACGTGCTTCTGAAAGGAGGGGTAGACAACTCAAGGATACACTCTCATGCGGTGGCAGGCACTGTGGAGCTGGTCAATGCCGCCGGGGCAGCCATGAATGCAAGAAACCGGGAAAATGTAATTCCGGCGGCAATCATCATCATTGGATGCGTAATACGTGGTGACACCCCTCATTTCGACTACGTGTGTGAAATAGCCTCACATGGCACAGCTATCCTGAATGCACGTGGAGAATCGCCGGTGATCTTCGGAGTGCTCACGGTCGACAATGAGCAGCAGGCGACCGACCGGGCCGGAGGATGTCTTGGCAATAAGGGTGCTGAGGCAGCCGCAGCAGCCATCAGTATGGCAAACCTGCATTGCGAAATCTAAAATTCGCTGCACCGATATATTTCATTACATATATATTTTACTATAGAAATCCACAGACCTTATCTGCCGGCTTCCATATTCCGGACAGCAGATAAGGTCTGTGGATTTTATATATCTCCCGTCATTTCATCTGACAGGCAATTTTACATAAACTTTAACAGTTATACACTAATATTTACATACATGCTTACGTTTTTAAACTGAATGCAACGATAAAGTATTAATGCAACAATAAAATTTATTACTATCTATGTACTACTCCCCTTTCACCCCCATAACCGGGTCATTGACCTCTCATATGCAGTCATCAACACATAAGATATGTGCTGACAGTTTTGAAATGCATCATGTCGATGACGAAGGTATAACAGAAAACTTTTTTTCATGACTTAGATATGTTTTAGGGCCTTAGGAACTACTACCTTTTTTCGAAAAACATAATTGTCTAAATTTTGGGTTATATACATTAGTAATTTCTATCTACTGCCCAAGATACGGAAGCCGCTGTCACTGCTTAGGAAGTTCTGACGAACGACCGCATTGACACGGAGTCGACGGCAGGGAGAAACCGTTCACCGGGAGGTGGGCGGTTTTTTTGCTTTTATCATTTATATTCATTAACTTTGTATCTTGTTGGACAGCTCGTTTTCTTTCCCCAAGCTTCCCCTCCGATAATTCACCTTTAAAGACATTCAGATTATGACAAAATATCTCCCACAATCACCGGAAGAAGAAGACCGTATGGTCGAGGCGGCATATCAGGATGTGCTGCAGAAGTATCTCGCAAGCAATCACCGCAAGAAAGTGGAGATTATTGAACGCGCCTATAGGTTTGCGAAAGCTGCCCATAAGGGGGTAAGGCGCAGAAGCGGAGAGCCTTATATCCTTCATCCCATTGCGGTGGCGAAGATTGTGATATCTGAACTCGGACTCGGGTCCACATCAATCTGCGCCGCATTGCTCCACGATGTGATAGAAGACACGGAATACACACGGGAAGATATCGAGAATAATTTCGGAAATAAGATAGCCGACATAGTTGACGGACTCACAAAGATTTCCGGCGGCATCTTCGGCGACAAGGCATCCCTGCAGGCTGAGAATTTCCGCAAACTGTTGCTGTCAATGTCCACCGACATCCGCGTGGTGCTCATAAAGATGGCCGACCGTCTGCACAACATGCGCACATTAGGCTCAATGCGCCCGGAGAAACAATATAAAATCGCCGGGGAAACACTTTATGTATATGCCCCGCTTGCACATCGTCTCGGCCTTTTCAAGATCAAGCAGGAACTCGAAGACCTCGCCTTTAAATACGAACACCCACAGAAATATATTGAAATAAAAGAAAAGCTTAGCGAGTCTGCCGATCACCGTGAGGAGATCGTAGAAAAATTCGTAAGGCCTGTGAGGGAAAAGCTCGACGCTGCCGGATTCAAATATGAGATAAAGGCAAGAGTGAAAAGTGCCTACTCCATTTTCAAAAAGATGGAGACAAAGAAAATACCCTTTGAAGAAATCTATGATGTCTATGCCGTAAGAGTCATTTTTGATAATGACGATGACTCGCAGGAAAAAATTCGCTGCTGGCAAATCTACACTTTCTTCACCGACGGCCACAGAGTGCATCCCGACCGGCTTCGCGACTGGACCAGCATCCCGAAAGCCAACGGATACCGTGCGCTTCATCTGACAGCCATGGGCCCGGAAGGGAAATGGATCGAAGTGCAGATACGCTCGCGTAAGATGGACGAGATAGCTGAACTTGGCTATGCAGCCCATTGGAAATATAAGACCGGGGTGCATGAAGACGAAACCGAACTCGACTCCTGGATGAACACCATCAAAGACATCCTCGCCAATCCGGAGCCAAATGCAATTGATTTCCTCGACACCATAAAACTGAATCTCTTTTCGTCAGAAATCTATGTCTTCACGCCGAAAGGCGATCTCATCACCCTTCCCTCCGGTTCGACGGTGCTTGACCTTGCCTTTGCCATTCACTCGGAAGTGGGCACCCATTGCATTGCAGGCAAAATAAACCATAAATTAGTGCCTCTCTCCCATAAGCTCGACAGCGGCGACCAGGTGGAGGTCATAACCTCGGGCACCCAGAAGCCACAGCACGAATGGCTTGAGTTTTGCCACTCCGCCCGCGCGCGCAACCGGCTCCGCGCCATCCTGAAAAAAGATCATAAGCAGATTGCCGAGCGGGGCGAGGAAATTTTTAATGAGGTGATGGAAAGGGAGGGAATCAAACCCACCAATGAGATGATCGCCAAGATTCTTGCGCTCCATCATCTTAACTCAAAGCAAGACCTTTTCAGCATGCTTGCCAACGATGAACTCAATCTCAACGCAAAAGAACTTAACGAGCTTAACACCACCCGCCTCTCACTCCTGAAAAAACTGCTGCGCAATCCGTTCTCATCAAAGAAAAAGACCACAGAGACAAAAAAAGACCCGATCAACCGGAAAGAAGTCTATGTGTTGCATCCCGACGCAAAGACTCCCAATTACAGGCTCGACACATGTTGCTCCCCCATTCCGGGAGATGATGTGCTCGGATTCGTAGACGATGATGAGAATGTGGTGGTCCATAAGGTAAGCTGTGAATACGCCATGAAGTTGAAAAGCGCGTTTGGCTCTCGTCTGGTGGCAACCAAATGGGGAGGAATGGCCCCGAAGTTTCTTGCCACGATAAGCCTGGACGGCATCGACCGGCTTGGAATCCTCGAAGAGATCACTTCCACTATGTCGCAGAAATTAGGAATCAACGTGCGCGGCCTGAATATCGCTGCCCAGCATGAAGTGTTTCACTGTGATATAACCGTCCAGGTGGATAATGTGGAGACCGTAGACCGTATCTGCGACACGCTGAAAAAGATAAAGGGCGTCACCTTCGCCAAACGCATTTCCTGAACTCCAAATCCCCAACCATAAAATACCGACAAAAATGTGGAATAAGATTTTCTCACAACTCAATCTGATAAGATTCGGACTCGCCGTGACATCGGTGGCGATCATCCTTCTCATTCTCCCACGCGCTGACCACAAGAGCTTCTCCTACGAGCTTAACCAGCCCTGGAAATACCCTTTGCTGACAGCGGATTTCGACGTGCCTATCCTGCGTGACTCTGTCTCCGCCAAACTGATGCGCGACAGTATCGACAGTAAATTCATTCCGTTTGTAAAAAGGAACACGGAAATGGCCGACAACAATATCGAAAAGTTTAAGAAGCTGATCTCCTCATATGCCACTGCCCATGAGCAGGCCCTCCTTGTCAACCTTCTTAGCTCCACATATGATCATGGCATCTTAGATGCCGACCTCTACGAGAATATCACCAGAAAGCATGGCAACACACTCAGGCTTGTGTCAAGTGATCCAAACGAGAGGAAATCTATCATGACAGTGGATGCTTCCAGGATGCTGTCTCCGGCGAAGGCTTTTGCAAATATTGACTCTGTGTTCACTCTGGAGTCTGACACGAAAATGTCGGCCGAGATAAGCAAAGCCCTTAACATGTGTCTGGCCTCAAATGTGGTGATTGACTCCATAACCGACTATAAGTATCGGAGCCAGGAATATCTCACTGTCACGGGAGCGACCGGGGTGATAAAGACGGGACAGAGGATAGTGGATCGCGGAGAGATAGTGACCCCTCAGATCTACACAAACCTCAATACATATCAGGATATGATGGTCACCAGGCAGTCAGAAAGCAGCCACACTTATTTTGTCATAGGCGAAGGGATATATATCGTCATCGTGTTCTGCATGCTCTACATGTTTTTGTCTCTCTACCGCTCTCAATTCTTCAGCGACATCAGGAAGATGACTTTCCTGATGGCCTTCATCTCGCTGTTTGTGGTGTTTGCCGTGATCATGTTCGAATATATTGCCAATGGCATCTTCCTCGTGCCGTTTGCAGCGGTGCCGGTAATCATACTGGTGTTTTTTGACTCCCGGACGGCCATTTTCTCCCTGGTGGTGACTGTGATGATTTCAGCTTTGGTTGCCACATATCAGTTCCAGTTTATATTTATGGAACTGTGTGTCGGATTGGTTGCTACCTTCAGCATCAAACAACTCAGCCGACGGTCGCAGCTTTTGCGCACAGCCCTTTTCTCATTTCTCGCCTACACCCTGGCCTACTTCACATCATGCCTTATCCTGGAAGGCAATCTCTCCCAATTCTCCCTACGCACTATCGGCATCTTTGCCATCAACTCAGTCATCCTTTCCTTTGCATATATCTTCATTCTCCTGATAGAAAAGATTTTTGGATTCACCTCCACTGTCACACTTGTGGAGCTTAGCGACATCAACAATCCTGTGCTGAGGAAATTGGCGGAAGTGGCCCCCGGCACTTTCCAACACTCCATCCAGGTGTCAACCATTGCTGCGGAAGCAGCCAGGGCAATCGGTGCCAACACCACCCTTGTGAGAACCGGAGCCATGTATCACGACATAGGAAAGATGAACAGCCCTATATTCTTTACCGAGAATCAGCATGGAGTCAATCCCCATGCCGGACTTGATCCTGACACGAGTGCGCATAAGATCATCTCTCACGTGACCGAGGGCCTCCAGATCGCCTCACGTGAAAAGCTCCCCGCAGTGATCAGGGATTTCATCTCACAGCATCACGGACACGGACTTACAAAATATTTCTATAACACTGCGTGCAACCAGAATCCCGACACAGTGATCGACAAGGAACAGTTCCGTTATCCCGGTCCAAACCCACAGAGCAAGGAAACCGCCATCCTGATGATGGCGGATGCGGTGGAAGCAGCCTCCCGCTCCCTTAAGGACTACACTCCTGAGTCGATCAATAATCTGGTGGATAAGATTATTGACGGCCAGATAGCCGACGGCCTCCTGAAAGAGGCGCCTATCTCTTTCCAAGACATAGAGAATGTGAAGAAGGCCTTCAAGTCACGTCTTTCCACAATCTACCACTCCAGAGTGGCATATCCGGAAATGAAAAAAACCACTGCAAGCGCAGCAGCCGAGCAAACAGAACCTGACAACCACCACGACAGCACACCGGAAGCTCCGACTGAGAAATAATTCTTCTGATTAATATTTTCGACCCCCTCAGGTGTTGTAATAATATACATTAAACCTTAACCGATTGCTTATGTCTACTTTTATGATCATATTAAGCATCCTGCTGTTCGTAGCGGCGATAGCGGTGCTTCCCGTCCGGCTGATTTCCGCTCCGGCATGCTCTTATATTGGGATGGTGCTCATCAGTCTGGCACGCACTCCCGAGGGGTATCCTTTAGTGCCACTGAATTCCACTATCCTCATATGCTGGCTGTGTATGACGATCGTGGTCACGGTGGCGACCCTCCTGCAGCCTCTTCCCGTCAGGAAAACCTCCCGGGGAATGGGCTACATCACGATCGGGGCTATTGTCGGAATGGCTGTCGGGCTGCTCGCATTTACGGTGTCATATCAACTGGATGTGCTTTACGGGCTTATGATTGTGGCCACTGCCGTCGGCACTTTCTTGGGTTTTCTCCTCTACACCAACACACCCGACGGACGAGCTGTGGGAATCCGGACCGGCAACTTTTTCAAGTATCTTCTTGCAAAGGGGTTTCCGACCGCAATCACCATAATGCAGATCGGCGTGGTGCTTGTCATCGTCATCGCCCTATATCAGAAAATAATCTGATTACCCCCTCTCTCCATAGCAAAAGCAAGGTGCTGACTTGATTAAGTGACATTAACTTTGGCCCCCATAGATTATCCCCAGAGATTATAAAGATGAAGTTACTAAAGAATATATTTTTCAAACCAATACCGGCAATCTTCGCATTGCTGCTGTCATCTTCCATATGCATTCAGGCGGTGACTCCGTCTGCCACCGACAACGGCAACAAAAGGAAGATCACAGTGGAGAAACCGGATCTGAAGAAAATTCAGCAGGAAACCCTCAATCCATCTTCCCCGTTTTATTTCCCGAAACTGATGGCGAAATATACCCGCAACGATACAACGATGACCAACGAAGAGTATCGTAATTTTTATCTCGGATATATGTTTCAGGAAGACTATGACCCTTACCGCACATCTCCTTATTCCGGTGTGACCGATGAACTGAGGATGAAAACCACCCACACTAAAGAGGAAATCGACACTATCAGGAAATATGCGGAACTATCCCTTCGCGACAATCCTTTTGACCTCCGGCAAATGTCTTTCTTAGTGCATGTGCTAAAGGAGAAAAGGAAAGACATGAGCGCCAAGATATGGGAATACAGGTTGGAACATCTCTTAGGTGCTATCAAGAGCACCGGCACGGGGGAAGACATGGACAACGCATGGTATGTCATTTACCCCATGCATGAATATGACATGGTGCAGCTGATGGGCTACAATGCCGTCGATGCTCAGTTTTTCGAGCCGGCCACTGACTATCTCATAGTGGAACCTGAGCCGGAGACCGAACGCAGGCTGAAAGATAAAGTGGCCAAAGGATTCTATTTCAATGTTGAGGTGCCTCAATCGCAATATGAGAGGAAGCATCCCGAAAGTCTATCGGGAGAGAATATCGGCGAGACTGAGACAATCACTGGGGAAGAAGAGGAAATTGATCCTGACGATCTCCCCGCTGAAGATGATATGCCGGCCGAGGAGTAGATCCATTTAAGCAACCAAGGATAACTGATTATCGGTCAAGCTATTCATTTATAATCATATAAAACAA
>CAZQSD010000055.1:0-15894 GCA_964595885.1 uncultured Sangeribacter sp.
CATAGATATCCGGGAAACCTTCTTCTCCATTTGGTAAAATCGGAATAAACTCAATCGTATTGACACAGTCATCGAAATTCAGATTGATTTCAGTATTGGTGGTTACTTCAAAATCTTGGGAGATAAGGACGTATTTTTTCCCGTTTAGTTTACCGACAAGACAGAAGAAACATTCATCACCTTCCCACCAGGAGAAAGAAATTTGAGGCGCGGGATCAGCATACCATCTGCTATATGGTTGGTTTTTGGAAAATATATAGACAAATTGAAGTGCAAATCCTTCGGGGTAAGCTATCTGCAGGTGTATCTTGCCCGTCAGATTCTCACCAACCTGCGCTTCCATATCATGTATGTTGAAACTGGCGTATTCTTCCTGCGCATTGCCTGCATAGGCGCCGAGTGCGAAAAGAGCAAACGTTAGATATATGATAAGTTTTCTCATAAATTTCATATTGAGTGTTACAATTATTTCTCAAACTTACGGTCATATCAGAGCATAATCTTCATGGCCTTTCCACCATTGCGGACTATGTAAGCTCCGTTTAACCCATTTATAGATATGGCTTCATTACCACTTCTCACCAATCTGCCTGCCAAGTCAAAAATCCGGATTTCGCCGTTGCCGTGTAGGATGTCTCCCTCTCTGAAAATTTCTGATGAGGCTTCGATTTCATCAACAGATGTAAGGGAGTCAATATAGACCACCGGAGTCAAGGTCTGCTGCTGCGAGTTGCCTGCAAAGTCGGTCACTGTTATGCGCAGTTTGAACCATCCGGTTGCAGAAGTGAGATCAGCACCGCTGAAGGGGACACGGTAGAAGCTGCCGAAAGCCGGGGCGAAAAAGAGCTCCGGAACCTCTGTCACGGGCAGTTCCTTGAAGTTGTCATTGTTTTCAGCTGCATATTCCACCTTTACCTCGGCAGGGCTTTGACATTTGAACCAGTCGCAGTCAAACTCGTTGATTGCGGAGCTAAGGTCGGCTGCCGAGAATTCAAGCACACAATCTTCAGGAGAAGCGAAACGGTCGGTTATCTCATCGTTTTGATTACGGAAATTCAACATGGTGAGTGTTGGGGCCTCACGGTCTGAGCCTGATGCGTTGCATTTGATTATGGCACGGTTCAGAGATTCCTTGCCATCCACCAAAGCGCAGTCATTCTCAATCAAGAATGTGTAGTTACCTTTAGCCTTCGGCAAAGAGAATTCATCGACTGACCAGAATACCAATTCACTCAGAGAGCCTTCAAACACATTATCACCATCAATCTCAACTTCCGCCCAACTGCCGTATATGTCGGGTTCGCGATCTTCTCCTAACCGTCCATAATAGAAAGGGTAGAGGCATGAATATCCATAGAAACCGGGTTGCCATTCTGTTGCAGCAACTAATAACGGAACTGAATTTCCGAATGTGGGAATTGACTCCGGATCATATTCCCAGGAGAAGCGGGGATTATAGGTGAATGGCTTGTCAAGGAAAAAAGCTACTCCACCTTCAGGACGCATTATTTCACTGTCAATTAACAGGTCATCGGAAATGTAAGCATTGAAACGTACTTTCCCGTTTTCATATGTCGCCGGGAAGGAGTTTATGGGATAGAACATCCTTTGTCCTGACCCTGAATCATAGTCTCCGGCAGGCACTTTCCCGTAACGGAAAAGGAGGTCTATGTCAGAGTTTTCCTGATTATTGAAACATACCCATGTGTAAGAAGGAGAATCGGAGGATGTTAGTCCTATTCCGGCCATGTCGGCTACCTTATTACCCCTCATCACAAATGCTGTGAAACGATACAGTTCTTCATCAGTGAGCTTCTGCGGGATGTCAGCAATCTCTCCATAATTCGCATCAAATCTTACGTAGTTGTCTAAGGAATTGGTGAGAATATTTTCTTTCTCCAAATCAGCTCCGGTTATACTTAAGAGTGCTAATGAAAACTCTTTAGTATCCTTGCGTTTCATGTAGCATAATGGAACTATATCGAAATTTTCACCGAGATCATTGACATAGAATTGAGTGCCACCTTCCAACATACGGTCACCGAGGTCAACCCTTTGCATAGTCATTGTGGCATCTCCGATGGTCAGGTTTGATTCTTTTCGGAATATTGCCAGATCAACAGTTCCTGACTCAATGTTTGAGTCTTGGGTAAAGCCTCCGAGTGGCTCACTCCACATTGGGCATAGCGCTTCGGCTCCGTCAGGAAGAAGTGGGATTAGTTTTATATGGTTTACGCATTCATTGAGATCGAACTCGAAATGAGTCTCCTCGAGGATATCAAGTTCACGCGAAACATAGAAATAATTGTCAAGACTCTCTCCGTTTACCGCATGAAAATAGAAGAAGTAGTGACCCGGCTCAAGTGAAGCTGTCATGGGAGCTTCAACGAAGTTTGATCCTCTGAATTTCTGATTTTCGACTGAATACACATAGAAGGCGTTGAGGTGAGCGCCTTCGGGCAGATTCACTGTCCAGGATATGTCGATCATTCCGGCAGCCTTTTGAGGCAATTTTGTCACCTCAGGTGAATTTAATGATAGGAGGTCTTTGGAAAATGAGTGCTGCTCAATTCGTCCTGCCTCCATATTGAAGGAGAATAGGGAGCAAAGAGCCACACACCCACATGCCTTTAGAAAATTTGCTTTCATAATGAATGCTCTTGTTAGATTCCACATGATTGCGTTGTGGAAAAGTTATTAGTTAGCTCAACCGGACGGCAATCAATTTCATCGGCCGCTGAAACCGCCCTGTCTCGTTTGCAAAGTTAAGGCACCATCCCTCCGGATGAAAACTTTTCTCCCCTACAAGTATTCTTCAAGATTGATTAGAGGGTACTTCAAACGCACTTCAAACCACTCATATAATTGAATACCATATGATTATATTATTAAGTAGTGGAGTGATGAATTAAGATGTGAAGTATGCGATTTTGCAAAACTTTATTTTATTATTCATGTTATATTGAAAAAAGATGAACTTTTTTATTAACTTTGCGAAAGCTAAATGAAAGTATGATGAAGTTTTTGCGCTACATATTAATCTTGACACTGCTGTTTCCACGGATGGCTGTTGCGTCTGATAACAATTTGAAAGAGGCTTTTTTCAAATCGAGAATTAATGATAAGTCAATAGGCACCAGACAACGCATTGCTTATATGGATTCCCTGATATTGCTGTCACCTGATGATGTGGAGATACGAAAGTTGAAATCGGATCTCTGTTTCTATACGGGCGACTATGCGAACGCGGCAATTGAATATATGGCGCTTGCTGGCAGACTGAGCAAGGAGCTTGTGGAGTCAGACCGGCTGAGGGCGATGAGATATGCCGCTGCGTCCCTTTGGCATTGCAACCGTCCGGTCGAGGCGACTGCGATAACCTTGAATCTATTACGGTTGCCCAAAAGCGACTCAATGCTCTACTATAACATAATGGCACGCGAACTGGCTATCAACACGGCGATATTAAATAATGATCCGAATGGGGCGGGACAGTATATAAAGCAACAGCAACAGGAGATAAAAGATTTGATAGGCAAGGGTCTTATCACGAAGGCTAACTATAAGGCAATGCAGGGGGTGCTATTGAATCATCTGGCGGAATATTATAAGCTGGAGAAAAAATATCCTGCCGCCCTCAGTGAGGCTCAGAAAGCCATGAATCTTGCGCAGAATACAGTCGACACAGTATATGCGAACGTCTTGCTTGCGGACATATATGCCCGGATGGGGGAGAATGAGACTGCACTGACGCTTTATAGCCATAATCTTCCTGTGCCAAATGATCCTTGGTATAACAGATATTACACCTATGACTATGCCGATCTGTTGCTGAAAAATGGTAATCCGATCAAGGCTATTGAAGTCATCATGCCATTTGACAAAGACACATTAAACGACATGCTTGAAATCAGGCGACTTCAGATCAAAGGGCGCGCGCTGAAAGCGATCGGCAATGTGGAAGGCGCCTACCGGAGCTTGCTGAAAGCGCAGGAGATGACCGATTCGCTGAATAACATGAATGGAATGATGGGAGCGGCCCTGAGGGAGTTTGAATCAGGTCTGGCGCAGGATAGATATGATCAGGCGATGGCTCGCGGCGACAGATGGCGACTGACCACATTTATTATTATTGGAGCGATTGTCCTGTCGATAGCGGCTGGCGGCATATGCTTCTTTATCCGCAAGAGGCGCAGGATGAATATTAATAAGAAGGAGGCTACGGATACTGACGAAAGCCGGCAGCTTGTGTCGGTGGCATTACAGATGTCAAGAATGTCAGAGGCCATCAACACTATTGGCGATCTGGCTTCCAACGCATCGCCGGGTGCTCTTGAAAAGATTAACACTGAAATTAAATCTCTTGATTATTCGGCGAATACCTGGGAGATTTTCCGAAGCTCTTTCGAGAGCATGCATCCGGGCTTTTTTGAGGCTCTCATGAAAGATTGTCCCGGTCTCAGCATCGGTGAGCAGAGGATGGCTGCATACATCATATTGGGGTTGACAAATAAGGAAATTGCCTCCTTGATCAACCGGCAGCCGAGGACAGTGGAGACTATTAAGTATCGCCTGCGTAAGGCCCTGCAGATCCCTACCGACATAACCACCCAGGATTACTTAAAACGCTTCATGCCTATCCGCCCCACTTCCGACCCCAAATCCTGATACGGTTCAGAGGGTGTGAGCCCTCTGTTTTATTGTTTCACTATGTTTCTTTATTTCACTATGTTCCTTTTTTATAGAGCGGCTATGTGGCGTAATTTAGCAAGCCGCTCCATAAAAGATTGATCTTGTTTTAGAACACGCATGTTATATTTTGTTTGGAGTCGCATGAGGGGTTCAGAATCAATGCCTAAAACGGCTTCAAACAATAATGCGGTCTTCTCCGTCAAAGGTCTCTTGCCATTTAATATTTCGTTTAAGATTGTATATCTGATGCCCATCTCTTCAGCCATTTTACGTTGCGATATTCCGCGATACTCAAGTTCATCTTTTAAAATCTCCCCGGGGTGGGTAGGAAATGCACCGGTTAGATTGTTAGCAATCATATTTTTATTGAAACTGTCCATATTGTTTATTTGTAATGGTTAGATAAATCCGTTATATTGCAGATTGATGCTATTGCCCCTGCACTATCAATAATTTCTTCAAATTCAATTCTATATTGATCATTAACTCTAACAGAGGATAACCCGGCTTTGTCACCACTTAATCTTTCGTAATGAAGTGAGTTATAACCAATCAACGCCATAACATTTGGTGCTTCTATCATAAGATCAATAACACGGATATAACGTTTGACAATTTGGGGTTGAAAACGATGTTTTTTGCCTGCATCGCCTTCTACGTATAAATCTTTAAGATATTTTTTATCAAACCTTATTTCCATAAATATTTGAATTATGTCGCGAAGTTATTAAAAAAAATCGAAATTCACAAAAATAGTGAATTTCGATTTTTTGGTAATCGTAAAAATAATAATAAGGTATAAATACTTTATTAAGATAACTAAATAACGGACCCGCTCACAACCTATGAGCGGGTCCGTTATTTAGTTAATGAGGATTTGAGAAACCTGATTATTTGGTCTTTTTGTAGTTTTCAATACCCATGTTGAGGAATCTCTTGTAGCCGGGGATATCCTCTTTGTAGACGAAGGATGGAGCGAGCGGCTTACCGTTGTTGTCGATAATGACATGGAACGGCTGTGCATTTGCACCAAACTTAGAACGCTGCAGGAAGCTCCATTTGTCACCGTATGTTCTAAGAGTGCGGACTGTGCCGTCTTTCTCAGTCACCTTGATAGGCTCCGGAAGGGCTTTCTTTTCATCAACCATAAGAGTGACGAGCACGAAGTCGTTATCAATGGAAGCCTTCACGTCGGGATCTGTCCATACGGCAGCCTCCATCTTGCGGCAGTTGACACAGCCATAGCCTGAGAAGTCTACCAATACCGGTTTGCCGAGCTGCTGACCGAGTCGCATGCCTTCCTCAAAGTCATCAACCTGAGCATGAACGTCGCCCTCGTAGAGAGAGAAGTCCTGGGTTGAGATTGGGGGTGAGAATGCGCTGATGCTCTTAAGAGGTGCACCCCAGAGACCGGGTAGCATATAGATAGCAAACGCGAAAGAGATACAGGCAAGCATGAAGCGGGTCACGCTGACTTTCTCCACCTTGTCATCGTGTGGGAATGTGATCTTGCCAAGGAGGTAAACACCAAGGAGCGCAAAGATAACGATCCATAGAGAAACGAACACCTCACGGTCAAGGATTCTCCAGCCGTAGGCAAGGTCGGCAACCGAGAGGAACTTGAGGGCGAGGGCAAGCTCAAGGAAGCCAAGCACAACCTTAACAGTGTTCATCCAGCCACCACTCTTCGGCATTGACTTGAGCATTGTCGGGAACATTGCAAAGAGTGAGAAGGGGAGGGCAAGCGCGAGGGCGAAGCCAAACATTCCGATTGCAGGCGAGATGAAGTTGGAGGTGGCGGCTGCCTCCACGAGCAGGGTGCCGATGATAGGGCCTGTGCAGGAGAATGAAACCAGCACGAGGGTAAAGGCCATAAAGAAGATGCTGAGGTAGCCGGTGGTGGCATCAACTTTGGAATCCATCTTGTTGGTCCAGGAAGAGGGGAGGGTAAGCTCGAAACCACCCATGAATGAGATGGCGAATACAACAAGAAGGAGGAAGAAGATTATGTTGAAGACCGCACTTGTCGCAAGCTCATTCAATGCGGAGGCACCGAACAATGCCGTCACAATCAATCCCAATGCCACATAGATCACGATGATTGAAAGGCCATAGACCATTGCTGTCATCACAGACTTGCTCTTTGACTTGTTTTGCTTGAGGAAGAAGCTTACAGTCATAGGAATCATCGGCCATACGCAGGGAGTGACGAGGGCGATAAGACCGCCGATGAAGCCGGCAATGAAGATGTAGAAGAGTGAGCGGCCCTGCTGTGCGGGATCATCTGAGAACACCTGAAGCTCAGCCTCAACGTTATCCCACCAAGACTGGTCTGTGGCACTGATACCACTGTTGTTGACAGCGGGCATCATATACTGTTCTGACCTCTGGAGTGAGTCAGTCATCTCTGCTAGCGCTTCTGCGCCGTCTTTCTGCTCCTCGGCTGTTGCCTCCTCTTTCTTATCTTCAGCAGCAGCGGCTACAGGAGATGTGCCTTTGAAGGAATGTGAGCCGAAAATCTGGACGCAACCGGAGTCATTACAAGCCTGACCTTTCACTTCAACATCTACGGAGAAGTTCTTATTGGTCGGCTTCAGTTTCTGAGTGAATGTCACGCTTCCGGTGTAGAAGTGCTGATCAACCTCAAATGTGTCGTCAAACTCCTTGGTATAGGCTTTGTTGGCAACCGGTTTGCCATCAAGAGCACACCCTTGCAGGTCAAAATAGAACACCAGAGGATTTGAACCACCTGCAGGATTGTCTTGAGAGTAGAGGTGATAACCGGGGCTTACTGTTGCAGTTGCCTCGATTGCAGGGTTGGCAGTGTTGTCGCCAACCAGCTTGAAACTCCAGGTGACTGCATCAGCGGCATAGGCCACTACAGCCAAAAGGAGCATTGAAAAGGTTAGAAAATACTTTTTCATGATATATGATACGAAATTGATTGTTTTCTTTAACACGTATAATATGGTTAAAAGTATAAGTGTGAAATAAAAAATTTTTATTCACTTTCCGGAACGTTGATGTTGGTCACCGTTGCCTGACGCACGACTTTGGTCTTTTCATTGAAAGTGTAGACCACGATCTGGCAATTCTTGGCAACCCAGCTTTCATCAAGGATCATTGAGGCAGTCCCCTTGACAGTCTGACCATTGGAGAATGTGCTGCCCATGTTTTCACCCCAGTCGCCGTTAAGCGAGGCACGAAGCACGTGGTTATGCTCATAGTCAGAGCGCATGGTGCCGTTGTCGAGCTGGAATCCGATGATGCCGTTTTCCATTACCCACACCATCACGTTCAGGTCTTCTGCCACATCTTCAGTGAAGTCGATGAAGTAATCAACGCTTACCTCGCGTGAAGCTGAGTCAAAGGATGTGGATGCATTGATGGTCATGTTTGTCTCGCTTTCAAGGGCCTTGGTCGCAAGTGTAAACCATTGGTCGTAAGCTGTTGAGGGATCTTGACCGTTGAAAAGCGCACAAGGGAATCCTGAGGGGCGGAAGAACTCATATATGACCTGAGCCTCCTCGCAACGGAAATCCTGTGTGCCGATAGGCACCGTATTTGGGCCACCCCCTTCGGGATGTAAGCCAACAATCACCACCTGACCGGGATAAGCGGCGTCAACTGAGTGAAGGGCTTCTGCTCCACGTGGGCAGTTGGTGCACATGTTGCCGGAGAATTCCTGGATAAGCAGGGTCTGGGGCACTTTATGAGGATCCTCCACTACTTTCTCAGATATGACGTCAGCCAAGACTGATTGCTCAGTGGCATAGGTCTCTGCATCGAACATATAGACCACCACCTGACAATTCTCGGCTTTCCAATTGGCATCAAGGGTCATGGATGCTGACCCGCGATGGATGTCGCCGGATTTGAAGGCATTGCCGATGATCTGCCCGCGATCACCATTCAGAGAGGCACGGAGCACATGGTTGTGGACATAGTCAGAGCGCATGGTGCCGTTGTCAAGCTGGAAACCGATGATATCGTTTTCCATGATCCATACCATTATGCCATAGCCGTCCTTATTGCTTATGTCATGTGTCATGGTTACGGAGTAGTCAACTGTGAGTTTGCGGGTGGCATCGTCATAGTCGCAATCAGCCTTGATCGACATATTGGCAATCTCACCAATCAGACCGGAGGCAATCGTGTACCACTGGTCATAGGCAGTTGACTGGCTTGACTTCAGACCGTTGAAGACGGCACAGGGGAAGCCGGATGGCTGATAGATGTTATACATGGCTTGGGCAGCCTCTGTGCGGAAGTCCTGGGTGCCGATGGGAACAGTATTCGGGCCGCCCCCTTCAGGATGAAGACCAACCACAATCACTTCACCGGGATAAGCCTCCTGAATGTTGTGAAGCGCCTCAGCCCCACGCGGACAGTTGGTGCACATGTTGCCGGAAAATTCCTGAATGAGAAGGGTCTTGGTCACTTCCTCAACAGGCACAACCGGTTTTTCGATTTCATTATAGCGGTCGTCTGCGTCAATATTGTCGCAAGCGGAAAATGCTGCCATTCCCCCCAATGCGAAAGCCGCTAACGCAAAATTATTTATTTTCATTTTTAATCAGTCTGTTAGAACGTATAGTTATAAGTTATTTTGAAGCCCTCGGTCTGTGGCACTGTACGGCAGACACCACCTGAGCAGTTGTATCCCTCTTTCACCTTGCCATAGCCGAATGTAAAGCGGTTGGCCTTATAAGTGTAGGTGCCGAGCACTTCATAATAATTGTCTTTGCGGCCGCTATTATACTGGTCACTGACAGTGATCATCCAGTGGGGAGCGAGAGAAAGCTCTACAAGACCTGCCCACCAGTCGCCTTTATCCTGTTTGGTGTTGAGATACTGTGCCTCAAAACGGAGCTGTGTCTTTTTAGCAAGTTTCCACTGAGCCTCACCTACAAACACATTGGCTGTCACCATACCTCCATGACCTTCCACGATGGTCTGGTTGTATTTCTGGAACAGGTAGAAAAGTGTAAGCTGGAATTTCTTGGAGAATTTCTTGTTGATTTCGGCGTTAAGGTCGGCATAATATAGGCCGCCTATTTTCCAGAAAGATGCACCGAAGTTGTTGGATCCGGGCACACGTTCTGTCATGCTGGTCACACCGGCAGGGAAATTCCAGTCGAGACCGGAAATATAGCTTGCACTCAGGCGCACGTTGGTGCCATATTTACCACCAAGAGGGGTGCCTTTCTTGAAAAGGTATCTCACATCAGCCTGAAATGCCCATTCTCCATCCGCCTGGGTGGCATAAGGATACATCGCTGCCAAAGCATATGTCTGGGTCAGAGTGAAGGCAGGGAGGTGATTGATGAAGCTGGAGAGGCTATAAGCTGCCTCAATGGTGCGCTTGCTGCGGAAACTCATGTTCTCGCTTCTCTTGGCCTGAAGCATTGCCGAGAATCCACGGTGAGAATATGTCCCGGAAAGAAGAACCGCGTTGCCGGAACGGTAGGTATAATTGTTTGTGGAGACAGGGTCATTGTTCTTGGTGGCAAACTCTGCAAGGAAGTTGAAGTCGTGTGCCCTGAATTTCACGCGCCCGTCAAAGGCTGCGATGTTTTGTGGCAGATTAAGGGCATAGTTGAAATTGGGATCATAATTTGGCACTGAGTTGGGTGGCACAAGGATGTCTTCCGGTCCTTCATGTTTACCTACATATGATGCTCCTACTGTGAGTCCATAATCGCTGCTGAACCTGTTCTTAAATGCATCGCTGATTTCCCATTCAGCATCCGCGCCCCAGATCCATGCCTGGTTCCAGTCCCAATATCTGCGCTGTTTGCCGGCAAGGGCAGTGATGTGAACCCCGGCACCTGGATTAAACTTGATTCTGCCTCCTCGGATTGCATTGTCAATTCCGAGACTGCGCTCCTGATATATGCGTAGGATCAGACCGGAGCCAAACTGTTCGTAAAAGTCACCGGCTGTCAGCTGTAGTGATTTATATGTACCGGTTGCCCATATGTAAGGCACACCCCAACCGCCGAAGTCCTTATTGTAACCCGGGAGGGGCCATTCTGTAAACTGGAATCTTGCTCCGACAGCGATATAAGGTGCGCTGACGGTCAAGTCAAAATAGGTGTTGTTGAGCACATCCTTGTGGCAGAAGTAATCCGGCCTTGTGGTTTTCTCTCCTTTAAGATTATAGGGGATGAGAAACTCGGTCTGCACGGCACCTGTGGCGCGCACCTTACTTATCCAGCTGTCTTTCTTTTTCCTTTTTGAGGCGGTGGCATCAGTTGAATAGGCCTGACCACTTTCAAGGGCGGATGTGACGCTTTCGGAGGAAATTGTGGAAATTTCCGATGATGTTTCAGTTATTTCTGTGGAATTGGAGGCTGTCGTGGTTGTCTCTGCAGATGTTTCGACAGTCTCGTTTGACAATACATCAGAAGCGGCAGCCCCCATTGGCAACAGAGAAGCCATCAGAAGCGGCAGCGTTATTCTTGACTTATTGTTTGACTGCATGTTGATAGTTGTTATTATTCGTTTCACAAGAGAAGGCTCTTGCCGGTGAGTAGATTTAAGGTAAAGTATGAGAGAGAATCCGTAAAAGAGAAAAATTCGGGTGATGCCGGCGTCATAAGCGCGACATCGCCCGATAATAAGAAAAAGAAGATTATTTCATTGCTTTTTTCACAGCCTCGAGGATTTCTTCCTCGCTGCCGTCAACATAGCCCTGATGGTTCCAGACAATGTTGCCTTCGCCATCAACCACAAACACGTGTGGAGGATCGCTTACACCGAGCTGACGCTTGAAATCGCCATTAGGGTCGAGAAGCACCTCATATTCCCAGCCTTTGTTCTCAACGAAAGGCTTTACACGCTGTTCGTTCTGGGCCTCGTCAAGACTTACGGCATAAATCTTGACACCTGTCTCCTCTACCCATTCATCGTAGACATCGGCAATTGCCTTGAGCTCTCTTACGCAAGGTTTGCACCAGGTTGCCCAGAAGTCAATGATAAACGGCTTGCCGTCATTGTTGAGCTTGGCGGTGTCGATTGTCTTTCCGTGCATGTCTTTCAATGTCACGGAAGGAAGCTCGGCTGAGGCTGAGAAGGCTGTCAGGGCCACAGCAGCCATTAGTAACGCTTTTTTAAACATTTCTTATGATTATTAATGGTTAAATTCAAAGGTAATTATGGGGGTTTAGTCAAATAAATTGCGCTAAATTACAAAAAATCTTTAATAACTACCAAATTTTTTGACAATAAAAAATCATAAAGGCTTAAAATGTTATGGTAGATTAAGATTATATTTTGTTTTTTCATGATTTTTCATGAGCCTCATACTCTCGCTCAAGGAAAACTTTTACTTCCTGGAAAAGTTTTGAGGCAAACACAAAATCATTAAGCGATTGACTTTTGCTCCTGAATATGTTGCGGTCGTTGCCTGTCCAGTCGCAATGACCCCGGTTGATGAAGATAATGTGTTCGCCGATTCCCAACACTGAGTTCATGTCGTGGGTGTTGATGATGGTGGTTATTCCATATTCGTGAGTGATGTCGCTTAATAGTTCGTCAATCATGATGGATGTGCGGGGATCAAGTCCTGAGTTAGGCTCGTCGCAGAAGAGATATTTGGGATTTAGGGCGATCGCACGGGCAATAGCCACACGTTTCTGCATGCCTCCGGAAATCTCCGAAGGATATTTCTCGTCGGCATTGGTCAGCCCGACACGTTTGATGCAGAAATGTGCTCTCTCAAGCTGCTCCTCATGACTCATTTTGCTGAACATTTTCAGTGGGAACATCACGTTGCCCAACACTGTCTCATTGTCAAAGAGGGCGGATCCCTGGAAAAGCATTCCGATCTCCATGCGGAGCTGTTTTTTTTGTTGCGCATTCATGGAGCGGAACTTTCTGCCGTCGTAGAGAATGGTACCCTCTTCCGGGGTGAGCAGCCCGATAAGACATTTCATGAACACGGTTTTTCCTGAGCCGCTCTGCCCGATGATAAGGTTTGTCTTTCCGGTCTCGAAAGTGGCGGAAACATCATAAAGGACTCTTTGTCCGTCAAACCATTTGGATACGTTTTTTGCTTCTATCATGACCGGAAGGATTATTGCAGGAGAAGTTTGGTTAATATAACGTCGGCGAGGAGAATGAGGATAGAGCTTGACACGACAGCCTTTGTGCTTGCCTGCCCGACTTCGAGAGCGCCCCCCTTCACATAATAGCCATAGTAGGCGGCCACGCTCGTGATGATATATGCGAAGACGAGGGTTTTGATTATGCCATACCACACATACCACTCATTAAAGAAGCTCTGGATGCCGAAGATGTAATTCTCAACCGACAGCATGGAGGTGAATTCGGCTATGAACCAGCCTCCCACCAGACCCATGAACATCGACAGCACACATAGCACCGGCACAAAAAGCACAAACCCTATTATCTTGGGCAACACGATGAAGTTGGCGGAATTTATTCCCATGATGTCAAGGGCATCTATCTGCTCGGTGACTCTCATGGTGCCGATCTCGGAAGCAATGTTGCTGCCTACCTTTCCGGCAAGGATAAGACTCATCATGGAAGAGGAGAATTCCAGAAGGAGGATCTCACGGGTGGCAAGACCTGTAGAGTAGGAGGGTATGAGCGGAGAGACAATGTTGATGGTCATCTGAATGGTGATGACGGCTCCGATAAACAGGGAGATGATGATGACCAATGGAATGGAATCAACCCCCAATTTGCTGATCTCAAGAACAAGGCGCTTGAAAAACTCTTTCCATTTGTCGGGCGTGCGAAACACCTGGGTTATGAAAAGACAATAACGTCCGAAAGATGCAATAGATGAAACTACCATTATGATGTGTTTTAAGCCGGCACGTAAATTTGCCTGATGCGGTTTTTGTTATTGTAGCCACAATTGAGAACCTGACGGTGGGATTGTGAAAACTGTTGCAAAATTAATAAAAAAAAGTCAAAAGAAAGCTTTAAACGAAAAAGAGGCTAATTATTCAGTGATTGAGATGGCTGAAAATCCGAAAAGTTTGGAGGTATTCTGTATTTTTACTAATTTTGCCTTAGTAAGGAATGCTTCTGGAAAATTTCCCGGTAAAGATGGGGCGTGATTGGCCTGTAAACCGGTTTATTTTTCAGTTCTCCAAATCTGATAATTTCATAAACGCACATATTCACAGGTTGAAAACTATATGTTGGTAATAGGCATAGCCGGAGGAACCGGATCGGGAAAAACCACTGTGGTCAGAAAAATAATTGAGTCGCTTCCTAAAGGGGAGGTGACGGTAATTCCACAAGACTGTTATTATAAGGATAATTCACATATCCCCTTGGAAGTAAGGCTGAAAATGAATTATGATGAGCCGGCCTCAATTGAATGGCCGTTGCTTTGCCATCATCTGAGGGAACTGAAGGAGGGGCATGCGGTAGAAATGCCTACCTATGATTTTCTCACTTGTTCACGCCTGAAGGAGACCGTGACCCTTATGCCGCGTGACGTGGTGGTGGTTGAAGGCATTCTTGTGCTTACTGACAAGGAACTGAGAGACATGCTTGACGTGAAAGTGTTTGTAGATGCCGATGCGGATGAGCGGCTTATCAGGGTGATCTCACGCGACTGTATCGAACGGGGACGCACTCCCAAAATGGTGATAGACCGTTATCAGGAAACCCTTAAACCCATGCATGAACTGTATATTGAGCCTTCAAAACGTTATGCCGACCTTATCGTGCCGCAGGGAGGCAATAATAATGTGGCGGTTATGCTCCTTACAGATTATATACGTTCTCTGCTTAAATCCTCCAGATAATGATTTTTTTTGATAAGAAAAAGAAAGATAAAGGGCCTGATGGGCTGTCGCCGGAAGAAAGACATGAGGCGGAAGTGATGGAGCATACTCCTGAACCCGACATGGTGTATGGAGAAGTGGAGATAGACAGTGACGTCACCACACCTGACGGCGATATCGAAATAAAGGAAAAGGAGGACTTCTCGGAGAAGGGCACTCTGCGCACGGATAATCTTGTAAAGAGATATGGGAAACGCACAGTGGCAAATCATGTGTCGATTAATGTTGAACAAGGTGAGATTGTCGGTCTGCTGGGGCCTAATGGCGCCGGGAAAACCACCACTTTCTATATGACTACCGGGCTAATCACGCCGAATGAAGGCAAGATATTCCTTAATAATATGGATATCACGGGCTATCCGGTGTATAAACGTGCGCAGCTCGGCATCGGTTACCTTGCACAGGAGCCATCCGTGTTTCGCAAATTGAGTGTGGAAAACAACATTCGGGCGGTGTTGGAGATGACCCCGACCACTGAGGAATATCAGAAAGAAAAACTTGAGAGCCTTATTTCGGAGTTTCGTCTGGAAAAGGTGCGCAAGAATCTTGGCGACCAGCTTTCAGGTGGTGAACGCCGCCGCACGGAGATTGCACGTTGTCTCGCCATCAATCCTAAATTCATAATGCTTGATGAGCCTTTTGCGGGGGTTGACCCTATAGCTGTGCAGGATATTCAGGAGATAGTGTATAAGCTAAAGGAAAAAAACATAGGCATCCTTATAACCGACCACAACGCCCAGGAAACTTTGAGAATCACCGACCGTGCGTATCTTCTGTTTGAAGGCAAGATATTGTTTCACGGCACAAGTGAGGACCTTTCGGAGAATCCGGTCGTAAGAGAGAAATATCTTGGTAGAGATTTTGTGTTCAGAAGAAAAGTATTCAATGTCTGATTCGGATATAAATATTCCTGATAAACGCGGATTGAAGGCGCTTAAAGGCTTTCAACTGATGTCGCTCTTCGGAATTTTTCTGATTGGCCTTATCGTGACCGGAGTGGCTGCGACGGGATTCCAGTCAATTCCCGGCTTGAGCGAGCGCATGTCATTGCTGCTGTCGGCGGCCGTGCAGTGTGTCCTGGCATTCTGTGTGCCTGCATGGTTGACAGGGAAATTCACCACCCGGGATGCAGCCCAATGGCTGTCGTTGAAGACGGTGCCTCATGCAAAGGCATTTGTGGGTGTGGTTATTGTATATGTAATAGCTCTTCCGGCAATAAATCAGATAATAAGCTGGAATGAATCGGTCCATTTCCCCGAAAGTATGAAATGGCTTGAACATTCCCTCAGAGCTTCCGAGGATGCAGCGCAGGGTGTCAGCGATAAGATTCTGGCCTCTATGAACATATGGATGATGTTGGCTGCTGTGG
>CAZQSD010000055.1:15994-18797 GCA_964595885.1 uncultured Sangeribacter sp.
GTCAGCGATAAGATTCTGGCCTCTATGAACATATGGATGATGTTGGCTGCTGTGGCTGTCGTGGGGGTGTTGACAGGATTTTCTGAGGAGATATTTTTCCGGGGTGCTCTCCAGAATATCCTCACTATGCCCGGACGGCATGCATTTGCTGTCTGGACGGCTGCAATTGTCTTCAGTGCGGTTCATTTTCAATTTTTCGGATTTGTGCCCCGTTTATTGATGGGGGTGTTTTTCGGATATCTGCTTGTATGGACCGGGAGTCTCTGGACAGCAGTCTTTGCACATGCTTTTAATAATTCGATAGTGGTTGTTTCGGTCTGGCTTTCTTCGGCCGGGTCAGTAATAGAGCTGGAAAACATAGGCACCACTGCGGGGGGCACCATACCCTGGGACGCATTGACAAGTGCTGCCGCAACTTTCCTTTTTTTCTGGAAATTCCGTAAATATTTTTTCTTTAAATCACCCAACAGGAATTAGGACATGGCGAAAAAAACAACCGGTAGCGCATTTCGGGAAGTAATGGCGGATATAAAAAGAAAACACTTCTCTCCGGTCTATCTGCTGATGGGGGAGGAGGCATATTATATCGATTGCATTACCAAAGCATTGGAAAACAATGTGGTGAGTGAAGACGACAGGGATTTTAACTCTATCGTGTTCTATGGTGCTGATTCCGACATAGGGAAGGTGATTGGAAGTGCCCAACAATTTCCGGTGATGTCTGACCGCCAGATTGTGCTTTTGAAGGAGGCCCAAACTATGAGTCAGGCAAAGCATCAGCTTGATAAACTTGCTTCTTACGTGATGCGCCCTAATCCGACTACGGTGTTGGTGGTGACCTACAAGGGAGATTCATTATCATCAACTTCCGCCCTGATGAAGGCGGCTGCTAAGGGAGAGTGTGTGGTGTTTAGGAGTGATAAGCTTAAAGACTATCAGCTCGCGGCTCCTATAATGGACTATTGTGCTGCCAAAGGGGTGGGGATAGATAATAAGGCCGTGTCGTTGTTGAGTGATTATATCGGGAATCCCCTTAGCAAACTGTTTGGTGAGATTGATAAACTGATAGTGTCTTTAGGTAATGACATAAAGCGCATCACTCCGGATTTGATTGAAAGGAATATCGGTATCTCAAAAGATTTTAATACCTTTGAACTTGTCAAGGCAGTGGCAAGGAAGGATTATTCAAGATCAATGATGATTGTGGATTATTTTTCACGGAATCCTAAGCAGAATCCGGGGGTAATGATAGTTGCAGCACTGTTTAATTTCTTCAGTAAGCTTTTCATTGCTGCCGTCACACGCGATAAGTCAGATGCATCTTTAATGGAGACCTTGGAGTTAAAATCTCCATATGCCTTGAAGGATTATCGTGACGGATTGCAATATTATAATGCCAGGATGGCATTGGCAGCCATTCACGCCTTGCGAGAACATGATTGCAAAAGCAAGGGGATTGGGAGCACACAAAATGAATATGAACTATTGAAAGAACTTATTTTTAAATTTTTTACGGCCAATTAATCATGATATATTTTTTTTCGGGAACGGGCAATTCGCGTTGTGTGGCTGAGCAATTGTCTTTGCATATACTTGAGGAATGTCGGATGATTACGGAGGTTGCCCCAGAACAGGAACGGGTGGAGGGCGATTCGATAGGATTTATATTTCCGGTTTATTCGTGGGGCGTGGCCCCTATGATGATGGAATTTGTAAAGAGACTCCCTGAATCATTTTGGGCAGGGGTCAAGATTCGTCAGATTCCAGTGTGGTGTGTGATGACTTGCGGGGATGAAGTTGCATTAGCTCCGGAGATGTTTGCAAAACTGTTAGGCCGTTATGGGATCGTGCTTGAGTCGGTGTGGAGTGTTATAATGCCTAATAATTATGTGATACTTCCGGGATTTGATGTCGATCCGAGAGAAGTTGAGCGGAAGAAATTGAGGGGTGCAGCCGGTAGGATCCGGGAAATCTCATGCGGCATACTTCAGCACAGCCGTAAGATAGATGTGGTAAGGGGGTCATGGGCATGGCTTAAGACTAAGATGGTATATCCTTTATTTTGCAGATGGGGGATAACGCCAAAAAAATGGTATGCAACTGTCGCGTGTGTGGGATGTGGATTATGTAAGATGGTTTGCCCACTCCATAATATATATATAAGGAAACGTGTGCCGGAATGGGGAGATAATTGTTGTTCGTGTTTGGCATGCTATCATGTTTGTCCGCGTCATGCAGTGGCTTATGGTAAGCAGACATTTAAAAAAGGACAGTATTTTAATCCGGATGCATATAATAAGGTAAAGGAGAAGCAAGGTAAGGACAAGCCGAAATAAGTAAATATTGAGGTAAATCCTTATTTTTTTTATAAATTTTCGCACAGCAAGGTGGTAGTATAACAATCAAAGTATATAAAAAGTTCATGGTTTAACATTTGGAAATATATTTTAACATTTATTGATTTCATTATAATGCAATAAGTTACGAAGAAATTTTTGGAAAAATATGTTCAAAAACACAAAAAGACTTGCGGAGGGAGAATTTCTGTTGTAATTTTGCAAACGCAAACGGGAAACAACGACACTGAGTCACGAAGCCCGAAAGCACAGAGAACATTGACAACAATGCCACAGGACAAGCACCGGAGATTTCTCCGGTAGCCATACAGACAAGACAAGGAGACACGGAAACGAAGTCTCCGTCAATATAGCTAATAGGCGTGATCTAATAAAAGGATTACAAACCGGCCAAGACAAACGGCACCTTATTTAAGAGTAGGGTGCAACCGAAAAAAGAAAGATCA
>CAZQSD010000056.1:0-18760 GCA_964595885.1 uncultured Sangeribacter sp.
ATTAAAATATAACAATTAAAATGCTGTAAATAAGAAAAATTAATATTATTAAAAGTAATCGAAAAAGGGTAGGTAAAAAGTTGAACTTTATATTGTTTTGATATGTTTTCTTAATAAAGAAAGATTTGTAAAACGCGCTGCCCCATGTGAAGAAGGGTGGCATATGGAGGCTCAGGAAGCCTGTAAATTATTTAAGTCATGACAACATCTGTTATAATATGGTTTATTGTGGCCGGCATCCTGTCGGTTGCATTTCTTATAAGAATAGTTGATGAAACAAAACCCCTGCTTCACCATCGGATACATTCTTTAAATCGTCTTCTGCATACCAATCATGACAACTGATCTAAGCTCATTTGAGGCCGTGCTTGCGAGCGATGAGCCAATACAGGGTGCGACAGCAGATTTCAGATCCAAGGATGTATGTCTGTTTCTGGCTGACTATGCCGTCAGTCTTTTGGGATGTGGGGCCACCTGCATACGTCTCGTAAAAAATGTGGAGAGGATGGCGGCGACATTCGGAAAGAAGGTTGAGCTCACCATCATGCCACGCCACATACACATCACCGTCTGGCATCCCCACTGTGACGATATATTCACTTCCATAGCCTCAGTGAAGAATATGCCGATAAGCTTCAGCCTGAATACGCGCCTGAGCGAGCTGAGTTGGAATGTGGCTGACGATGGGCTGACTCTCGCAGAGGCTAAAAGAAAATTTCACGAGATTATAAATTCAGACAAAGCTAACCCATGGATGACGTTACTTCTGGCTTCGTTTGCAAATGCCTCCTTCTGCGGCATATTCGGCGGCGACCTGATAGCTATGATTATCGTATTCCTTGCTACTGCGTTTGGCTTTAACCTAAAACAGATGCTTGCGGCGCGGCATGTGGATGCGAGGGTAATAGTCTTTTTGTGTGCATTTGTGTCATCAGTGATCGGAGCCACCGACTGTCTTTTCGGATTCGGGCAGACTCCTAAGGTGGCGGAGGCAACAAGTGTGCTTTATCTTGTGCCGGGCATACCTTTTATCAATTCGTTCAGTGACCTGCTCTACAAGCACTATATATGTGCCTTTTCCCGATTTACTGATGCGCTGGTGTTGACCGGATGCCTGTCGCTTGGACTGTGGTTAGGGATGAGGCTGATGGATGTGGGGATGTTTTAAGTAAATCCGTTTTATTTGTAAATCTGCATAAGAGTAGATAAAAGATATGGATATATTGCTACAACTTCTTAAAGATGCTCTCTTGGCTGCTGTGGCGGCCATCGGTTTCGGTGTTATAAGCCGCATTCCGCGCAGGGCTTACATATGGTGCGGCCTGATCGCCGCCATCGGCCACTCTTTACGTTTTCTGCTTATGCAGGGCCCGTTCTGCCATTTGCATATCTTGGCCGCCACAGCCATTGCCTCACTCGTAATCGGCACATTGGCTGTGTTTGCTTCCCCACTTGCCAAGACTCCCGCTGAAGCTTACCTTTTCCCATCGTTGTTGCCGATGATTCCGGGCATATATGCCTATAAATCTTTTGGAGCAGCCGTTATGTGCGTATTGGGTGATTCAGAGGCATCTTTCGACTATTATTTCTATCAGTTCGCACAAAATGGAATGATATGTATCGCCATAGTTTTCTCTATGGTGATTGGGGCGACCATTCCTATTTTCACTTTTAAATCTACAGCCTTTACCGCCACGCGCTGACAGTTATCGAAGGCTGGGTTTGAGGAAATGAATTTGTAAAATAAAATCGACCGATTCACATCGGCCGATTTCTGTTTTTCCATAATACTTTTCTAACTAACCTAACATCATGAAACGATTTTCTGTAATTATAACATAGCGGCATTAAAAATAGTTCACGATATTATTAAATTTTTTTGAAGATTTATTTTTCAATTGTCTACCCATGCGTGAAAACTCATTGTGAACTTGTCAGGAGGATTTAAAGGTTGTAATGAAAATTTATTTGCAATTGAGTTGCAGAGAAGTTGTGTTATTTTTGCAGCCGTGAAAATATGCTTAGGGGGTAGATGGTCTGCTCCTGATGACATATTCCGCTAATTGAGCGACATCATATTCAGCAAGGTCATTATGAAAATACGAAACTTAGATAAGTTGCTCCTTTCGTTTTCCATGCTTTGGGCATTCACTTCCTGTTCCGGCCATTCAGATGGCCATGAAGATCATGAGGGAGAAGAGGCCGAAGCCGTTGAGCAACATCACCACGAGGGTGCAATCATGATGGAGCCGGAGAAGGCAGCCCAATTCGGAGTAAGGGTTGAGACACTTACTCCTCAGCCATTCTCTGAGGTTAT
Organism: uncultured Sangeribacter sp.; assembly: GCA_964595885.1. GTDB lineage: Bacteria > Bacteroidota > Bacteroidia > Bacteroidales > Muribaculaceae > Lepagella. Next base: position 2,318 of record CAZQSD010000056.1, read on the forward strand.
AAGGGTGAGCGGACGCATAGAGCCGGCTCCTACCGACCGAATGACTGTGACTGCCCGTCGCAGTGGTATATTCACTGTCTCTCCGGGACTATATCAGGGTAGTAAGGTTAATGCCGGTACACCAATCGGCTCTATATCCTCAAAAGGGATGCAGGGTGGCGACACTAATGCCGCCGCACGTGCCACCCTTAATGCGGCTAAGAAAGAGCTTGACCGTCTGACTCCCCTTTATAAAGATGGACTGGTGACTGCATCAACCTATAACGAGGCGGAAAGAGCCTATAACGAGGCTTTGGCTCTTGCATCTGATGCCCCTGCTTCCGGCTCCGGGGTTGAGACGGCACCCGTGAGCGGCACTCTGTCAAACATTTTCGTTACGTCCGGACAATACGTAGAGGCAGGCACACCTTTGGCAACCGTGACCAAGAACAGTCGCTTGACCCTTCGTGCAGATGTTCCCGCAAAATATTCCTCTACTCTCCCCTCAATTGTGTCGGCTAATTTCCGTCCTGAATATTCCGACCGGACGATGGCTTTGGCGGATCTTGACGGCAGACGCATCTCATCTGCTGACGCCTCTGAGTCGTCTAACGGTTACATTCCGTTATATTTCTCTTTCACCAGCAATGGCGAGACCATTCCCGGTGCGTTTGCTGAAATTTTCCTGCAAGGCTCACCTCGTGAGAATGTATTGACTGTAGAGAGGGAGGCCCTTATAGAGATGCAGGGAAACAAATATGTCTACGCATGTGAGGATGGCCACGCTTACGAGAAGCGGCTTGTGAAGACCGGGGCTTCTGATGGCAACCGCGTGGAGATTATCGACGGACTGAAAGAGGGGGAACAATATGTGGCGGCGGGTGCCACCGTGATACGCATGGCGGAGACATCGGCGATAGCACCTCCCGGCCATACCCATAATCACTAATTTAAAAGTAAGAGGGATGCTTGACAGAATCATAAAATTCTCACTTGACAACCGTCTGTTGATCATAGTGCTGAGCATAGCACTTATGATAGGCGGGATGGTGGCGCTTTTCAAGACGGAGGTTGATATTTTCCCGGATCTGAATGCACCTACGGTAGTGGTGATGACCGAGGCACCCGGCATGGCGCCCGAGGAGGTGGAGCAGCTTGTGACTTTTCCAATAGAAACCTCAATGAACGGGGCTGCCGGTGTGAGACGTGTGCGAAGTTCATCAGCCACCGGTTTTTCTGTGGTTTGGGTTGAATTTGGCTGGGCCACAAAGATTGGCGAGGCGAGACAGACTGTAGCCGAGAAACTTCCGGCTCTTCAGTCGTCATTACCTGCCGGCTCCGGAATGCCTACCCTCGGGCCTCAGTCATCAATTCTTGGAGAGATACTGATTATCGGTCTTACCTCGGATAGTCTGACTCCGGGGAAACTACGGTCAGTTGCTGACAGGCTTGTAAGTCCGCGTCTGTTGGCTATCAGCGGTGTGTCGCAGGTATCGGTCATAGGAGGAGAGGTTGAAGAATACAGCATAATCCTGCGTCCGGAGAAAATGCGTCATCTTGGAGTGACACTTTCCGAAACAGTTGATGCCCTTGAGAATTTTAATTCAAATGCTTCAGGTGGAATCATATATGACTATGGCAATGAGTATCTGGTTAAGGCTACCCTTTCCACATCCGACCCTGCCGAGATGGGAAGCATTGTGGTTAAAAATGAGGGTGACATGCCTGTGGTGCTTGCTGATATAGCCGACATTACTGTAGTAGCTAAAACCCCGGAGATTGGCAAGGCATCGCTCAATAGCCAAAGCGCCGTGCTGATAACCGTCACCAAACAGCCCGGGGCAGGTTCGATTGAGCTTACCGACAAGATAGCAAGTGAACTTGCTGCGCTTGAGCCTACACTGCCTCAGGGGATTGGTATCAACACAGATATTTTCCGTCAGGCAGACTTCATAGGCAATTCGGTGTCGAACCTCCAGAGTTCTCTTTTTGAGGGTGCGATTTTCGTTATCATTGTGTTGTTCCTCTTCCTGATGAATTTCCGCACCACTATGATTTCTGCCCTTGCGCTGCCTATGTCGGTGATCATCACAGTGCTGATAATCCATATGTTGGGGCTGACGATCAACACTATGACATTAGGAGGCATAGCCATAGCCATAGGCTCGCTGGTGGATGATGCTATAGTCGATGTGGAAAATGTCTATCGTAGGCTGCGCCAGAATGGAAGGCAACCCAAGGAATTCCGTAAACAGGCAGCCCAGATAGTGTTTGAGGCTTCACGCGAGGTCAGGATGCCGATTCTCAATTCATCGCTGATAATCATGGCGAGCTTTCTGCCGCTTTTCTTCCTTGACGGAATAGAGGGAAGGATGTTGATCCCTTTGGGGGTTTCGTTTGTGATAGCTTTGGTAGCTTCAACAGTTGTTGCGCTCACGTTGACTCCGGTAATGTGTTATTTCATGCTCGCTAAGAGCAAGCAGACGGAGAAAGATCTCGAAAAGGAGCCGATAGTGACAAGAAAAATCGGGGCATTTTACAATGGGCTTCTGCAAAAGACCGTTTCCCATCCCAAACCGCTCTTCATTGGCACCGGAGCACTCTTTGTGTTGGCAGCCATCCTGTTCCCCTCCTTAGGCAGAAGCTTTCTGCCGTCGTTCAATGAAGGTTCGTTTACCGTAAATGTAAGCGCATTGCCGGGTATATCGCTTGCCATGAGCGACAGTATGGGGCGACGTGCGGAGGAACTGATACGTCAGGTGCCGGAGGTGAAACTGACAGCCCGTAAAACCGGACGCGCCGAACTTGATGAGCATTCGCTTGGTTCAAACGTGTCGGAGATCGAAGTTCCCTATACGCTTGACAAAGGTCGCTCGCGTGAGGAGGTCATGCACGATCTCCGTAGCAAGTTACAGTCATTGCTGGGAGTCAATATTGAGATCGGCCAACCCATCAGCCATAGGATTGATGCCATGTTGTCGGGCAGCGAGGCTCAGATTGCAGTAAAAATATTCGGCCAGGATCTTGACCGTCTCTATTCCATCGGAAAGGAGATTCAGGAGGCTATGTCAGGAGTCAAGGGGATTGTAGACATCAATATTGAGCAGCAGATTCCGCGTCCGCAGATAGATATTGTGCCGCGTCGTGAGATGCTTGCGAAATACGGTATAACCATACCTGATTTCAACCGGTTTGTCAACGTTGCTTTGGCAGGCCTTACGGTGTCCCAGATCAATGACGGCACCCTTCCTTATGACGTGACATTACGTATCCCGGAAAGTGAAAGAGGGTCAATCGATAATTTGGGCGACCTTATGATTGATTCCTCTCTTGGGCCGGTGCCGTTAGGTCATGTGGCAGACATAGTGTCGTCGTCCGGGCCGAGTACAGTCAACCGTGAGAATGTATCACGCCGCCTGATTGTGTCTGCCAATACCTCCGGACGTGACCTCAGGGGGGCTGTGGATGATATTCAGAAGGCCATATCCAAAGATGTGGAATTGCCACAAGGGTATTCAATCACTTATGGCGGACAGTTTGAGAGCGAGGAATCCGCTTCACGCACCCTGATGCTGACATCCATAGGGGCGATACTGATTATCTTTTTCCTGCTTTATGCAGAGTTTAAAAGTGTGTCGCAGTCACTTGTTATCCTGCTAAATATGCCCCTTGCATTGATTGGTGGCGTACTGATTCTGTGGATCACGGGAAGTGACCTTAATATACCGGCTATTATAGGTTTCATATCACTTCTCGGCATCTCCACCCGTAACGGAATGTTGCTGATCTCCCACTATAATCAGCTTCACCGCGAACAGATCCCGTTGAGGGAAAGGGTTATGAGAGGATCGCTCGACCGTTTGAATCCCATACTTATGACTGCCCTTACATCAGCGTTAGCCCTTGTGCCGTTAGCTTTGCGCTCCACCAGTCCGGGCAATGAGATTCAGGCCCCTATGGCAACTGTGATTCTGGGTGGCCTGTTATCATCTACACTGCTTAATATCTTTGTTGTCCCTGCAGTCTATTATCTCCAAAACAAGAAATCTGAACAATGAAATTATATAGAGTTTTAGCCTTTCTCCCTACGGTGGTGGTCGCTGCCTTCTCATTACCGGCCCAATCGCTGTCACCCTCTGATGTGGCGGTAAAGATACTGACCGCCTCACCGCAGACTCATGCCGACGCACTCGGCATCACCTCTCTGGCAGAGTCGCTCAAGACTGAGAGCAGTCTTCCTGACCCTGAGATTGAGGGTGAGTATCTGTTTGCGCCATCCGGTGAGACTAACCGCTGGGGTGCGGGCATCTCTTGGGGTATTGAATGGCCCGGAGTGTATTCGGCCCGTAAGAATGATGCCAAGGGAAAGCTGTCGGCTGCTGAGGCGGTGGCTGCCTTGGCGCGTCAGGAAAGATTGATTGAGATAAAACGGCTTCTGCTTGATTACGTTTTGATTGAAAAACAGTTAGCGGTTCTGAAAGAAGTTGGCAATGCCAACGACTCAATCATGCTCCTTTCAAAAAAAGCAGAGGGTCATGGTGAGATGACGCGCCTCGACATCAACAAACTAAAATTGGAGCAAGCCTCACTCAATAGCAACATGGCAAGTCTTCTTAACGATAAGGCAGAGATCCTGACCGCCCTTGATCTTCTATACGGTACTGATTGCTCACCCCTGTTAAAGGAGATGGTTTGTGAATTTCCTGATGTATCTCTACCTATGGATAAGTGGGAAGTGCTCCAATCCCCCTCTGTGGTTGCCGCCAACGCGGAAGCTGAGGCTTCAAGAGGAGCGATGAAAATAGCGTCTGCGGAATCATATCCCGGCTTGTCAATAGGTTATCAGCATGCCTTTGAAGATGGCGTCCATTTCAATGGGGCAAGTGTGGGTATTTCGCTCCCTGTTTTCTCCTCCCGCAATAAGAAAAATGCAGCTAAGGCCGCTATAGCTGAGGCGGAATATAAGGTAGAGATGGCTAAGGCAGATGCAGAGTCGGAAGTGGTAGGCAGTGTGAGAAAGATTGCCATTCTCACCAAACAGATCGACGAGATGGCTCCGGTGGTAGAGAATCCCGAAAACACGACCATGCTGATGAAAGCATACCGAGGCGGGGTAATAACTCTCATTGACTATCTCAACGAGCGCAACTACTTCACCAATGCGGCCCTTGAGCTCCTCACCCTTCGCCATTCCGCAGCCACTGCCCTACTCAATCTTCAGCGCCACTATCCTCAGAAGTAACTGTTAGGTCGGAAGACGGATAGTCAAATTTGATGGTGTTGGCTTCCTCGGCGAGTTGCCGGAGATATTCTTCCGTAGGCATCTCTATCTCCAGTTTCTTGCGGATATTATACTTTGTGACATCTACTGTTCTCGGGGAGCGTTCCAATAGGTTCGCAATCTCTTTGGTTGAGAGATTGATCAGCATAAAAGCGCATATACGTTTCTCTGACTTGGTTAGTGTGGGGTGACGCTCGCTGAGCAGGTCAAGGAATTTCCTGTTGGTCATCTCAAACTGCATTGAGAAAAGTTCCCACATTTTCTCCTTGCCACTGATGTTTTGCAGCAGCCGGAGCATATTGTCACGCTCTTTCTTGTCGAGGTCACCCTCGGCAAGTTTCTTTTTCAGGGCATCAAGTGCAGAGTCAAGGTGAGCCAAACGGAGCAACAGGGCTGTCTGACGGCGGTTCATGTTGTCTTCGGTCTCTCGGCTACGTGTCTCGATAATCTGACTGTTGTGGGTGTCAATCCGCGCCTGTTTCACCTGTAGCCTCTGCTGACGAAGCATTTTGCGTAGCCGGATATTCCTGAGCAATAACGGAAGCACAGCAGCCACCAATACGAGTATACACAGACATAGCCCCATGACCCATCCCATAAGATACTTGGCAGACTTAGTGGCATTGTCAGCCTCTTTCTGGGTCTGTATATACTTCTCGGCATTGCTGCGTTGGAATCTTGCCATATTTGCAATAATAGAATCTCCCACCACAAGAGCGGAGTCAAGGGAATTATATGCCATTGGGAGATAACCTTCAGCTGCACATGCCTGTCCGCGCAAAATATAATATGCCCGTGTGTTTCCCATAGAATTAACCTTTATGGTAGTATGAGGATATGAGAAAAGGACTTCAAGGGCATTGTTATATTTCTTCTCCTGTAGGTAACACCATGCAAGCATATACAGGGCTGTACGCTTTATCTGGCCATTAACTTTGATATTCAGGGCCTGGTCAAGATATTGCCGGGCAGCTTCGGTCTGACCTTTCGCAATATATATTTGGGCTGTCTGTATAAGAGAAGCCATCTGAGCTTCCGGAGATGAACAAAATTCACGGGCAAGCTTTACCTCCTTATATGCAGAGTCGAGTTTATTATCTTCAATCAGTAAAGTGGCACGAGAGCCATGACATCTCCCTTCGGCATCCCTACGGAAATCGTTGGTAAGCGGATAACTGGAAATCATGGCTTCCGATTTCTTTAGCCATTCCTCTGCCTTTACCCTGTCGTTAAGATCACTATAGATTGAGAACATGGAAAGAGCAGTCTTCACATCCCAGTATTTCAAGGAATCGGGTTTTGGCATATCAAGTATATTGGTGAACTCAGCTAACGCACTTAGCATGTTCTTACTATCCTGCATACTTTTTGCGCGATTATAAAGCAAAGCCAATTTATGGTGCAAAGGGAGCTTTTTATTCCTTTTGAGTAAATCATCAGAGAGACTGAAAGCCTTGTCACTGTATCCCGCCTCTCCAAGTAACTTGATTTTCTTAAGCATGATCTCTATATTATCACCGTCAGTGACATTTAACAGGGAATCATACCAGATTATCCTTATCTCAGGATCCACACTGTCGCGTGAAGCCATCTCTTTGAAATAATCTTCCTTCAGTGTTGACGACAATCCTTGGCTACGCATCACACAGGCTGCGCAGACCACAAAAAGCAATATGAACGCTAAAATGAATTTCCTCATAACCGCTGCAAGTTAATATTTTTACCTTAAACAACCAAATTTCTATTATGGTTTATCTTTAAAAATGTACTTATTTAACGATCTATTACTTAAGTAAACATCTTAATAATCATAGGAATACAGCGATTTAAGTAAAATATGAAGATACTTAAATTCAGTTTTAGGAGATTTTTTGAAAATACATGATTAGAGGGTTACACCTTTCTATTACTACCTTTGCCATCGAAGAATTTTTTCAAACTTTGTGTAGGATCCTGACAATGAAACCCGTTTCAGAACTTTTTATCTTGAGGCACTCTTCCGGTTTCATAATTGTTAATCTTGTCGGCTATGGAAGAGGGTCGGCATAAACCCAGACAATATTATGAAAGGTTTTTTAATTCTGGTGTCACTACTATGTATGGCTGTCATACCCTGTAGTGCTATAGTGAAAGTCACGGCAGAAACAGAGGCTGCTTTACAAAAACACACTCGTGTTGCCAACGTTTTTGGCAATGAAACCCGTAAGACCAGTATCCCGGCTTCAGAACTTGTCAAGATGACCGGTAAGCCCTCGGCACTTATTACTTCCAGTGCTTCTGAAATGGCTAAAGCTCCCGGTGAAAGAGTAGATGTAACTCTTAAGCTCGATTATAATCCGGATGAGTATAGTCCATTAGATTTCTTTTTCTATAGTAATGAAGTAGCATATGGTGCTGATATATATGAATTTAGTGAAGACATGGTGAATGTTTTGATACCGGGTATGCGTACAGGTACTTATACATTTGCAATAAAGTTTGATGAAAAGATCACGAAAAAAGGAATAACAGAGTGGTCTAATGCTTTTGTGATTTTAGAGGATGTTGATATTAATGAGTCTATCACGATTACAGTTGACCCATCAACCACTGTAAATCATTTTCAAGGAGTGTCTTATCTTCCCGGAGGAGAGAAAGCTGAAAATGATAAGATAATTAGCAATGATGGTGTCCAAGAAAAATTAGAAGGTAACTATCAGGGTGGAGTGATAGATGCAGTGATTTATGATACTTATTATTCAGCATTCGTGGGGTGTTTAACTGTTGAGGTAGCTGAGGTAGATTTAAAAGATTACTTTGGGATTGAAATTGACTGGGACACAGCTACTCAGGCAGATATATATGTGAATGATATATCAGACCGTTTTTTGGTGTATCAAGTTAGAAACCTTTGTACTGAAAACGGGTATGTAAGTACGCTTGCATTCTCTGAAGGTATAAAAAACTTAATTTTAGAAAATGACTATAGTAATTATTGTGAACATTCCGAAATATTTGGTCATACTGCTCAAGGAGGAGTGACAGAAGAAGGATCTGTGTGTCCTATTGCTATTAGGGCAGATGTGGTTTTGGGAGAAATGTCTTATCCCCTTTTATCATTATTTAATGTTTTTTGGGAGGTACCTTCTACGGTTTTTTATTCAACTTCAAAGAATATAGACTCACTACCCGTTGAAGTGAAGACTAATTTTCAATTAACAAAAATGGATAGGTATCCCCAAACCCTTTATGAGTTACAAGGATCCTATTTCCGTTTTACAGGAAACGGAAACGAAGTAGTTTACCTGCCTTCTTTCAATTATATGCATCCTGCTGTTTCAGGAGCTTCGCCAGCAGATGATGAGGGAAACCTGATATGGGAGGGAAATGCCTTTTATAATCATGGACTTGCTTTTAAGGAAGACGGATTTTTTAACTATACATACGGTAATTCTGCACCTATATATCCCGGTCGTCCTATTATTTATAATGCGTGGGGAAGTATTAATACAAGTATAGGATTAGATGATTTGTATTCTACGTATATAGGGCTTGCCGGAGAAAAAAGGCAACTTGATGTACCTTTAATCGCATTATCTGTATTGCATAATGGCGAATCGGTAGGAGAGGGTGAGGGCTGGAACGATTATTGGGATAATGCTCCCAATGAAGACCCTACAGGAACCTATGGCTTTGTATTATGGAACACGGAAAATGTGAAGGTCGATGGGATTGATGGTTTCAATCTTACTTATTGTGAATTTGGATATGAGTGGGATGACTATTGCCCACCGACTTTGCAGGCGGTGCAGTTTCGTGATGCTGACAATAATTTTGCTCAGACCTTTGATTCAGCAGAGGGTGCCTCAATATTAGTGGCAGCGGGAAATTACGATTGGTGGTATGATGAGGATTCAATGACTTTATGTTACAACTATAATACCACGCCGGTAGATGTCAAAGTGCTTTACGCACCATATTTCGTGTGGAATGATACGAATGTGGAATGGAAAGAAATACCCGTTGAGGAGTTGCCGGAATATTCCAATCAAGCTGGCTATGGCCAGGTAATGAAGGGTTCTTTGGAAGGGATAACTGAAGAGGCGTATGAAGGTTGGTTCAACCTACGTATCATAGTTACAAATGAGCAAGGCTATATCAATCGTCAGACCTTCGGACCGGCTTTCCGTATCAATAATTTAGCGAGTGTAGGCACAACATTGCTTGGTGATAGAGCACTTGTAATTGAAGCTGGCAAGGCATATATCATTGGAGAGCCAGAGAGTGATTTCAGCGTCTATTCTTCTGACGGAAAATTGTGTAAATCTGCTCATGCTGCCGAGTTAACTCTGACAGACCTGTCATCAGGTATCTATATCGTAAAAGCAACTTCAGCAGGGGCAACTTTCACTAAAAAGATTGCTCTTTAAATTAACTGGTCGTGGAAATCTCTCATCAGGTTTCCACGACCTTTATACCCCATATATAATTATGACTGACAATAGATTGAAACAAATTTTACTGAGTGTGGCTGCTCTTGCAGCACCTTTTTTTGCAGGGGCAGTAACTGCATGGCCCGGAGCAATTCAAATTACTAATCCTGATGGAAGTAAGATAATGGTTCGTGCCCATGGTGATGAACATTTTCATTATTTTACTGACGCGGAGGAATCGTTTATTATGGAGAGAGATAGCAAGGGCTTTTTCCGTAAGGCAGTAAGAGATGGAAAAGCTTTGGAATACTGTGCTGAGAGCGTCAATATTTTAATGGCAGAGAAAGGATCACAGAAATGTGTAGACCATACTACCCCTTCATGTCTCCCTGCCATTGATGATGATGGGCGTACAACCTATCCTACTATCGGCACGGATATCCATGGTCTCATAGTACTGCTGGAATATGCTGATACTCCATTTGTTATACCAAATCCTAAGTCTACTATCGAGCGCATGCTGAATGAGCCGGGATATTCTCTATACGGTGGGCATGGCTCGGCAGCTGATTACTTCACGGCGTGCTCAGATGGAAATTTCATACCGGTGTTTGATGTGAGCGAAATCATAACTCTGCCTGAACCCCGTGCGTGGTACACTGGAGATAATCTGAAACAGTTTGACAACTGGGGATATGCCCTAAAATATGCCTTGGAGGAACTTGACAGACAAGGAATGGACTTTTCTCGTTATGATTATGACAACGATGGCGTTATTGATACGGTCTATTTCATATATGCGGGTCACGGGCAGCACGACACTGCCGATGGGAGCTGTATATGGCCGCATCAGGGTAACTATGATGACGAGATATACGGTGAGGTGGTGCTTGATGGCAAGATTTTCCGTCCTTATGCTTGTTCCAACGAGCTGGTAGCCGACTTCCGTATCCCTGAGGGTGAGAGTGCCCCCTGTCTTGCTGGTGTGGGAGTATTTTGCCATGAGTATTCACATGTATTAGGTATTCCTGACTTATATAATACAGGCTATAATATGGGAAATATATCAACCCCGGGAACATGGAGTATAATGGATCAAGGTCCCTACAATAACGATGCTACCCAACCACCTTTATATAGTGCATACGAGAAATGGATTTGCCGTTGGACGGAGTTTTATGAGGCAGAGGATGGGGAGACTTATATTCTTGATGCTGCTACCAATAATGGACATGCGGTGAAGATAGCAACAGACTCACCAAATGAATATTTCATTGTTGAGAGCAGATGCAATGAGAGTTGGGATGAATCGCTTGGCGAGGAAGGGTTAGTGATATGGCATATAGATTTCGATAAGAATGCATGGGATAACAACCTTGTCAACAGCCGTACAAATCCCGGTGTCTCAATACATTATTCAGACAAGTACAAGAATACCGTCACCTGGCCCGGCGTAAGTAACCAGATATATCTCTATCCTGAATACTCTAACACCTTAAAGACTTTTAGGCAGTATCTTGACTTTTCTCCTTACCTGACACGTCTTGGCTATAATGAAGAGACAGGGGAAAGTAGTTTTGAATATAATGTGGTAAGTGAGCGGCCCGATGTGGAAACATTCATTTATTCTCCATGGCGCCCCAACGATGATTCAAGAGGATTCACCATATTTTGGGAACCTTTGGAATGTGCTGATGGCTATATAGTGAATGTTTGGCGTGATACAAAGAAAGGCCCGGTATATTTGGCTCAGGACAAGATTGTGATTGACACAACCGAACTTGCGTTCGAGAATCTTACTGCTGCGTGGTGGCAGGGGGACGTAAGGGCTACTGTAACGGTCATATCCGGACTCCCTGCTCTCCATCCCTCTGAAGAGATTGTGTTCACACCGATGAATCTGTCAACTACAGGAGTAAGAAAGATATATCAAGAAGATAAATATCGGGACGAGGTTGACCATGATAGGTCAATTCCTTCCGAATCACACGTTTTCACTTTGTCAGGAATAGAGGTAACTACTCATCAACTAACTCCTGGTCTATATATCAAGAAGTCGAATGGTAAGGTCTCGAAGGTGTTAGTAAAATAATCGGTTCTTTTAATTGTAAATTTATTTTTAATGGGCGGGAAGAGGTAATCTTGATTCCCGCCTCGATTATTATTTGTTGACAAAGGAGATTGCCAAGCCTGTTGGAACGCTCCCATTTTTACAGCTACTTATTAAAATAATTTATACAATAAAAGCGTGGCAAAACGTTTAATAAAAGAGTATATTTGTTAAGTATGCCACAGAAAAAGATTAAGTTTATGGATAAGATTGTTGCAAATAACCTTAAAAAATTAAGAGAAACTGCCCGGTATACCCAAGATCAAGTTGCACAGATCCTGGGCCTCAGCCGATCTGCATATAGTAATTATGAGGCAGGGACACGCGAAGTGCCATATGATATTATTGAAAGAGCAAGTGATCTGTATGGTTGTGATATGGAAATACTGTTTTATGAGAATGAAAATGTTGATTCTTTGATTATGGCTTCTGCTTTTAGGATTGAAGGTTTGTCGGCAGAGGATAGCAAAGAGATTATCCGATTCAAAGACATCGTAAAGTCATATATTAAAATGGAAAGCCTGGAAATGAGATGAAAGATAATCTAATTAATATAATTGAAAATCAAGTTACCACATTTAGGCAGAAAATTGGACTCAGTGACACAGAGGCAGTGAATCTAAAAAGTTTGCTGCTTAAATTAAATGTCCTAACCGTATATCGGCCTCTTTCAAATCCATTCTCGGGAATGAGTCTTAAAAGCGGAAGCCTACGATTTATGTTAATAAATTCAAATCAGCCTCGTTCACGCCAGCACTTTACCATTGCGCATGAACTTTACCATCTTTTTATAGACAATAATCCGACTCCCCATTGCACCCCTGAGCATGGTAAAAAATCAGAGTCTGAAAAATGTGCCGACGCTTTTGCATTAATGTTCCTTATGCCTGCTGCAGGTGTTCGTCAGATGATTCCTGAAGAAGAATTGCTGTCTGAAAATGTTTCATTGGCAACAGTGCTGCGTCTTGAACATTACTTTTCAGTCTCCCGACAAGCTACAATAAATCGTTTGTCAGATCTTAGGCTTATCAATAGGAGACAAAAAGAAGATTTGCTCTCTGCACCGGTTGTTGCCTCCGCTAAAGCCTATGGTTACAGCACAACATTATATGAACCGGCAAACCATAATCTCGTAATAGGGAATTTCGGAGAGAAAGCGAGAAAACTGTTTGATGAAGGTAAGATATCTGAAGGACATTATCTTGAACTATTACACAAATTAGGTATGGATGGTAGCGAAAACTAAAATTGTGCTTGATGCTGATGTAATAATCCACTTTATAAAAGCGGAGCGATTCAGTTTATTGCTTGACATATTCCCTGAATACGAATATATTATTCTTGATGTGGTGTATAGTGAAGTGACTGTTAATCATTCTATGAAAGTACAGATTGACAATACCTTGTTGTTTTTACCCAACAGACTTTCTACGGTGGTATTCGCCCCACAAGGAGATTCGCGAAAAGAGTATGCGCGCCTCCGATCCTCACTGATGTTAGGTAAAGGTGAAAGTGCTTGTCTGGTATTTTGCAGGGATAATAACAATATGATCGGAAGTAGTAATCTGCGAGATATTAAGGATTATTGCAGTGAAAACGGCATAACATATCTTACCACTATTGACTTTCTTTATTATGCCTATATACGTGGTAAGATAACTATTGATGAAGTGAAAATATTTATATCCGAGGTTATCACAAAAGGAAGTAAATTACCATTAATTGATGTGACAACCTATATTCCAAATTCTCAAGTATAAAATTCTTATATTCTATGTGGATAGTGGCGCTCGATATCACGGAGGGTGAAAGCGGCACAGTATCCGGTTTTGTACCCTATTCTCTATGGCGATATTTCGGTTACAATGCTAATGCTCAGTATGTGCAACGTAATTGTTGGAAAGAGGAAGGGAAGACTTGGGATGATTTTATCTATGAGCAGCTTAAGCAGCACGGCGCAGTGTTATATAATGGTGTGACTTCTGCCGGAGAAGGTCATGCATTTGTATGCGATGGTTATTTGGAAGATGGCTATTTCCATTTTAATTGGGGCTGGAACGGTGTCAGCGATGGTTGGTTTAGACTTGATGCACTTAATCCGGAGGTGCAAGGGACTGGCGGCTCAAGCTCTTCACTAGCATTTAATTATTTTCAAAGCATAGTTGCCTTTCTTGATCCTAATGACAATGAGGGCGAATTCTTACCACCAATCAGTGGTCGTGATGAAAACTTCAACGTTGCTAATAAAAGTGTTGCACTTGGAGGAAAGTTTACCGTGACAGGATGGATCGTCAATGAGTCGCAACTTGATTATGACATTGAGTTTGGTTGCCTGCTGACTGATTCCGAATACGGGACAGAAGGTGAGGTAATTCCGGTAATGGACTTTCCCCTTCCTTCATGCGAAGCAAGGTCAATCTATAAGAAAGCACAGCTACCCGCTGATCTTGCTGATGGATTCTATTGCCTACGTCCTGTAATAACATGGGAAGGACTTGGAAAATGGTGGACACTACCCTGGAATGTGAAAAAAGACCATGTTTGGATGGAGGTTAAAGACGGAACTGCATACTTCAATGTAGACCCTGGCGATTCCGGTGTGCAGACAATCTACGAAACGACCTCAACCCTCCCCTACTATATCAACCTGCAAGGAGTAAGGGTTGCAGAGCCTGTGTCCGGAGAAACCTACATCAAAGTCACCGGTTCTAAAGCAACCAAAGTAATCTTCTAACCGATATTTTCTATGTTTGATAACTACTCTGAGTTCTCAGAGTAGTTATCAAACATTAACTATCAGGGGGCATCAATTTTTTCGGATTTGCTGTCCCACGATTATAATAACAATCCTTCAACGAGAGTACTTGAAAAAGAAGAAACTATAATTATAAAGAACGATCTGTTAGATTAATATTTAGAGCTCTCTATATCTATCAGGGTTTTTAGCTCAAAATTAGCTTTCCTTGGCTATAAGCCAATCGGTTATGCGACGTTCTTTTGAGGAATAATTAGTGCCGATGCATATTATGTGTCTGCCATCGGATTTAAATGGAATTGTATATCCTTTGTGCTCAATCTGATCAAGGGCCTCGCGTGCGGTGCCGTCATATTTAATTTCAATGACATATATGTATTGATTCGTTTGGCAGAGAATGTCTATTCTACCTGAGGAGGTCTTTACTTCAGCCTTTACATACAGCCCAACAAGGGTCATTAATACATAGATTGCATTATGAAAGTTACGCTCATTTCCCATATCCATGTCATATGGTGTGGCAGCAAAGAAACTTTTGAGGCGTGTCATGAAATTCTCCACATCTCCTTTTCTCAGATCTCTCACAAATGAACCGACAAAGAAATTTGTTTCTGTGCCGTTCAATGATGAGTAAAAAGAGAGTAAATGAGTCATCAGTCCTTGTCTAACCTCATTATTGGGGATGCCAAGCTGATATATACTAAACTCCGGGTCATACCCTTTGATGGTCAGGTAACCGGTCTGGTATAGCAGAGCCAATGGCCGGGGATTAGTAAGGTCAAGTCCTTCAAGTTCATCAAGGCTGCATTGCGAGCAGAGAAACTGCTCAAGATCGCATTTAATTCGCTTTAATGACTCTATTATGAGTGTTGGGAGTCCTGTGCGGTTCCAGTAGTTGGCAATCTTCTCTTCTTCCATGGCATTGAGCAATGACCACGGATTATACATGTCGGATCCTTCCTCAGCAAACCGATAGCCGTCATAGTTCTCCTTAAGGTGCCTGAGAGTAGAATGGTGATTCCAACCATATTTTCTCGACAGTGTTTCAATTCCTCCTTTGAAGCTTCTCTTAAGTTCTTGTTCTGAAATGCCACAGATGTCGGCATACTCATTGGCGAATGTTATATCCCTGATATTGTTAAGATCGGAAAATACGCTTAGTTTGCTGAAACGGCTTACGCCGGTCAGGAACACCAGTCGTATGTGCTCCGCACTGCTTTTGAAATTAGAATAAAGAGAAGCCAATTTAGAGCGATAGTGATCAAAATTCTCATCGTTGTTAAGATTCCCTACAAGCGGTTTGTCGTATTCATCAACGAGGATGACTACCTGTTTTCCCGTCTTCTCATGGGCAGCCTCTATGATATCACGAAATCTGACTGACATTTCTAATGACTTGCCACCGACATTATATTTAGTTTCCCATTTGTTAAATAAATTGTCAAGGACTGCATCAAGAGCCTCAGGATCAGCATACTTATTGATGTTAAGATCAAGCCTGAACACGGGATATGATTCCCAAATCCAATCAGTTGAGTCAATATAAAGATCTTTGAAGAGTTCTCGCCTTCCCTCGAAAAAATATCGCAATGTTGAAAGAAAAAGGCTCTTCCCAAATCGGCGTGGACGCGCAAGGAAATAATACTTACTTCCCTTAACTATCATGTCTACATACCTTGTCTTATCTATATACAGGTAGTCGCCCTCACGAAGTGACTTAAAATCCTGTTCACCGATAGGATATCTTTCTTTTACTGCCATAAGCCTCTATTCTTTCATTTTATGGAAAAGTATGTATGTCAGCTGCAAATTTATATAAAAATCCTCTGTGTTCCAAAACAATAGATGAGTTTTTATTAATTGGGCCAACATATTACAACTGCTGCCCATAAAACATTTTGAGATT
>CAZQSD010000057.1:0-18601 GCA_964595885.1 uncultured Sangeribacter sp.
TGTTGAAAAATTTTTTACTAAAAATTTGTTTCATTGCTCAAAGAGTCTTACCTTTGCAGTCAAATTCATTGGCTCATAGGGCTTCCTATGGTCATGAGTTTTTGCTTTTTGTCTCATTTCAACGATGTAATGCGCTTAGGGCCGGTGATATATCGGCAATTGGTCATTATAGCTTAATGGAAATTAGAAATATTGAACAACAAATATCAATTAACTAAATCTAAAAGGAATGAATAGAAAATTATTCAACGGCTTGCTGTTGCTTACAGTAGCGACCGGTGGAGTCGGAACGTTCACTTCTTGTAAGGACACCGAGCAGGATTTCCGCAATGATGTTGAGATAACTCAGACAGACCTGTCGAATCAGATTCAGCGTCTTCGTGATCTCACAGATCTCACTTTCAAGAATAATCTTGACAAGGAGATTCAGAAGCTCATTGATGAGGGTGATTTCGCCACTGCTACTGAACTTGCACAGGTAAAAGCGGGTCTTGAGGCACTCCTTAATCAGCGTATCTCCGATCTTACCGCAGCCTATCAGGCAGCAGACCAGGCATTGAAAGCTGAAATCCTGGGTCAGATCGCAACTACTCTGTCGCAGCTCGAAGACACTCTTAAGAGCTATGTTGACGGCAAGATCTCTGATCTTCTCAACAACCAGATCAAGAATCTTCAGGATCAGGTAAGCGCTCTTTCAAAACAGATCAGCGATGCTGCTCAGAAGGCAGACGATGCTTTCACATTGGCTCAGAACAATGCGGCTTTGATCACACAGCTCAGTGCTGATCTCGCAGATCTTCAGGCTCAGTATGGTGAACTCAGTGGCGAACTCGGTCAGCTTCAGTTGGAGGTGACAGCTCTCGAGGAGAAGTATGGCGAGGTAATAGAGACTCTCAATGGGGTTAATGATCAGTTGTCAGAACTCGCTGAACAGTATGCTACTCTGTCGGATGACTATGAGACTTTCAAAGCTGATTATGCAGCCTATGTCGAGGCTACTTACATCGCACTCAATGGTATCCGTGAACAGCTTGAGAATTTCCATAATGAGGTTACGGATATGTATTATCGCCTGATGCAGAAGATGGCTAAATATGTTAGCGGCATCACATTGAATCAGGTGCATAACGCTATCTTCGGCTCAATCAATCTTCCTATTGATGTTCAGAGCAACATCCTGACCAACTACTATGCGATGTCTGATCATAACGTGATGTTCCCTGGCAGCTCTGCTTGGGAGTACACCACTAATGAAGGCATTTTCAACGATGAGTTGAGCGAGGAGCTTGAGGCTATAGATGCTCCAACTATGCAGGTGATGAGCGCCGATGTCAAGCAGCTTGATGCACTCGGTAAGCTCTATCTTACTGTAGACCCCGCTGAACGTGATTTCGAGGGCCTACGTCTTTCTATTGTAAACTCTCGTGATGAGCAGGTGCTTGATGAGCTTAAGCTTGAGAAGTCAGATCACCTTCTCACGATGGGTAATACTCGTTCAGAGCATACTTCAGGTCTTTATGAAGCTGTTGCTACACCGAGATATACCGAGCTCAACGAAGAAATCGCAAAGACCAGCATCAAGATTGAAGATGGTCTTCTGACTGAGTTCAAAGATGCTATCAAGAACCACACTAAATCAGACTTCGTAGACCTCGCTAAGGTTATCTACAGACAGTTCAGCCAGGATATTCCTGCTTACTGCGTGAAGTGTGAATGGGACGATACAGAGCTTGATGAGACAGGCACAGAAGTTGTTGCCACTAAATCAGTTCGCTCTGACTATAAGATGGCTGTCACTACCTTCCGTCCTCTCAGCTACCGTTCAGCATGGGGCTTTGGCACAGAAGCTCAGCTCCCGACTCCTACAATGGGTTATATCAAAGACATCATCAACCGTGCATTTGAAAGCATCCACAGCCGTCTGCAGCTCGGTCTTGATGGTATCACGTATACAGACATTGAGATTGAACTCAATCTTAATATCTCTATTGATCCTGACACTAAGATTGACATCAATCTGGGTGGCTCTCCGGTTTATGATAAGGACGGTAATCTGATCGGTTATCTTGGTGATGAAGCTAATATCACACTTGGTTACACTCCAGATGGACAGCAGGTTGTAGGACCCAATGGCGATGCTCTCAATTCTTTGGTTGATCAGATCATAAAGGCAATCGAATCATCTATAGAAGGCGATGCAGATACTGAGGGTATTGCAAAGCAGATTGCAGATCAGGTCAATGCTGAGATGGAGAAGATGGTTAAGGATATCAATTCTCAGCTTGAAGGCGTTCAGAGCAAGATTGATAACACTCTTGCTTCTATCAAGGACCGCATTGACAAAGAGCTTAATGGCAGATTTGGTCGTCTGAGCGAGAATCTCCTTGACCTCTACAACAGCCTTGCAACAAGAGTTAACCGCTTCCTCAAGAACCCGAATGCATATCTCCAGGTGATGATGGCCTACATGGGTCAGGACGGTCAGATCCACCACCTCTCTAATGACAGATATGATGCTACTCCGCTGCAGGTTGGCAACAACATGGAACTCTTCGCTACCTCTCACAATGCTGAGATCATCGTTCCTTCATTCAAGAAGTATGTGGCTGTAGTTGCTGCTTACGATGCAAATGGCAACAAGAGCGTATCCGCTGCCAAGCAGGCTAACGAGACTGAATATTTCAATGAGATCCTCCCGGGTGATTATCAGAGAATCTATCTTGACGGTTCTAAGCTCCGCAAAGGCTATACCTACAAGATCTTCTATTCTTCAGTTGACTACCGTGGCTACACCTCTTCACAGGTTTACTACGTAAGAGCTTATTAATAAGTGAGAGCATTTGTTTGTCCGGGATGACTCCGGAAGATGAACATTCCGGACAACAAAATTCTTATAAATTATTTTACAGAACCAAAAACATATCAAAAATATGAATTTCAAAAAGATTCTTTTGTCGGCTTCAATCCTGCTCGGCGGTCTTTGCGCCAATGCCCAGGAGACAGTCACAGAATATACCTTCTTCCCACACTGGTACGGTCAGGCCCAGGTAGGAATCCAGGAGACAATAGGCGAAGGTTCTTTCGGAAGTCTTCTAAGCCCCAATGCTCAGCTTGCTGTCGGCTATAAGTTTAATCCTTATATCGGCGCCCGTCTGAATGTCAACGCATGGATGAGCAAAGCTAAGATGAATGAGTATAAGTGGAAATGGAACTATGTTGCTCCCGCTGTAGATGCTGTAGTTGATCTTACAAATGTGTTCGGTGGCTTCAATCCCAACCGTCTTGTAGAGGTTAACCTTCTCGCCGGCGTAGGTGTTAACATCGCTTTCCATAACAAAGAGGCTAACGAAATTGTAAAGGCTTATCCCACTACTCATCATGTGCCCGCTGACTATGTAGCACTTGGCAACATTTGGGATGGCACCAAGACTCGTTTCCTCATGCAGTTCGGTTTCGATGTCAACTTCAACGTTGCTGAGAACTGGCAGGTTGGTCTTGAGTTGATGGCAAACAACGTGAATGACAACTACAACTCAAAGATCGGCTCAAATCTTGACTGGTATATCAACGGTCTTGTAGGTGTTAAGTATTTCTTTGGTCCTCAGTCAGCAACTGTTACCCGCGTGATTGAAGTTCCTGCTCCGGAACCCCAGATCATCGAGAGAGTTGTTGAGAAGGTAGTTGAAGTTCCGGTTGAGGTTGTTCCTGAGCAGAAGCCCGTTCTTGAGCCCATGCGCCGTGACATCTTCTTCAAGATCAACACTAACACCATCTCTTCTTCTGAGATGACTAAGGTGGCGGCTATCGCTGATTACCTCAAAGAGCATCCTGAGGCAAACGTTGTGATCACCGGTTATGCTGACAAGGGCACAGGCACAATGCAGATCAACCTCCGTCTTGCTGCCAAGCGTGCAGAGGCAGTTGCACAGGCTCTCCGCAACAACTATGGCATCCCTGCAGACCGCATGACAGTGAAGAGCATGGGTGAGGCTGAACATCAGCCCTATCCTGATCCGGTTCAGAACCGTGTTGCTATCGCAATTGCTCAGTAATTTAGTCGGTGTGTGAAATATTTCACCCACTACTGACGTTAAATAATCAGTCACATTGGATATTCTTAGTGATTCCAGTGTGACTGAATTTTTAATTTAAAAATTTAAGTTATTGAAATGAAAAAAACTCTTATTCTCTCTCTTGCCTTGTGTGCCGCTATTCCGGCTATGGCAGACCTTACAGGCAACGGCTACTACAGGGTCCAGAATATGAAGACAAAGCGCTATGTGTCGGTGGTAGATAATAAAGGCAGTATAGACTTTGTGGCCACCTCCGCTGACCTCCAGGCAATTACTCTTCAGAAAGATTTCGAGGCTATTAGTCATGATGCCGGTTCAGTGCTATATATAGATCAGATTGGAGACGTATATAATATTTCTGCCCAGGGCACAAGTGTGTATAGCATTATTGATCATTATGTCCATTTAAGTCAGAATGGCACATCTGACGGCCAGAAGGTATATATGGCTTATGGGGTCTATAATGGGGTAACGAGGTATCTTGGCGATAGCGAGACAATGACCAGGCCGGATCTTGGGAATATGTCCGTAACTGCTACCGGTGACTATCGTAAATGGTTTATCCTGCCTATAGATTCTGACGGCGATAATTATTTCGGCGCAGTGCCTAACGCGGAAGCCAGCAAGGGAGATTATGCAGGTCGCTTCACTACGCTTTATACCTCTTTCCCTTATTCTGCCCATACCCAGGGGTTAAAATTTTATACAATTGATCAGTTCGGCCCTTGGGGGCAGGTGACACTCAAGGAAATTACAGGAGTGATTCCTGAACAGACACCGGTTCTTGTAAAGTGTGTCGGAGCCACTTCTTCTGACAACAGGTTGACTCCCGGAGGTAAAGGTAATGCGGTTACTTACAACAGTAATCTCAAGGGGGTATACTTCAACTGCGATAAAGGTGGTGTGCACAACAACCGTGTGAAATATGACTACAACACAATGCGTGTGCTTGGTGTATGTGAAGATGGCAGCCTTGGTTTCATTCAGACTAATGTTGATTTTATCCCGGCAAATACAGCTTACCTTATGGTGCCCGCTAATTCTCCGAGTGAATTTAAAATAGTGTCTCATGAGGAGTTTGCAAATTTCGACGATACTGTTGTGACTCTTGACCAACCGGAGGTGACTCTTGTGGAAGGTGCGAGTGTTAAGCTCATAGCTACTGTTACTTCGGACTATGTTTCTACCGACAAAGAGCTTACATGGAGTAGTTCAGATACAAGTGTGGCAACGGTTAAAGATGGGGTGGTCACTGCTGTCAGTGTGGGTGCCACCAGGATTACCGTTACGCTTCCCAATGGAAATTATGCATGTTGTGAGGTGACGGTCAAGGCAAAGGAACCGGAGGTGATACTTGTCACGGAATTGAGCTTGACCCCGTCATCTATAGAAAAATATCCGGGTGATGAAGTCCAGCTTACTGTGACAGTGCTTCCGGAAAACGCTACTGATAAAAGAGTTGAATGGGGCACTTCGAATGAAAGAGTTGCCACTGTAAGTGAGAGTGGCCTTGTTACCCTTACAGGAGAGGGTACGGCTCTGATAACTGTGGTTGCCATGGATGGCTCCGGCGTAACCGCTACCTGCCATGTTGATGGCCTCACAGGCATTGAGGCGGTGGTTGGCGATGTGGATGAAGCAGACATCTACACTCTGAATGGATTGCTTTTGAAGGAGAAAGCTGACAAGACATATCTGTCTGCTCTTCCCAAGGGAATATATATCCTGAAAGTGTCTGGCAACATTTATAAAGTTATAAAATAATTTATCGGCTTTTGCCATAAAGGAATGGGGTTGTGATGCGGTGTGTGTCATGACCCCTTTTCTTTATCATAATCCGGCAAAAACTTTTGCATAATTCAAGCGTATTTTGTAATTTTGTAGAAACAAACTTTCATAAGGAAAATGGAGGAGAAAGTCATAGTAGATGGTCTTACATTCGTGCCGTATCTGAAGAGAGAGGAAATTCACAATCAGGTGAAAAGAATTGCCTCTGACCTGCATCGTGATCTTGAAGGAAAGAAGCCGGTGTTTATCTGTGTGCTTAACGGGGCTTTCATATTTGCAGCTGATCTTATCAGGGAAGCAGAGCTCAACGACGCGCCTGTGGCATTTATCAGATATAAGAGTTACGACGGAATGAGTTCAACAGGAAGTGTGAAACAGCTTACGGGCTTGACAGAAGATATCGACGGCAAGGATGTGGTCATAATCGAAGATATTGTTGATACGGGTCTGACCGCTATTCAGATGATTTCTGACATTAAGAAAAGAAACCCCAACTCAATCCGATTCGTAACCCTTCTCTACAAACCGGAAAGCTCCAAGACTGGCTTTAAACCGGATTATGTGGCGTTTGAGATCCCACCGAAGTTTATCATAGGCTATGGCCTTGATCTTGATGGCAAAGTCAGAAACCTTAAAGACATTTACGCTGTAAAAGAGTGATCTCGATCTGTGCTAATCCCTTCAAATCATAAACCCTAAACCATCAAATCCCATGTTAAATCTTGTATTATTCGGTGCCCCCGGCAGCGGAAAGGGTACACAGAGTGCCAAACTGATCGATAATTACGGACTTCACCATATCTCTACCGGGGAGGTGCTCCGTGATCACATCAAACGCGAAACTGAGCTTGGGAAGACAGCCCAGAAGTATATATCGGAGGGACAGCTTATTCCTGACGATCTCATGATAAGCATTCTTGATGATGTGCTTGAGAAGGAGGCCAGCGGTAAAAAAGGTGTGATATTTGATGGTTTCCCACGCACGATCCCACAGGCGGAAGCTTTGAATGAGCTTTTGAAAAAACGTGGCACCGAACTGCATGCAGTGGTAGGCCTTGAAGTGCCCGAAGAAGAACTTGTAGAGCGAATGCTAAACCGGGGCAAGGAGACAGGACGAGCGGACGATAATCTGGACACCATAAAAAAACGTCTTGACGTATATCATAAGCAGACATCACCTCTTCGTGACCATTACATGAAGGAGAACAAATATATCAAGATTAACGGCAGTGGAAATGTAGATGACATTTATCGTGAAATAGCAGCCGGTATTGATAAGATCAACGGTTAAACACCATAAAAAAAGGGGAGATTACATAGGTTGTCTCCCTTTATTTTTTATTAAATTTTGGTTTTTCGTTATTTTTGATTAATTTTGCGGTGCTTATGAGCAGGTTATGTGTTTTCGTGAATGAAAATTATGATTGTTCAAAGCATTGGTGATGTCGAGATAATTATATGTAAAGATATAACTTAAATCACTTAAAACCAAAAACTCATAAATAATAACCCATCGTTGCGCCTTGTGTGTCGTGATGATAATAAGGCGGTATAGAAAAAATTAAAGCTAACGAAATGGAAGCAGAAAAGAAACCAAAGCGTCCGAGAATCGGCGCTACTCCGAGTCTTGGTGCGACTGAGAGCGGGGAAACAGAAAACCGTTACGAGAAAGTGAACTATCCGAATGACGAGCGCCAGAACGACGGCATGCAACGCACGTATGGTGACCGTCAGGGGTATCAGCAGCGCCAATACGGCTATCAGAATCGTCAGAATGGTTACAATCGTAATAATTACAATAACCATTATGACCGTAATAATTATCATCAACAGGACTACCAGCAGCAGGGTGTCACTGATGCCGACGGTGATAAGAGCGAACAGAGTGGTGAAACCTCTTTCCAAAACAATACAGAGGGTGGTTATCAGCCCCGTCAGGCATATCAGCCCCGTCAGAATAACTACAATCAGGGCGGCTACAATAACCGCAACAATCAGGGCGGCTACAACCGCATGAACCAGAACGGCTACAACCGCAACAATCAGAGCGGCTACAATCGCATGAACCAGAATGGTTACAACCGCAACAATCAGGGCGGTTACAATAACCGCAACAATCAGGGCGGCTACAACCGCATGAACCAGAACGGCTATAACCGCAACAATCAGGGCGGCTACAACAACCGCAACAACCAGGGCGGCTACAACCGCATGAACCAGAACGGCTACAACCGCAACAATCAGGGCGGCTACAACCGCAACAATCAGGGCGGCTATAACCGCAACAACCAGGGTGGCTACAACAATAACCGCTACAATCAGAACGGCTACCGCAAACAGAACAACAATATGAAGTTCACTCCGCGTCCTAAGCAAATTGACTACATATTGGAAGATATTGATCCGAATGAACAGATCCGTCTCAATAAATATATGGCGAAT
This sequence comes from uncultured Sangeribacter sp., assembly GCA_964595885.1. GTDB lineage: Bacteria > Bacteroidota > Bacteroidia > Bacteroidales > Muribaculaceae > Lepagella. Next base: position 8,304 of record CAZQSD010000057.1, read on the forward strand.
GCCGGTATTTGCTCACGTCGTGAAGCCGATGAATATATCACACAGGGCCTTGTGAAGGTGAATGGTGAGGTTGTAACAGAACTTGGCACAAAGATCGGTCACAGCGATGTGGTAGAATATGATGATAAGGTAGTTACGCCGGAGCGTAAATGTTATGTGCTGCTTAACAAACCTAAAGATTGTGTGACTACAAGCGATGATCCAAATGGCAGACTGACAGTGCTTGATCTGGTGAAGAATGCATGCCGGGAGAGAATTTATCCGGTAGGTCGTCTCGACCGCAACACCACAGGTGTGCTTCTGCTTACCAATGACGGTGATTTAGCTTCCAAGCTCACTCATCCGAAGTTTGTGAAGAAGAAGATTTATCAGGTCTGGACTGATAAGGATATCACAGAAGAAGACATGCAGCGCTTAGCTGACGGCATAGAACTTGAAGATGGAGAAATCCACGCTGATGCCATAAGTTATGTGAGCGAGACTGACCGTAATCAGGCTGGCATAGAAATCCATAGCGGACGTAACAGGATTGTGCGCCGCATGTTTGAACATCTTGGCTATAGAGTCACCAAACTTGACCGTGTGTATTTCGCAGGCCTGACAAAGAAGAACCTTCCCCGTGGACGTTGGCGTTATCTCACTCAGGAAGAGGTCAACTTCCTCCGCATGGGGAGCTTTGAGTAAAAAATAATCATGGAAGATATAAGAAGAAAAACAGTAAAGACAATCCTTGCTGAAGGACAGCAGGGTGTCGGTGAGAAAGTAGATGTTAAGGGCTGGGTCAGAACTCGCCGGGGCAACAAGAATGTGCAATTTGTGGCACTCAACGACGGCAGCACCATCAATAATCTTCAGATAGTGTTTGACCTCACCAAGTTTCCGGAAGACACACTGAAATCCATAACCACCGGATCAAGCATCCATGTCCAGGGTCAACTCGTGGCATCGCAGGGAGCCGGTCAGTCGGTGGAGGTTCAGGCGAATGATCTGGAGATTTATGGCACCGCTCCTTCAGACTATCCTCTTCAGAAGAAAGGACATACGCTGGAGTTTCTTCGCGAAAAGGCGCATCTGCGTCCGCGCACGAATACGTTCGGAGCTGTTTTGCGCATTCGTCATGCGCTCGCATATGCTATCCATAAATTTTTCAATGATAAGGGCTTCGTCTATTTCCATACCCCGCTGATCACCGCTTCAGATGCAGAGGGCGCAGGTGCTCAATTTCAGGTAACCACACTTCCTCTTAACGATCTTCCGAAAAACGAGGATGGTTCTGTTGACTATAGCCAGGACTTCTTTGGGAAATTAGCGTGTCTTACAGTCTCAGGTCAACTTGAAGGTGAGCTGGGTGCAACGGCATTGGGCCTAATCTATACTTTCGGTCCCACATTCCGTGCCGAGAATTCCAACACTCCGCGCCACTTGTCTGAGTTCTGGATGATCGAACCGGAAATGGCTTTCTATGAGATTGCCGACAACATGGATCTGGCTGAGGAATTTATCAAGTATTGCATCAATTACGCTCTCGAACATTGCAAGGATGACATACAGTTCCTCAATGACCATTTCGATAAGGAACTCATCGACAGGCTTCATTTTGTGGTTAAGAATGATTTCGTGCGTCTTCCCTATACTGAAGGCATCAGAATACTTGAAGAGAGTGGTAAGAAGTTTGAATTCCCGGTATATTGGGGAGTTGATCTTGCTTCTGAGCATGAGCGTTACCTCGTGGAAGAACATTTCAAGAAGCCTGTGATCCTGACCGACTATCCGAAGGAGATAAAGGCATTCTATATGAAGCTTAATGACGATGGTAAGACGGTGCGTGCGATGGATGTCCTTTTCCCGAAGATCGGCGAGATAATAGGGGGCAGTCAGCGTGAGGAAAACTATGACAAACTGACCGAGCGCATCCAGGAATTGGGCCTGACCGGTATGGACTGGTATGTTGACACACGCAAATACGGCACAGTTCCCCATAGTGGTTTCGGACTCGGTTTTGAGCGTCTTGTGCTCTTCGTTACCGGAATGCAGAATATCCGTGATGTGATTCCTTTCCCCCGCTATCCGAAAGCTTGTGAGTATTAATAAATTGATGAGATTGGTAATCAATAATAGAAAACGAAGCGGCGCCATTGCAATCTTTATTGCAATGGCGTTGTCGTGGTTTTCTATCACTGCCCAGATTCCTACACAGGTTGGCAATAGAGATGACGCTGCGCTTTCCGATTCAATCACCGTGAGCCTGATAACCTGCTATCCCGGTCCGGAAATATATGAGTTATGTGGGCATGAGGCGATCAGGGTCAGGGGAGCAGGCATTGATTCTGTGTGGAATTTCGGGATGTTCAGTTTTAATGAACCGAATTTTGTCTATCGATTCGTAAAAGGGGAAACTGATTATCTCTGTGTGGGCTATCCTTTTGAGTGGTTCATGCCGGAATATGTGGAGCGTGGTTCAAAGGTGGTGGAGCAAGACCTTAATCTGAATCAGAAAGAGGCAAGGAAACTCCTTCATTTGCTCCAGACCCATGCATTGCCGCAAAATAGGAAATATCGTTATAATTATGTGCTTGATAATTGTGCAACCCGAATCTCTGATCAGATAGATAAGGCGGTTGATTCAAGGGTGATATATCCGGATACGATGGCCTTCCCTACTTTTCGAGAAGAGATGAAGCACTATCATCGCAATTATCCTTGGTATCAATTTGGCATTGACGTCGCTCTTGGTTCCGGGCTTGACCGTCCGTTGCGTGGAAGAGAGGATATGTTTGTCCCGGTGGAGATGATGATAAAGTCGGGTAAGGCTCATTTCTCCGATGGGAGAAGATTTGTAAGGGAGGAGAGGGTGCTTAACGAAGGAAATTCAAATGCTGTGCTGTCGCCAACACCCTGGTGGTTGTCGCCTCTGTTTGTCGGATGGCTGACTACTGTGTTTGCAGTGGCATTTTGTATTGTCAGTCTGAAAAATCAGACAATATACCGTTGGATTTATTTTATCTGGTTTCTACTTCTGGGCTTGGCAGGATGTCTGGTGACATTTTTAGTATTCTTTTCCACTCATGAGGCTACCTCGCCCAATACTTTACTCTTGTGGCTGAATCCCTTGCAACTTATTATGGCGCTATGTGTGTTGTGTGACAAACTTCGACGTGGAGCGATAGCTATGGGTTGGTTCAATATTGTGGCTATGCTTTGTATGCTCCTTGTCTGGCCTTTCCAGAAGCAAGTAGCCAATCCGGCATTCTTTCCTTTAATGGCAACAACATTTATTCTTTCCTCAACTTATGCAATAATCGCGTATAAAGATAGTTATATTAATAATAGGGGATCTTCATCTCATAAAAGGGGTGAAGGGAAGAAAAATTCTTCCGGACCCCGAAAGAAATCAAGAAGCAAAAGAACTAAATGAATCGTCTGATTACCTCGGTGCTTTGTGGATTAGTAGGCATTAATACAATGCTCTGCGCTGATCCGTCACGCCCTCGCCTTGTGGTGGGAATAGTGATAGATCAGTTGCGCACCGATTATATCGAATATCTTCAGAATCTTTTCGGAGAGAAGGGATTCAAAAAATTGATGAAGGACGGGGCGTTTTTTAAGGATGTTGATTTTAAGGTAAACGGGCTTGATAAGGTAAGCGGCACCGCGATAGTTTACACCGGAGGCTACCCGCGTTATAATGGAGTCAGTTCAGAGAAAACATTTAATCCTGACACCCGGGAAATGATGCCGGCTCTTCATGACCCTTCCATCATAGGTAACTTTACCACAGAGACCTATTCTCCAGCCAATCTCCGTCTCTCCACGATCAGCGACGAGATAGCTATTGATGGCGCTGGAACCGGGGTGGTGTATTCCATCGCTCCCGATCCCCAACAGGCAATTATTATGGCTGGGCATGCCGGCAATTCCGCTTTCTGGATCAATGACAACACCGGAAAATGGGCTACCAGCACCTATTATAAAGATACTCCTGCTGAACTGACCCAACGAAATTACAGTCAGCCTATCACTTCCCGTCTTGACACCATGCAATGGCGTCCGGCATTGCCTCTGTCAAGATACCCCGGCGTTCCGGCCCATAAGAGACAGGCAGAGTTTAAACATGTGTTTCCAACTTCTGACAGGAGTGTCTACCGGATGTATGTGGCCTCTCCGATGGTCAACACTGAGATAACAGATGTGGCGATCGCCTATCTGAAAGACCTTAAACTCGGTTTGCGCGGAGAGGGAATCGATATGCTCAACATAGGCTATACAGCCGCTCCATATAAATATATAAATGACGGTGACTACCGGCTTGAACTGGAAGACAGCTATGTGCGCCTTGACGGTCAGATATCACGTCTTTTCGAGGCAATCGACAAGTATGTAGGCCTTGACAATACACTTGTCTATGTCACATCAACGGGATATTACGATGATGCCGTAGAGGATCCTGCCAACTATCGGATGCCTACCGGAACCTTCTCCGTAAAGCGAGCCTTGTCATTGCTTAACTCTTATCTTGCTGCCAAATATGGCAACGGTGACTATGTCGACACATATAGCCGGGGGCACATATATCTTGACAGGAAACACATTGAGGAGTATAAACTGAATCTTGCAGAAGTGGCAGAATCTGCCCGTGATTTTTTGGTAAAGATGTCAGGCGTTAGTGATGCCTTCACGATGGGAGACATTATGACGTCTGCCCTTCCGGAAATGGAGGCCATGAGGCTTGGCACTGATCCAAAGACGGGAGGAGACGTAGTGCTTGAGTTCAATGCAGGATGGAGCATAGTTGACGATACAATCTTTCCGAATAATATAGAGGTGGCGCGACAAAGCCCGGTGCTTTCTCCCGCCTTCATAATGGGTAATGGCATTGCCCCGGTGATAATTGAGACTCCGGTTGATGCAACCGCTTTGGCACCTACGGTGACGCAGGTGCTCCGAATACGTTCTCCCAATGGTTCTGCTGCCAAGCCGGTTCCGTTAATCAGGAACTGAGCATATGGAATATAATTCCGGCATAATACACTGTCCGGATACAAAAAGAACCAAATAATGATTAATTAGAAATTACGACTTAATATATAAAATGGGACTTAATAAACTCCTTAAGAAAATATTCGGCGACCAGAGCGAGAGGGCAGTGCGCCCACTGTGGCAGCGCCTTGAGAAAGAGATAAATCCTATTAGTGAGGAAATAAAGGAAATCTCCAATGATGATTTGCGTGGACGCATCGACGTGATCCGTGACAATATTCGCGGCGAAGCCAACGAGTATAAGAAAAAAATGGAAGAGGTGCGTCAGGAATTGGAAACCCTCGACTATGATAAGCGCGAGCCTTATTGGAAGCAGATTGATGAGTTGCGTGAGGAAATGTTTAAGATGTATGCCCGCCGTCTTGATGAAGCGCTTCCTGAGGTGTTTGCTGTGGTTAAGGAGACAGCACGCAGATTTGCCAATAATGAGATAATAGAGGTGACCGCTACTCAGGCTGACCGCGAACTTGCAGCCGCCGGGAAAGACTTTGTGACAATTGAAGGTGATAAGGCAGTCTATAAAAACAGTTGGATCGCAGGCGGCAATCTCATGACATGGGATATGGTGCATTATGATGTGCAGCTGATAGGCGGAATGGTGCTTCACGGCATTTTCAATGGGGAGAAAGCTTCCAATAATATTGCCGAAATGGCCACCGGTGAAGGTAAGACTCTTGTGGCAACTCTTCCAGTGTTCCTTAATGCCCTTACAGGCGAAGGGGTGCATGTGGTGACAGTCAATGACTATCTTGCCAAGCGAGACTCTGAGTGGATGGGACCGCTTTATCAATTTCATGGTCTGACTGTAGACTGTATCGATAAGACAGAACCTAACTCCGAACAGCGCCGTAAAGCTTACCGTTGTGACATCACCTTTGGCACTAACAACGAGTTCGGTTTCGACTATCTGCGTGACAACATGGCTACCCAGACATCTGACCTCGTGCAGCGTGACGAGCACTACTATGCCATTGTCGATGAGGTTGACTCTGTGCTTATCGACGATGCCCGTACTCCGCTTATCATCTCCGGCCCCGTGCCTAAAGGTGATGACCAGATGTTTAATGATTTCAAGCCTAATGTAGAGAAAGTGGTCAACGCACAGCGTAAGCTCGTGCAGGGTCTTCTCCTTGAGGCAAAAGATAAAATATCAGCTGCCATGAGCGGCGATCCGGAGAAGATCGCTAAATTTGACAAGAATCGCGAGGAGGGTAAGAAACCCCTTACCGCCGACCAGCTTCTTGAAGACGGCGGCCTGTCTCTCTTCCGGGCTTATAAGGGCCTGCCGAAGCATAATCCTCTTATCCGCTATCTCAGTGAGGAGGGCATCAAGCAACTCCTTCTTAAAGTTGAGGCTAAATATATGGCCGACAACAACCGTGAGATGCCGAAAGCTGTTGAGCCGCTTTACTTTGTGATTGATGAGAAAAACCATAGCATCGAGCTTACTGATAAAGGTATCGAGGTGCTTACCGGCACAACTCAGGATCCTGACTTCTTTATCCTCCCCGACATTGCTGCCCAGCTTTCTGCTGTCGAGAATGAACCGGGCACCAAGGAGGAGCATCAGCAGAAAAAAGATGAGTTGCTTCAGAATTATTCAGTGAAGGCAGAACGTGTGCACACTGTCAATCAGCTTCTGAAAGCCTACTCTCTCTTTGATAAGGATGTGGAATATGTTATCGATGATAGTAAGATCAAGATTGTAGATGAGCAGACGGGGCGAATCATGGAAGGGCGTCGCTACAGTGATGGTCTGCATCAGGCAATTGAGGCTAAAGAGGGTGTGAAGGTAGAGGCAGCCACACAGACGTATGCTACCATTACACTTCAGAATTATTTCAGAATGTATCGTAAGCTTGCGGGCATGACCGGTACGGCCATGACCGAGGTGGGTGAGTTCTACGACATCTATAAACTTGAGGTAACAGAAATTCCGACCAACCGCCCGGTGATCCGTAAGGATATGAATGACCGTGTCTACCGCACAAAGAAGGAGAAATATGCGGCCGTGATCCAGGAGGTGGTAGATATGGTGAAAATAGGCCGTCCGGTGCTGGTGGGTACTACCTCAGTTGAAATTTCCGAACTTCTTTCAAAGATGCTCCAGCTTCGTAAGATTCCTCATCAGGTGCTGAATGCGAAGTATCATCAGAAAGAGGCAGAGATTGTGGCACAGGCCGGCAAGAAGGGCACCGTCACCATCGCCACCAATATGGCAGGTCGAGGCACCGACATCAAGCTTACACCGGAGGTGAAGGAAGCTGGTGGTCTTGCAATCATAGGCACAGAGCGTCATGAGTCACGCCGTGTTGACCGTCAGCTTCGCGGTCGTGCCGGTCGTCAAGGTGACCCGGGCTCTTCAGTGTTCTTTGTCTCCTTTGAAGACACTGTCATGCGTCTGTTTGCCAATGAGCGCATTGTCAAGACCCTTGATCGACTTGGATTTGAGGAAGGAGACATGCTTGAGAGCAAAATGGTAAACAAGACGATCGAAAACGCACAGAAACGTGTGGAGGAAAACAATTTCGGCATTAGAAAGCGTCTTGTAGAATATGATGACGTGATGAACGCACAGCGTAAGGGTGTGTATGGTCGCCGTCAGAACGCTCTTAAGGGAGTCAGGATAGGCACCGACATCGCCAATATGATATATGAGACCTCCCAGGAGCTGGCCGGACGCCGCTATGACGGTGGATTCGCTGAATTTGACGAGAACGTCCGTAAGTCTCTTGCAATCGAAGTGCCATTCACAGAAGAGGAATATAATAAGCTTGATGTGGCTGATATGGCTGAACGTTTGTCAGAGAGCGCAATGCAGACTTATAACCGTAACAAGCAAAAGATGGCAGAGGGTGCGATGCCATATATCAAGGAGTTTGTGGAGGAACGTGGAGCTACCGGTCAGGTGGGTGTGCCTGTTACTGACGGACGCCGCATGTATAACATCCGCTGCGATATTAAAGAGGCTTATGCCAATAACTGTGCATCACTGAGTAAAGCATGGGAGAAGACAGTGCTCCTATCATCAATTGACAAGGCATGGCAGGAGCAGCTCCGTGAAATGGATGAGCTCCGCAAGTCAGTGCAGAATGCTTCCTATGAGCAGAAAGATCCTCTGGTGATCTACAAGCTTGAGGCTTATGAGCTTTGGAAAAAGATGCTCTGGGACATGAACTCTAAGTCGGTTGCCACTCTTATGCGCGGCAAGCTCGCAGTGCCTGACTATGCGGAAGCAAAGGCAGCTGCCGAGGCGCAGCGTGAAGCACAGCAGCAGCGACGTGAGGCAGCCCAGCAGGCGGTGCAGCAGCAACAGATCAGACGCGAATACAGTTCTACGGCCACTGCGAATCCGTATGCCAACTACAGCACTACCCGCGATAGCTATCCGGGAGAGAGTGCCCAGCGCTATGCGGCTCAGAATGTGAATCGTCAGTCAAAACCCACCCAGCCTATCAAGGCACAGCCAAAGGTGGGGCGGAATGATCCTTGTCCTTGTGGAAGCGGAAAGAAATATAAGAATTGTCACGGCAGAAATCAGGAATGATTTCGTCTGTAGTAAATAGTTTTAAAGGGGATTCAGCCACAAGCTGAATCCCCTTTAAAACTATTTACTATTCAATTAAATCTTATTAGGAATGCGTAGAATATTAATCCAAGACAAAAAGTTATGCCCGTCCACATTTTTGCAGAGCGGCAGTATGAATGGGCTTCTTCATGAAGTCCTGATTTCCATAGTTGCTTACTCTTTATCGAGAAATATATGGCTGCTATTCCGGAAGGGGGGAAGAACAGTAGGGTAGCAATAATGGCGAGTGGAAGCACATTAGCGGGGGGAACATCCTTATTTTCCATAGTGTCAATCTCCTCAAGGGAGGGGATATGTGCAGAGCTGTCGGAAAGATAACGGTCAAAGCGTGTAGGGTAGGGTGGGGGAGTGCCGTGATCCTCCCTTTTGTCTTTGATTGACTCTGATTCGTTGGGTGAGGTGATATCTTTCGCATCCGGCGAAGGGTGCATGAGGTCATAGAGACGGTTGCGGAACATGCGGCAGATATCAGCCACATCCTCTGCTTTTTCCCAGTCAGCCATTCCTTTACACCACACATATGTGTCTGGTCTGACTCCTTCGTCAGCAAGCCTGTTTAATTCAAATGGTCCTTTCTGTTCGCCGTCGATGATAGCAAAATATTTCATAACGGTCAGAGATAGCTATAAATCCCTCCGGTTTTTAACATAAATCCTGAGATAACAAGCCCTACAAAAGCCAGCACGTATCCTATGATGGTCATAATCTTGGCAGTGTTATTGGCTTGATCGGCCTCAGCATCAAACCCTGTCTGATAAAGGGTGTTGGCTTTGTTAGCCTGGACTATTCCTATGATTCCAAAGATAGCCCCAAAACAGGCGAATAGAAAACCGGCCACAGTGGCCCCTATTGCCCAGGGAAGCCAATTGGTGCGGAGTGGGTTTGTGCCGAACTGACGGTTGGTGTTATATGGATTCTGTCCGTAATTGGACTGTTGTCCGTATTGTGGATTCTGTGCGAAATTAGGTTGCTGGCCATATTGCGTATTCTGGCCGTAATTAGGCTGTTGACCATATTGCGTATTCTGGCCGTAATTAGGCTGTTGCCCGTGTTGTGGATTCTGCCCGAAATTAGGATAAGGGTTTTGGCTCTGTTGTCCGTAACCTGGAGGAGTATTAGGATTAAATCTTTCTGCAAATCCATATTGGGTTGAAGCAGGTGCCCAGTCAGCCATTCCGGCATGCCATATGGGAGTATTGGGTCCGACTCCTGCAGAAATAAGCTCTGTGATTGTAGCGGGACCTACTCGTCTGTCGCCAAGCATAGCATACCATCCGTTGTCTTCAGCAGGAGTAGTGCCGGAGGTTTCTTCAATGACATCGATAACCAAAAGGTCTGCAACTTCAGGGAAGTCTTGGATTTTTACCCATTTTGACAATCCTTCACGCCATATGAGAGTGGATGGTGTAAGGTTTTTGGACTTCAGTTCCTCTTTGTAAAATGGACCTTGCTGCTGGTTATTGACCACTATGTAATATTGGGGAAGCATATTGGTTGAGTGTTTTGAATTTGAGATTTACAATTTGGATGTAGGGAGAGGATAGAGTTGGGAGGATAGAGCTAAAGAGGAGATGAGGAAATAATCACAAAATTAGCAAAAAATAAAGATTTGACAAAAATCTTTGAAATTTTTTGGCAGTAAAAGAATAATTCATTAATTTTGCATCGCAAA
>CAZQSD010000058.1:0-18303 GCA_964595885.1 uncultured Sangeribacter sp.
AAATAATAAATCATAATCTATATATCTGAAGGTGGTGAATACATGGTCACCCACCTTCAGATATAACCAGAGGCTATAACTATTTTTTCCTGAGTATAAGGATTTAGTTATGGCAACTGATTCAAAACTCCATGTCGGCACAATCTATCGTGTCCCGGAGTTTTTAGCTATATCTGTCACCTATAATTGAGAAACCTTATACTGTTTGTCCCATGAAAAGGTCATACACGATTTTGTTTTCAACCGCATTATGCGCGTTGTCGGCATTTGCCCAGAACGATCCTTCACAGAGTATCGCCATGCATCCCGATGAAGCTTATCCGGTGAATACAGATATTCCTGTCTTGACTCACACTGGTAAGTCGGTCTATATCCCGAATGACTTGCGAGAAATGGACCTTAATGACCCTAATTCCAAGTGGAGCTTTCACCGAATGGTAGAGACTCCGGACATTGTGCTTTTTTGGGCACCCGGTTTCGGTGGTAATATAACCACAGCACCTGATCTGGAGGGTAACAACATGAAGGTTGATCTTGCCAATCTCCTTGATAAATTGCAGCAGTTTTATGATTATTTCTATAAGGAGCTTGCTTTTGTCAAGCCGGGCACTAAGGCTGACAAATATAAGATGATGGTCATGCTCGACTATTCGCTTGAGGGAACAGCCTACGGCGGTGACTATGACGGCCAGATCGGTGCCTTATGGATTGCGCCCAACCGAGTGCAAGACAAGACTCTCAATTGCATTGCCCATGAGCTGGGTCACTCTTTTCAGCTTCAGATTTCATGTGATGGAGAGGGTGACGCCTGGGGAGGAGCGGGCATATTCGAGATGGCTTCCCAATGGATGCTATGGCAAGTGAATCCCGACTGGCAGACTGATGAGAACTTCCATCTGAATGCTTTCCGCGATCTTACTCACAAGGCATTTCTCCATATCGACAATATATATCACTCTCCTTACGTTCTTGAACTTTGGGGGGAGAAACATGGCAAACCGTTTATAGCCGAGCTTTTCCGCCAGGGAAAGGTGGGAGAAGACCCGGTGATGACCTATATGCGCCTCAACGACATAAGCCAGAAGGAATTTAATGATGAGATGTGGCATAATTATGCGCGTCTTATCAATTGGGATATTGACCGCGTGCGCGAGAATGCACGGCCTTACGCCAATCAATGGCACACGAAGCTCACAGATGCCGGAAACGGTTGGCAGCGCGTGTCACCGGAGAATTGTCCGGAAAATTACGGTTTTAACGCCATTCCTCTTCCTGTGCCCGACAAGGGTAAAAGTGTGAAGGTTGATTTCCGAGGCGAAGCAGGAAGAAAAGGTTATCTCACAATAAATAAAGATAAAGCCGGCTGGCGCTATGGCATCGTGGCCGTTGACAGCAACGGCGCTACTTATTATGGCGACCTGAAGTCTGACCCAAAAGGAAGCGTAAGCTATACCCCTCCGACTAACAAAGACATCACTCATCTGTGGCTCGTGGTTATGGGAGCCCCTACGGAACATTGGCGCAATATTGACGGTGAGGAAAACCCGGGCGATGCACAATGGCCCTATTCAATCAAAATCACTGCAAAATAACTGAATGAGACGACTGACATTATTGATCTGTTTGATTGCTGGCGCTTTGTTGAGAATGAGTGCCGATTTTCATGCGCCGGAATTTAACTTCACACATTATAACACAGCCAATGGGCTGCCATCAAATTGTGTGCGCGATATAGTGCAGGATGCCGATGGCTTTATATGGTTTGCTACTGACGGGGGTCTGGTAAGATTTGATGGCAGTCGCACACGTGTGTTTATGCCGGAGGATGATAAGGGTTATTCAGGTGAGATTTTTGTAATGTCGCTGTGCCGCTATAAAAACGGATTGTTGGTGGGCACAGATCATGGTCTTTATTGTTATGACCCTGCCATAGAAAGATTAACCCCTTTTATCCCTGCCTATGGCAGTAGTGTCAAAGACAAGATAGAGGGAGTCGTTCATAACATTGCTGTAGATTCCAATGGTGCAATATGGGTGTCGGTTGAGGCAAAAGGAGTGTTTCGCATTGATCCAGCAGGAGAGGTGACGGCAAATTTCCGCTTTCCGGAAATGCAAGACTTTATTGGGATGCTGTATGTTGATGACAACGACACGGTATGGGGCGTTAGCAACACGGCGCATGGAGGGCTCTACCGCTATGACCATAACCGTGCCACATTTATTGCTTTTCCATTGACAATCGGTGGGCAGCCATTACCCACCGGTGGATTGGCAATAACATCTGATAGCCATGGAGATTTTTGGCTTGGCACCTGGGATCAGGGATTGGTAAAATTTAATGGCCGCACAGGCGAGGCACAGATCATGACCAGAAAGGAGGATGTGTGGAATCTATGGCACATACATTCAGTGACTGAATATTCCCCCACTATGATGCTTGTCGGATCTGACAGTGGACTGACGCTCGTGGATATGACTTCGGGAGAAGGTCATGTCTATAAATCTGACGAACTTGATATGAACAGCCTGAGCGGTAGATTCGTCTATCCTGTTGTGCGTGATGAGGAAGGTGGTATATGGGTGGGAACATATTATCGTGGAGTAAACTATATGAGTCCAGGCTCGCTGCGGTTCAGACGCTGGTATCATTCGCGTTTCGCCAATTCAGTCAGTGGTGATGTCGTGGCGCGTCTATGTGAGGACTCACGTGGAAACATATGGATAGGCAGCGCAGACGGTGGTCTGTGCATGTATAATCCGGAGACAGGGATGTTCAAGCATTTCCCATTGACAGGCTCACCTGAGAATGAGAACGTAAATGCCCTGTGTATTGATGGGGAAAAAATATGGGTAGGCACCTATACTAAAGGAGTGGGAGTGGCTGATATTGCCACCGGCAGATGGCGCCCTGTGCCCGTAGAAGGAGAGAACAAATCAAGTTGCTATGCCATATGTAAAGATTCAAAGGGAAGAGTATGGATGGGTGCTACCGAGACCCTGGCTCTTTACAACAAGGAGCGGGATACATTTGAACAGGTGAAACATCTGAAAGCCTGGATAAATGATATTGACGAGGATAAGGATGGCAATTTATGGATTTCAACTCAGGGAAGCGGCCTGTTCCGTTATAGTCCCGATAATGGTAAATGGGCTAATTTTGTCGGTTCAAAATCTCCGGGCACCCTGCCGGGCAATCATATCAACAGTGTTAAGATTGATCCAGCTGGAAATGTATATGTGGCTACTCCCCGGGGAGTGTATGGCTATAATTCAGTGAATGAAAGATTCTTTCCTATTTTAGGTGGAGAGGGGAGCAAAATTTCTGCTGAATCAGTGGAGAAATATGGCGATGAATTATGGGTGTCGACCGCATGTGGACTCATGATCCTGAAGCCCGACGGGCAGACACACACTTATACTGTTGATGACGGTCTCAGCGATAATCAGTTTGTGCCGGGCGCTTCTCTACAGGCTTCCGATGGAAAAATATATTATGGCACTGTGCATGGTTTCTGCCGGGTTGACCCATTGGTGATAAGAAGCAAGACAAAGACTCCGATAATAAAATTCACGGGACTCGACATAGTGAATACACCTGTTGAAGTAGGGGAAAAGCATTTACCGCAATCGTTGAATAATCTTGAGAGACTGGTGCTGACTCATGCCGACCATACTTTCAGTGTTTATTTTTCAGCCCTCAGCTATGCTAACCCTGCCGGTAACTCCTATCTTTACCGTCTGGAAGGTTTCGATAAAACATGGCTTGAATCAGGGAAGGAAAACAGAGCCACCTATTCCAATCTTCCACCAGGCACCTACACTTTACGAGTGAAGGCGGCCAATAATGACGGGGTATGGAATGAGGAAGGTGTTGCGTTGAAAATTGTGGTAGAACCGGCATGGTATGCTTCTGCGCTGATGAAAGCCCTCTATGTGCTTCTCGGTGCCTTCTTGCTTCTTGTGGCTGTCCGTTTTGTTGTAAAGCGCATTGAGCGAAACCATATCATAGAGCTTGACCGCATTTCCAGCAACAAAGAGAAGGAGATGTTTCGTTCAAAGCTAAGTTTCTTTACAATTGTGGCACATGAGATCCGCACCCCTGTATCATTGATAATCGGACCTTTGGAAAAGATCCTTGATTCGTCTGAGAAATTCAATGATGCTGTGAAGGAAGATTTGCATATCATCGACCGTAATGCACGCCGGTTGCTCTCACTTGTCAATCAGCTTCTTGATTTCAAGAAGGTGGAGGATAACGCTCTTCCGATGGGCTTTCATAATGAAAAGGTGATTCCACTGATAGAGAATGTAGTAGATCGTTTTCGCCCTTCAGTGGAACATAAAGGTGGTAAACTAACAACAGATTTTCCTGATCCGGATCTGACTGCCGATATTGATCCTGAGGCAATAACGAAGTTGGTGAGCAATCTGCTTAATAATGCGAGGAAGTTTACCCGTGACACTATTCATGTCGAATGCCGGGCTATGCCTGATGGGAAACGTTTCATAATAAGCGTAGCAGACAACGGCATCGGGATAGGAAAAGAAAATCGCGACAAGATTTTCAAACCATTTTTCCAAGTGCTTGACAATATAAACGAATCAAAGGGGGGCACTGGGCTTGGACTTTCCATCGTGAAGAGTGTGGCGGATGCTCACGGAGGGGTGATAGAACTTGAAAGTGCCTCAGGTAAAGGTTCACGCTTTACGGCTATCCTGCCACTACATCAGAAGATTGTCATGCCGCCTCCGGAATTGCCTAAAGATCCCGAAGATGTGGTTGATGGGCCTATTGTGGCTGATGCTGCCGAGGATGGCATCAAGCGTCCGGTACTGTTGGTTGTAGACGATAATGAGGAGATGCTGGGCTTTATCACATCTAATTTCGAAAAGAGCTATGAAGTGATTACAGCTTCCAATGGGCGTGAGGCATTGGATAAGATGAAAAATGCTCAAGTTGGCCTAATCATCTGCGATTGGATGATGCCTGTGATGGACGGGGTGGACTTCCTGAAAGCCGTGCGCAGCAATGAGAATTACAGCCATATTCCGTTTGTCATGCTTACGGCAAAGACTGACAACATGTCGAAAATAGAAACTATGAGGTCAGGGGCTGACGCCTATGTAGAGAAACCTTTCTCCCTGAATTACTTGGAAGCGAGGATTGAGAACCTGTTGGAAATGCGTGCCCTGCTTAGGCAAAAATTTTCCAACTCACCGCTCGAGCCACTTACGACTCTTGCTCCCACTCAGGTAGACAATGAGTTGCTTACAAAACTGCAACAGCTCATTGAGGATAACATATCCAACAATGAGCTGAGTGTGGATTTCCTTGCGGATAAACTTGGGATAAGCCGCAGCGGGCTTTACACGAAAATCAAGAGTCTTGCCGATGTTACGCCGCATGAACTGATTCAATTGACGCGCCTGAAGAAAGCTGCGGAATACCTGGCTTCAGGCACTTACCGGAATATCAGTGAAGTGAGCTATATGGTAGGCTTCAACAACAGTTCCTATTTCTCACGTTGCTTCAGCAAGCAGTTTGGCATGAAGCCAGGTGAGTTTGCTGCCTCCCGACACTGAATCCCGATTATTCTTGACGTCTGGAGAAATTATATCCGTTCAGGCGATAATGATCCTGAAGACGCGAAAGACGGTTTTTGAATGCATCGAAGTTGCGGCTCTCCGGAGCAGACCATTGCACTTCTGACAAGGCTGCCCAACGGGGGAGGACCATGTATTGCGCATGATCAAAGGTGTGGATATATTCTGTCCATAAATTTGCCTGCACTCCTAAAATATGGTGACGATGTTCCGGAGAGATGCCCTCAAACGGTTCAAAAGAATAGGCCTTGCTGAGAGGTATATAGCCACCTATTGATAAAGGTTCTTTTTCGGTGTCTTTTGACTGATAATAGTCAAGATAATAGTGGGTGTAAGGTGCCATGATGGCATCGTGACCCATTCCGGCAGCCGTTTGTCCTCCCTCGGCACCACGCCATGACATGACCACAGCATTGTCGGGCAGGCCGCCTTCAAGAATTTCGTCCCAGCCTATTATTTTCTTTCCGTGTTTGGACAACACATCTGAAGCAAAACGCATCACATAGCTCTGCAGTTTCTCTTCTTTGGTGGCGGTAGCGTCATCAGTCAGGCCAAGGTTTTTTATTTTTGCCTGACATTTGGGGCACTCTTTCCAGCGGTCTTTAGGGCATTCATCTCCTCCGATATGGATATATTCAGATGGGAAAATCTCAGCCACCTCAGTCAGCACATCGTCAAGCAGGGTATAGACATCATCATTTCCGGCACAGAGAACATCGTCAGATACTCCCCATATTGTCCATAATTCGTAAGGACCTCCTGTGCAACCTAAATCCGGATGGGCGGTCAGGGCAGCCAACATATGGCCCGGAAGATCTATTTCAGGGATGATGGTTATATAGCGGTCAGCGGCATAATTAATCACATCCTGAATCTCAGCTGGTGTATAGAAACCACCGTAGGGAATAGAGTCGCATGTGCTGAAATTCTTACCGATGCATGTGCCTCTGCGCACAGAGCCTTTTGTGATCAGTTCCGGGTGTTTCTTCAGTGGGAGTCGCCAACCCTGGTCATCAGTAAGGTGCCAATGAAGACGGTTCATGTTATGAAGTGCCATCATGTCGATATAAGTCTTCACGCTGTCAGCTGGGAAAAAATGGCGTGCCACGTCAAAATGGACTCCTCGGTAGCCAAATTCCGGGGCATCAGAAATAGAGGCCTGTGGAAATTCTACTGTTTTATTTTTTCCAACCGGAATGGACTTTCGCAAAGTCTGTATGCCATAGAAATTACCGGCTGCGGAGGCACCGTCAATCTCTATGCCGGCAGGAGTAATGGTGATGGAATAGGCTTCCGGATTATCGGAATTCAATTTTTTTGAGAGGCTGATATATTTTTTAGACGCAGACTCCCCGGCATTTTTACTTTTCAAGATGACCGGCAGTTTGAGACCTGTAAGATCTTTTATATATTCTGAAAGCATGTGGGCATTCTTCAGGATTTTCTTATCAGGGCTTTCGCATACGATCACCGTTTTTGCATCAAGAATAAAAGGGTCGCCATTTATCAGGTCAATGTTATGCGGCACGGGTACCACTTCATAGTTTGCCTTTGTCTGGGCGTGACTCAGAATATGCATCATGGCCAACATGACCATAAGCGTGAGCTTTACTCCGGAATTCAGATTCATAGAGGTTGCGGGTTTTAGGTAATAATAAGAAAAGTCTTGTTTGCGAAATTAATAAAAAATCCCTGTAAACCAAAATTCCCTATAAATCTTTTTAATCATCAATGTTTGATTATGCTCATTTTTTTTGAGCTGAGGAGGGCGGGGTCGACTGAGCTATAAGGTCAGGCGACAACTCGCGTGACATGTGGGCGCATATAAGGGTGATTATTGTCAGTACTGCCATGCAGATAGGGGTGGAATGCAATATGTCGCCAAGTCCGACAAGAGGACTGACAGCGGCTCCAAAGATATATCCGGCAAGCCCGATTAAGGCTGAGGCATCTCCGGCACATTGGCGTCCTTCGTTCATGGCAAGGGTGTTGCCTACAGTAAACAGCATTCCAAGACACACAAGCATAGGAAGGTTGAGAGCGTCATATACCCACACGCTGTCTACTGTATAGAAACATATAAACTGGGCAGCGATAGTTGCCGTCAAGCCCCATGCTCCATAGACGGCAGCTTTCTTAAGTGGTTTGTAACGGAGTGCAAACGTGGCCCCCGCAGCTACAAAAAGGGCGTTTACTCCCATAAACAGTCCAAATTGCAGTTGTGAATAACCATAGTGGGTCTGGATGATAAACGGAGCAGAAGAGATGTAAGCGAACAGCACGCCAAGAGAGGCTCCTTTAAGCATCACATGAGTTATAAAATGGCGGTTACGGGCGAGCAGAATATAATTGTGGAAGGCGGCCCCGAAGCGGCCCGTTACACGTCGTGATTTAGGTAATGATTCCTTGAAAGGAACTGAAAGCACAAGAAGCAGTGCGCTAAATCCAAACAGGATCCAGAAAATTCCTTGCCATCCTATTGAGCGGGCTACCAATCCACCGATTACAGGGGCGGACGCGGGGGCAAACCCATTGATCGCACCTACAAGAGCCATGACCTTAGCCAACGCACGGCCTTTGTAAAGGTCTGCCGGGATGGTGCGGGCAAGAAAATATCCTCCTGATGCTCCGATGCCCTGCACAAGGCGCCACCAAAGAAACACATGTATTGTCTTTGACCATACGCTGCATAATGCACCAATGCAAAAGATGATCAATGCAGTGATGAGGATAGGTTTCCGTCCAAACCGATCGCTTAAAGGTCCAAGAATAATCTCACCGAATCCAAGACCGATCATGCCGAATGTAAGTCCTAATTGCACCACCGGCCGGCTCGTGTGGAAATATCTTACCATCTCCGGGAGAGTGGGTAGATACATATCGTTTACGAATGATCCGAATGCGCTCAATAGCACAAGATAGAGTATGAGGAATGCATAATATCCCCCTGTAGGTCCTTCAGAAAGGGGTGTGGGATGAAGTTTAGAATCTGTAACTGTTTGTGTCGCCATAGTATTGGTATAATGATTATTTGCTGGCAACAAGCGTCGTGGAAGGGCGTTATAACATGCCAACTATATAGCTATAACGCCTTCCGTTGTAAATTGGTTTTATATGCTTGAACGACATAATATTTGAATATGTATGGCATGAGATTCCGCATAGTTGGATAAATTACGGTAAAAAAGAAACTAAATTATAAATTATGGAAATATTGAACTAAATTTGCATTCAATGTCGGCAAAGTCATCTGACAGAGTCATTAAAAAATGTGAGTATGAGGAATAAGATAATATTGGCGTCTGATTCATTTAAAGGATCCTTATCAAGCGTGCAAGTCGGAGAAGCAGCCGCCAGGGCTGTAAGAGAGGTTATGCCTGATAAGCAATTCAAGGTCGTGCCGGTCGCAGATGGGGGTGAAGGTACGGTTGAGGCTGTGGTGAGTGCGCTTGGTGGAGAACTTGTTTCGGCTGAGGTCTCGGATCCGCTCGGAGTTGCTGTGACTGCTGCATATGGTCTCTGCGGAGAGACGGCTGTCATAGAAATGTCTGCGGCAAGTGGTCTGCCGCTTGTCCCTGAAGAAAAACGGAATCCTTGGGTCACCTCCTCCTATGGCACAGGTGAACTTATACGTGATGCCTTGACCAGAGGGTGCCGGAGATTTTTTATCGGGATAGGAGGAAGCGCAACTAATGATGGCGGAGTTGGAATGCTTCGTGCGCTTGGCTTTAAATTTCTTGATAAAAATGGTAGAGAGATTGGTGCTGGTGGAGGCGAGACGGGCAGGGTCGTGACAATTGATACTTCAGGAGTGATGCCTGAATTGGCAGAAGCATCATTTACGGTGGCGTGTGATGTTAAGAATCCCCTTATAGGGTTCAATGGCGCAAGCCGGGTGTATGGACCTCAGAAGGGAGCTGATGAGCATATGGTGGAGCAACTTGACGCCTGTCTGACTTCTTTTGCGCATGTGGTGGCTGAGACAGTGGGTGAAGATTTGTCGGATTATCCGGGTACAGGGGCTGCCGGAGGACTGGGGTTTGCCTTCCTTGTTTTTTTAGGGGCCACCCTTGAACCCGGCATCGATATGGTCTTGGATGCCATAGGGTTTGATAGTTTGCTTGAAGACGCCTTTTTGGTTATTACAGGGGAAGGTAAACTTGATTTACAGACCTGCATGGGTAAAACACCTTATGGTGTGCTTCAACGAGCCTCGTCGCGTGGTGTGCCGGTGATTGCGATTGGAGGCGCAGTGATGCCTGAGGCGGTGCCGGTGCTTATGCAGGCCGGGTTCAGTGCGGTTTTTCCGATTGTGGCGGGGCCTGCAGACCTGATGACTGCACTTAATCCTGAAGTAGCCTCACAAAATGTGGAACGTACTGTGGGGCAGATATTACGCATTGTGAAACTGTCACAGTATCCTTAAGGAAGATTTATTATCTCCCTTCTGCTTAATGATGGTTCGATAAAACTGAATTTTTTATAATTTTGCAGACATAATCTTAAATATCATTCTTCATGCAAACCCGAGAAATCCGAGTATTCATCTCCTCCACATTTAATGACATGCATCCGGAACGCGATTGGCTTGTCAAACGCACTTTCCCACGTCTTAGAGAGATGGCTGCCAAAAGAGGAGTCACACTGACCGAGGTAGACCTTCGCTGGGGAATTACTGAGAAAGAAGCACGGGAGGGTAAGACTATATCCATATGTCTTGACGAGATCATTAACTCAAGACCATTTTTTATAGGACTTCTCGGTAACAGATATGGATGGACCCCATCTGTGGAAGACCTTAAACTCGGTGATTTACCGGAAAGATATGAATGGGTTACAGATGATCTTAATAATCAACTGAGCATAACCGAAATCGAGATGCAATATGGGGTATTGCGTAATACAGAAGACATATTTGCTTCTTTCTATATCAGGGAGGGAGGCACTGACGACGACCCGCGTCAGACATCCCTTAAAGAGACTGTCAAGAATCAATCACGCTATCCGGTGAACTATTATTCTTCTCCGGAAGAGCTTGGACAGCAGGTAGAAATTCAGTTTAGGAAGATTCTTGACTCACTCTATCCTGTCGGAGAGCGTAATACGGCCCTGGCTGTCAGGATGGGCCATCTTACATGGGCTGAGGTGGCATCGCGCTACTATTTGCCCGATCCCCGTACGCTTGCAGTGATTGACAGAGTGCTTTCTTCTGATCAGCCGGTTAGGATGCTGGTGACCGGCTCATCCGGAAGTGGCAAGTCAGCTCTCCTTTCTTTTATAGCCGCTCGTGAGATGAATAATCCGGAACGTTTTGTGGTGGCGCATTTCCCGGGTGTGGCAAGACATGACAGCAGTGCAGAGGTGGCAAAGCGTTTGTGTAATGAGTGTAAGATGTCATGTGCCGGCACCCGCTTACTGATCATTGTGGATGATGTGGCTTCTATTATGGATGAAAACGGTAACGTTGACATGTCCTGGATGGATGTGGTGCCTGCTAATGCCACACTCTTAGTCTCAGCAGCCGATGGACAGGAAGTGACGGAGTCTTTGAAAAGCAGAATAGGTGAGACTCTGACCGTGCTCCCTTTGTTACTCAGCCAACGCAGAAAACTTGCCGATAACTATTTCAAGGCATTCAGCAAGCATCTTGAAGATTCTGATTTGGAAATAATAGGCCAACCTTCAAGAGTTACTGATAATACGTTAGCCTATGTCACGCTACTTGAGGAATTACGCTGTTTCGGCAGTTTTGACGGCCTTTCGGACTATATTGGAATAATTTCCGGATTTGATTATGCATCAGAGTTTTATGATTTCATCTTGCGAGAAAAGGAGAAGTTTTATTCTACCGAGCGTAATCCCGATATCGTGCGGCTGATACTTTCTCTTTTAGCACTTTCATCTGACGGGCTGACAGAACACGAAATTGCCTCAATCACGGGAATACCACAAATGCATATCTCACAATTTGTGTTGGGCAACACATTTCTGATTAAACGGAACGGAGGACTTTTGCGTATGGCTCATTCCCGTATTGAAGAGTCAGTTGTTCACCGATACCTTATTGACGAGGAGTATGTCAGCGCACTTCGTGAAGAGATGATTACATATTTCGAAAGTGAGGAAGCGGATACTCACCGACGAGATGTGGAACTACCTTATCAATACTGGAAAATTCAGGATTACTATAATCTGTATCTCTATGTCAGTAAATTGAAATATATACAGACATGCATTGAACAGAATCGTCTCTTTTTCCTGCGTTATTGGTCATCTCTCCTCGACATCTCCCCAAGTCTATTTCCGGTGGCAGGTTGTCTTGATACAATGCCATTGCCTGCTTCCGATACGGATAAGTCTGGCCTGATGGAGCAACAATTATGGAACGAAACATTTGTCAATATCCAGAGTGACCTGCTTCTGCGATTTGCCTATTTGATTATCTCTCATCTCCATCACTATGATTCCGTGGCGGAATTTGCAACACGTGTTTTGCTCATGTTAGGTAAAGACGCGACTGCTGGGCTGCGAAGCAGCTGGCTTAGTTTGCTGGGTACCATATTCGGGCGCACTGGACAGTATGACAAAGCTTTGCGCATGTTTGCACGTGCGCTTGAAGAAGCAAATAAAAAAAATATGGATGAGATGCATACGCTCCTGGGCAATATTGCTGAAACCTACATGACCATAGCTGAAGAGACCGACAGAACAGAGTTTTTTGAGCGGGCTGCTTCCATACAGCGAATGGTGCTTGATTACCGCATCGGGAAATATGGCTACATGCATCCGGAAACGGCAGTTGCTATGGATAATCTTGCCGGTTCACTTTTTGCTTTAGGGGATGAGGAAGAGGCCACACAGTTGACGGAAGAAAGCGGCCGGATATACGCACAGGTCAATGGGGATATGGATATCGACACAGCGGTCAATCTTGTAAATCAGGGTAAGATAGCTCTCAAAAATAAGAATTATAATCTGGCCTTAGAACTCGGACAACGAGTTGAGAAAGCGATTCTTGCCTTGTCCGGTCAGGATAATTTGCATCTGATAGATGCTTATGTTATTCAGGCAGTTTCTCACGCAGCTCTAAGACATGACAGGGAAACGGGCGAGGCGCTTAAGAAGTTCATAGGATTTATCAAGCGCAATCCTAATTCTATGGTTGCTTCAGAGATTGTGTTGTCGA
The DNA here is from genome assembly GCA_964595885.1 of uncultured Sangeribacter sp. Lineage (GTDB taxonomy): Bacteria > Bacteroidota > Bacteroidia > Bacteroidales > Muribaculaceae > Lepagella. The sequence continues at coordinate 12,791 of CAZQSD010000058.1, forward strand.
TGATGTCGCAGGCTTTAAAGACCGACCATTATAATCTGGTTGGCGATATGGCTAAGTTGATGGAAAATAGGGGCTTTGATAATATAAATGATGAAGCCGTGTGTCTGAATATGCTTGGAAAGGCATTAGCTTCACTTAATGAATTTGAAGAGAGTAAAAATGCGTATGCAAAGGCAATTGATATTTATATAGAGGCAAGGAATCATGATGAGGCTGTAAAGACTGCGGCGGCGTGTGGATCTGCGTTTTCTCTTGCGGGTAAACTTGAGGAAGCCTTGGTATGGTTTGAAAAGGCTTTTCACATGAATAAGGAATTCGGACTTGCATCGGATGAACAGCTGGCTTATTCATGGCAGAACTATGCGGTTACACTCTACAATCTTGGATGGATAGATGAAGCCTCCGGAGCAATGAAGCATGCATGTGATATTCGTCGGGAACTGTTTGGAGATTCTGATGAAATGCTTTCCGAGGACTATGCGCCCCTTCTGGATAAAATGGCTGATGAGGCAAATACTCTGACATTAACCGAGGAATATAAGCCTCAAAAGACAGATGATTCGGTTGAGCAGATATTTAAAAGCCTTATAGACGACCGAAAATTTACAGACTTATTTTCTGAGGGGATGAGTTACTTCAGAAAGGGTAGCCTGAGCCATGCCTTGCAGATCTTCTCACGCTTAAAACATAGTTTATATAAAGAAGATGCACCTGTCTCTGCGATTGCATGGGTAATACGCACTATTGCATATACTAATGAGCTTATGAAGACGCCGGAATCCAATCTTATAGCAATTAACCAATACAAAGAAGCCATAGACATGGCTATAAGGGAAGACAACCCTGTGGTGCTTGAATATGTGGCCTTTGATTATGCGGAATTCCTTTGGACTCAGTATGATTACTATGGGGCTATCGGGGCTTACACATATCAAATGGCCGGCGCGTTCAGACAACGAGGCATCACAGATCCGGTTGTGACACGTTGTTTGGGCAATATGGCCTCTGCCATGCTTCAGACCGAGAATCCCCGTCTCGATTTTGTGGTTAATTGTTCAGTGGCAATGATGATGCTCTGTGCATCTGAAAACGAGAATCAGTATACGGGGTGGGCCGAACAATTTCTAAGGAAGGCTCTCAGTATGCAAGGGAGGGCAGAAGATGATTTTGAACCGAATCCGGTAGAGACCATAGCAAGGATTATAGATTTTTTTGCTGATCTGAAGCTTTATGACGGGGCACAGGTGGTATCACATATTTTTACGGGTATTCCTGAGGATATGTTCTCAACTCACGATAGATTCAGTTATCTTCTGGCTCTTTCCCGTGTTGACACATCTTTCAGGCCGACAGCTGCACTCATGCGTGCATGGGATGCCTTGAAATTTGCAAAGGATCATCCGGATGAGGTGGTAGAGGATGACTATGACCGATTATACATCCAGCTTGGGATGCTTTATATTTCGTATTGTCAGTTTAAAGCTGCTGCCGATAATTATCAGAAGGTTAAATTATCCACGATTGAGGCGGTGGAGAATGAGCTGAAGTGTGCCTTTGTTAATTCAGATACAGTAAAGGCGGCTGAGGTGCTGGAGTCGCTTTCCGGAGATGAGCACCTATTTGCTCCGGCAGCTCTTGAACTCGGACGTTTTGCTGCGGGACAGCCTTTTGATATGGATATTCTGCGGAGTAAGCTCAACCCGGAATCACCTTCGGATGCTCTCTTTCTGATTCTTGCATTTCAACGAAGCGGTGCTGAAACAGAAGCCCACGATTTGTTTGCACAATTGGCTGACAGATCATTTGATAATGTCTATATGGAGATGACACGTCTGTATGCCATAGTCAGCTATTTCCGTGCAGCCCATTTGGATGATGAGGCTGAAATCTACCGCAATTTAGCTGTCAATAAGTTTGATGCTCTGGATGAGACTGACCGACGCATATTTACTAACTCATTCTCTATGGCATAACTATATTTTAGATTTGACTTATGACTACAACAGATATTCTCAAAAACCTACAAAGTGATGCTAAGTCTCTGCATCCTGCCGACACACCGTCAGTAAATTATTATTTATCTGTGTTCTCCTCAGAGTCACAGATAGAAGACCGACTTCTCCGGCATGTGAGTCTGCTTAAGACCTATTATAATTTTCATGATTATTGTCAGACGCATGACTGGCTCAGAGAATTGGGCGGGGGCAAGATTGATGTCGACATGGTCAGTATGCTGTCTATTCCTGCGCAACTTTATCAGCAGAATTCTAAAGGAAACTTGACAGAAAACTGTTATTTTCTTGCCGGCTTAAGACTGTTGCTTACGGTTATGCTTTATGATAATGCCCTTGAGCGTGCTTTTGCCGCAGAGTCTATTGTTAACTGGTTGCAGGCATTTCGTGATTATCTGGATGAATTCTATGAAGAGGCTACTCCTGTGGCAGTTGAGGTGGCATGTCACTGCAAGACGCTTCCACAGGATATTTCAAGCCATTGTTTCGGCAAGTTGTTTGGACTCGAACTGATTCGCATTCAAAGCACTTTTTCTTCCGAGTTTCCTCAGTATGAAATGTATGATTCGAATGAATTAGATAGGCATATCTCAGCGATATTTGAGGGTAAAGATCCTGGCTATGACCTATCGAATGCAGTGGCACGACGTCTTTTGAAAACTGTCACTTTTTTCTTGTACACATTTTCCGATGAGGTTACAGCAGATGAGATTGCACCGGAGGATGAGGAAAAGGATGTGTAATTAACTCCAATAGAAAAACTGATAACTATGTTTAAGATAAGACTGGTGTATTTGTGTGGGATTATACTGACATTTATGTCTCATGGTTTAGCTGCAAGTATTGAACCGGGTGTAAGCCGGCAACTTGCTGTCCAACGTAAGGCAGCCGTGTCAGATGTTGGATATAATTTGTCGTTGACTATCGATTCATTAAATAGTGTTGAAACGGAGGGGAGAATAGAGATAACATTTGATTACCGAAGTAACGGTGAGCCTTTGCAGCTTGATTTTTCAGGTGAAGAAGTAAAAAGCCTTAGAGTAAATGACACTACTGTCGGGTTTCCTGTCTGGCGTGATGATCATATTGTCCTACCATCGGAGAATCTTTTAGAGGGGAGAAACAGGGTAGAGGTGGAATTTACTGCTGCCGACCGTGCTCTCAATCGCAATTCGGAGTATATGTACACTCTATTTGTTCCTAATCGTGCGCATTCGGTATTTCCATGTTTTGACCAGCCTGACATGAAGGCAACTTATAGCTTGACACTGACTGTGCCTAAACAATGGAAAGCCGTCAGTAATTCTCCGATACTATCGTCGGTTGAGGATAGCAATGTCAGGACCATTAACTTCGGTCTTACCGAACCCCTGAGCACATATCTTTTTGCCTTTGCTGCGGGCAAATTTGATTATCGACAGCATACTCAAGCCGGACGCACGATCGGGGCTTATTATCGTGAGACTGATCCTGATCGACTGGCGCAGATTGATGAAATATTCAGTCAGGTGGAAAATTCACTCAAACAGCTTGAAGACTACACTGATATTCCCTATCCCTTTGCTAAATATGACCTCGTTATTCTTCCCGGCTTCCAGTTTGGAGGCATGGAGCATACCGGGGCAACCTTTTATAATGATAACACTATCTTCCTGGGTAAAAGTGCTACCGGAGCCGACCAATTGAAACGGGCGCAGCTTATTGCCCATGAGACATCTCACATGTGGTTTGGTGATTATGTCACTATGGAATGGTTTGATGATGTGTGGACTAAGGAAGTTTTTGCAAATTATTTCGCTGCCCGTCTGACTCGTGAACTTCTGCCTCAGTTTGACCATGATCTCGAATGGATAAGAGTCTATATGGCTGCGGCGCTTGATCAGGATCGTTCCGATGGATCTACGTCAATACGACAGGAACTGGATAACTTGAAGAATGCAGGGCTGATCTATAACAATATAATCTATAATAAATCGCCCCTTATGATGGCAAAGCTTGCTGAAATAACAGGGGAGGAGAACTTTAAAATGGGCATCAGGAAATATCTTTCTGATCATGCTTATGGTAACGCAACATGGGATGATCTTATAGCTGCACTGATGACATTCAGTGATGCAGATATTGAAAACTTTAGCCGGGTATGGGTTTATGAGAAGGGCATGCCAGAGATTGATTTTTCAATAGAACGCGATAAGCTGATTGTCAGTCAGACTGATCCGCGAGGACGTAAGATTGTATGGCCCCAGATATTTGACGTTGTTGTAAGCGATGGACAGACTACTGAAACTCTCACTGTGGCATTTGATGGCTCAACTGATAAGGTTGAAGTGCCTCTTACGCTTAAAACGGCTCCGATATTGATTATTCCTGCGGCCGATGGCCGGGCATATGGCTTATTGACGCTTAATGCATCTTATTTGTCGCAGCTAATGCAAGATGTGCTCAAGGTAGATGGTATTGTATCCGGTTTGGCACCTGTGGGCAGACTGGCTACATTGATGATGTTGAATGAAAACTATCTCGCAGGCAAAATTGAATCTTCCGTCTGGCTTGATTTCCTTATAAATTCTATTGTGAATTCTACCGATGGCCAGATGCTCTCAGCATTGACCCGATATGTAGGGCCGGCCTTGTTAGATCTTTCTTCAGATGAAGCAGCAAGGTTTGAAAAACAACTGTTTGAATCAGTGGCCTCCCACCCTTTGGATCAAGGCAAGACCCTGATTTTGAAAACTCTGATTCCTGTTTCTCGTTCGGCACAATCGGTCAGCAGATTATATGACATTTGGAAGAGAGGGGAGTCGTCACTTATTGGGGAGGATGATTTCAATGATTTGGCCTTACATCTTGCGATCAGGATGCCTGAAAAAAGTGACAGTATTATTGATGTGCAGCGCAGAAGAATCACTTCTGATGACCGGTTGCGCAAATTTAATTTCATCAGTTGTGCTGCTGTTAGTGACACACTTGCGTTAGACACTCTTTTTGATTCACTTCGCGAGTCTTCCAATCGCCTTATCGAACCTTGGACACTCAGTCTTTTGTCGCTCCTCAATCATCCTTCTCGTCATAACAGGAGCGTAAAATATATAATGCCTGCTCTTGAAATGCTTCCTGAGCTTCAGGCCACCGGTGATATTTTCTTTCCGGCTAACTGGGCAGCCTCGTTACTGGGCAGTTATCGTTCACAAGAGGCTGCGGATCTGGTCTCGCGTTTTCTGAATGAGAATAAGGATCTGAATCCGTTACTGTTGAACAAGGTGAGTCAGGCGGCCTCACGCCTTATGCTCAAGCAAAGATAGCTCTACCATTTAAGTTTTTATAATTCTATTTAATATATGGTTAACAATCTCTTCCTCATGATAGATTGTTTAATAGTTACAAATGCGGAAAAATAAACATAGGGTCAATCCGCAGATAGTAATTAACTAATATATTAATTGGTATTATGGAAAAAGAGAAAAAATCTTATTACGTAAATGTAATTGAGGCCAAGGATGG
>CAZQSD010000059.1:0-17835 GCA_964595885.1 uncultured Sangeribacter sp.
AAGAGATTGAACCTTGTCGAATTGTTTGGTTATTGGAAAAATCGGTTATAACTTTGCACTGATTTTTCGTTGACAATTTCCCTACGACACTTTCATTATGGCACTAAAGAACTTCAAAGGATACCTGTTGGCTGCCGTGGCAGCCGCCGCTTATGGTACTAATCCCGCATTTGCAGTCCCCCTTTACGAACAGGGCATGAACCCTAACTCTGTCTTATTGTTTAGGTACCTTCTCGGTCTGCCTATCATTGCGTGCATAATGAAAGCACGTAATATTTCTTTTTCACTTCGCAAAGAGGAAATCTGGCATGTTATCATCTTAGGCGTCCTAATGGCAGTATCATCGCTTGCACTTTTCGAAAGCTATAAATTCATGAATTCCGGCATTGCCTCCACCCTCCTCTTTGTCTATCCCATTATGGTGGCAGTGTTAATGATATTTATATTCCATGAAAAATTCAAGATATCGGTAGCGCTTTGTCTACTGATTATGAGCGACGGACTCTTTTTGCTTATGAAACCACAAGGTGACACCTCACTTAGTCTCACCGGTATCTTACTGGTAATGGTTTCTGCCGGCACATACGCAATCTACATTATCCTTGTAAACGTTTCAAAAATAGTAAAAACCATCCCGACCACAAAACTTCTCTTTTACGTTTTGCTGACCGGCACCTTGTTTTATGTCTGTTTAATTCCTCTTGGCTTTAATATGACCCTCCCTGCCAAAAGCACCGGCTGGTTATCCTTAGCAGCCCTCGCTATTATTCCCACCGTCATATCATTAGCGTGCACCACCAGAGCGATACAGTTGATAGGCTCTACCCCCACAGCAATCTTCGGCGCACTTGAACCCGTCTCTGCAGTCATTCTGAGTGTCACAGTTCTTGGACAACCAATAACAACAAGAGAAATAATCGGAGGATCGCTAATCGTAATAGCAACTACTATGGTTGTGGCAGACAACTCTGTAGACAAGATTATTCTTCATGTACGCAAAATGTTCCCTCGTCGCCATCTTAAGCAAAATAATACTATAAAGTAGAATTTACTAATTATCGTATTATAAATTTTCTAAAAATATCTAAATCCGAGAATAATAAGACAAAAAGTTCGTTAACAATATGTATCAGGCGACAGATTGCGCCGTAAGTTTATTCTACAGGTAAATAACGACATATTGTTAATGACTAAAACACCTTCTTTATGGGCAGCCCTCACCCCCGTTGTGGCGCTGCTTTCTGCTGTAGTGACCGTGCTGGTTACAAAAGGTTCCGATTTCGTGGCAGACTATGGCTACGCTATGTTGCTTGGAGCGTCAGCAATAGCCATAATAGTCAGTTTAGCTTTTTCAAAACTTGACAAGAGACAACTTCTCAATGGTTTGCGCACGTCTGCACGCCAAACTCTTCCCGCTGTGCCAATACTTCTGCTTATCGGCACAGTATCGGCTACCTGGATGCTTTCCGGCGTGGTGCCGTTGCTTATTGAAGTTGGCCTCACCTATATCCATCCCCCTCTGTTTCTGCTGACAACTTGCTGCGTATGCGCCTTCATCTCCCTTCTTACCGGCAGCTCTTGGACCACCATTGCCACCATAGGCATGGCGTTTATGGGAATAGGAACAATGCTTGGTGTAGGGCCCGGTTGGATAGCCGGGGCAATCATATCCGGTGCTTATTTTGGTGACAAGATGTCACCTCTTTCCGATACAACTGTATTGGCGGCAGCCTCTTCTGAAGTCAATCTCTTCTCTCACATACGCTATATGCTTATCACCACCATACCCTCCCTTGCTATTGCTTTAGCGGTGTTTGCTATAGCCGGCTCAACAATGAATATTCAAGAAAATGTTGGACACAACTCAATGCTCACTGCTCTTGAGCAGACATTTAATCTCACACCGTGGATTTTCGTAATCCCTGCCATTACAGCACTATTTATTATCCTCAGAATAAACACTTTCCTCACTCTTTTGCTCTCCACCCTCTTAGGGCTGAGTGGAATATTTATTTTCCAGCCTCAGATTATTTCTCAGTTCGGCGATGGCAATTTCATTTCTTCATGTCAGACGGCGCTTCATATTCTCCTTACTGATACAGCCATCTCAACCGGTCATGAATCTTTAAATGATCTTGTAGCCACCGGAGGAATGAAAGGAATGCTCTCAACAATATGGCTTATCCTTAGTGCTATGCTGTTTGGAGGTGTAATGATGGGCACCGGCTTACTCGCACGCATCACGCAAGCCTTCACCTCTCTATTACGTAACCGTGTTAGTGCCGTAGGAGCAACTGCAGCCTCAGGACTTTTTCTCAATAGCGCTACTGCTGACCAGTATCTCTCCATAATAGTGGGTGCCAATATGTATCGTCAACTCTATTCACGTCTCGGTTTGGAGGGACGCTTATTAAGCCGCACACTTGAGGATTCGGTATCCGTGACTTCTGTTCTTATTCCATGGAACAGCTGTGGAGTCACCCAGTCAGCTGTATTAGGGGTTTCAACCCTTACCTATCTCCCCTATTGTGTTTTTAATTATCTAAGTCCTGTAATGAGTCTGATCGTGGCCATAACCGGATTCAAGATAGTTGAGTTTGCATGCCAACATCAAGAGATTTCTCCGGAAGGCGATGTAGTAACTGTATAAGATACCGCCTTGCGCTTTTGAGCTGACTAATAAAACCTCTAGCTGCGCAAGGGGGTATCTTTGTTATCTGTAGCTTATGAAAAATCACACAAGGTGAAGCCACTGCTCCCGCTCACCCGGAAGAAGGTCGATCACCGGAATCTCTATCATCGTGTAGCAACCCGGCTGCAAACGCATGGACGCACGCGCCACACATACCAGCACCTGCCCTGTGAGCGCAGGATTGTTGATCTTCATGTCAAATTCAAAAAGCTGGTTCTGCGTCTTGCCGCTGACTCCTTTGCGTACAAGATTTACGCCATGTCCCATATCTTTGAGTGCATCCACGCTCTCCACCTGCATTACGTGAGTCTCGTCAGATGCAAAATAAGGATCGGTCTTTATAGCGTTTGCAACAGTGGCGAAGTCGTATCCCGGCAATAGCTCTACATAAACCATACGGCGGTGAATACCGGTGCCAAGAGGAATGGTCATTGACAAAGCTGCCTTCACACCCTCAATCGCTTTTACCGCCACCGTGTGACCCATGCTCATCCCAGGACCAAAATTGGTGTAGGTGATGCCTTTAGGCGCGATTGCCTCCAAAAGTGTGCGAACCACTGAGTCGCTACCCGGATCCCACCCTGCTGAGATCACGCTCACTTTTCCATGCTGTTTTGCCACCTCTCCAAGACGCTGGCGCAACCCTGCTATTTGGGTATGAATGTCAAAACTGTCGACTGTATTTATTCCCTTTGACAAAATCTCTGAGGCATATTCCTCCACTTTTCTTGTCGGAGTGGCAAGTATCGCCACATCTACATCTTTCAGTTCATCAATAGATGCCACTACCGGAATCTCTGCCGGTAAATCCTCTCTCTTGGAAGCGTCACGGCGCACAACTCCGGCTATCTCAAAGTCAGGAGCCGCAGCGAGTGCCTCCAACGTAAATTTTCCTATATTGCCATAACCAACTACGGCAGCTCTTATTTTTTTCATAATCAGATAATTAAACGATTTACCTTAAGTCTCTCTCTCATATATTTACATCCCTTCCCATATTTTAAACTGCAAATATAATAGTTTCTGCTAAAAAATGTGTAATTTTGCAGTCAATTTTGACAAAACTCATCGGCTATCACCGTGAGGTCAACTTATTTATCTTTAACAATCATCTACTGCTTCGTAGCTTGTTAAATTCTAAATATACTAATTATTATCATCTATGGATTGGTTAATCGAACTGCTAAAGCCTGGCAACTCGTCGCTTGCAAGCACGGTTCTCCTTTACTCCTTTGTGATTTTCGCGGGCATTCTGCTCGGGAAAGTCAAGATATTCGGAGTCTCGTTGGGAGTCACTTTCGTGCTGTTTGTGGGCATTCTGCTTGGTCATTTCGGTTATGTCGTTGAAGGGAACACTCTCCATTTTCTACGCGAGTTTGGATTGATTCTCTTCATTTTTTCTATTGGTATGCAGGTAGGTCCCGGCTTCTTCTCCTCTTTTAAGGAAGGGGGAGTAAGAATGAACATGCTTGCTATGATTGGCATAGGGCTAAACGTTGCCATTATGCTTATCATATTTTTCTTGCAAGGCGGCTCCCAAGGTCAAACCTCAATCACTGAAATGGTGGGCGTAATGTGTGGCGCAATCACTAATACCCCCGCTCTCGGTGCAGCTCAGCAGACTGTGCTCCAGGTCAATTCATCTGCCTACGATGTAAGCCAGCACATGTCAATGGGCTATGCAGCTGCTTACCCTCTTGGCGTGGTAGGCATTATAGTCACAATGATTATCCTCAAGACTGTCTTCAAGATAAATGTTGACAAAGAAATAAAAGAGATTGAAGACGATAAAGCCGACACTACCCAAAAGCCGGCTGTGTTAACCTATAAGGTGACCAATGAACTTGTATCAGGGCTTTCAATGCTTAAGCTTCACACTCTCATCAGTTGCAACTACACCTGTTCGCGTATTCTTAAGCCCGATGGCACCGTGATTGTCCCGACGGCTAAAGATGAGATAGAATTAGGCGACCTTGTCCTCATTGTCTGCGCCAAGCAAGACCAGGAGATTTTCTCCCGCTTCCTGGGGCCGAAGGTAGATAAGGTATGGCCTATGGATGACGGCCCCGTCGTTTCGCGCAGAATTGTCATTACCCAGACAGATTTCAACGGCGTGAAGCTCGGAGCCCTCCATCTTCACGAAACCTACCAGCTTAACGTAACCCGTGTAAACCGTGCAGGCATGGATCTGCTTGCCAGTCCTAACCTGCGTCTTCAAATCGGCGACCGCGTCACAGTGGTGGGCAATCTTGACCATATCAATCTTTTGGCAAGAAAGATGGGCAACTCCATGAAGCGTCTTAATGAGCCGAACCTCATTACGATGTTTATAGGCATTTTCCTCGGCATCATCGTGGGCAGCTTGCCGATCCAGTTCCCGGGCATGTCAGTGCCCATGAAGCTCGGGCTTGCAGGTGGTCCGCTCGTGATCGCTATCCTTATCGGAGCCTACGGTCATAAGTTCCATCTTGTCACATATACCAATTCTGCCGCCAACCTTTTGCTTCGCGAGATAGGTATCTGTCTCTTCCTTGCCTCTGTCGGTATTGCCGCAGGAAAAGATTTTGCAGCTACAGTGTTTAACCTTAGAGGCGCGATGTGGGTCGGTTATGGCTTTATCATCACTGTTATTCCTCTGATTGTGGTAGGATGCATCGCACGTGGAAAATATAAGATGAATTATCTCACCATCATAGGCATGATGAGCGGCAACTATACTGATCCCCCGGCCCTTGCCTATGCCAATAAGGTGGCAAACAATGATGCGCCGGCAGTGGCTTATTCCACAGTATATCCTCTCACAATGTTTATGCGCGTAATAGTGGCCCAGGTAATAGTGCTTTGCTTCCTGGAGTAGCACAAAAAGGTAGCGATCCATAAAAACAATGAATCCCGGATATAGTGTCCGGGATTCATTGTTTTTATGGATATTCTATTTTATAGAGGCTTTTTTTATAGAGGCTTTCCCCAATTTCGTGACATTTCTTATAAAGTCAGCCTTGGCTTCTGTGTAGCCATCCCGATTATTCCGATACTTAGGGAGAAGACTTAACTTTAATTTCTCATAATCAGTGGCTGTCTCCGGATGATTTAGGAGATAATCCCGGAAATATATCTCGTCGTCATCGCCGGTGACATGAAAGTGAATATGAAACACCTTCTCAGCATATCCTTCTGAGGTGTAGCCTTTATTAAAACTCATTCTTCCATCTCCACTTGACATGCATATGTAGCTTGCCGACTCCATGATGTTTCTCGCGCTGTCCCAATCGCAATCAGCCGAAATCTCAACTAAAATATCAATCGTAGGTTTAGCCCATATGCCGGGGACAGCCGTGCTGCCTATATGGTTGATCACAGGAGAAAAATCTGAAAGAAGCCGCTGTAAATACTCAATCTCCTTATTCGCCCATTCTTTCCATTGGGGCTGGTATTTAGTAAGAACTATGGGAAACAGCTCCCATAGTTCTTCCAACGTCATATCTTTTAATTCCTTCTTTTTTCTGTTCATTGGCCTTACACTCTAAATAGAGGGGAAGGTGGATTTCCACCCCGGAGTCTGTTCAACTCCATAACCTGTGTTTATTTCGGCAACAGGAATAGGATAGACTATTCCTGACACCCTGAAATCATTGATAAACCAAGCTATTGATGGTGCCTCTGTGGCATGCAGGTTAGCCCTGACATCCCATCTTCTGAGATCATACAGCCGCAACCCTTCCTGAAAAAGCTCACGTGCACGTTCATCTTTTATGAAATTTCTCAATTCGTCAGCAGCAGAAGGCAATTCTGCCACCGTTTGTATATGCGGATTTCTTCTGGCCACTGTCAACAATTTTTCCCGTGCCTCGTCCAGATTGCCGGAATTGAGATAGCCCTCGGCCATAGTCAGAAACATCTCCGGCGCGTTTATAAGATAATTCGTGCCATAGGCAGGCACCCCTCCAATGCCGTAAGCACTGAATTTTCCACTCCCAAAAATCGGAGTCTCCGGTGTGCTGTCTTTATTCCATTCCCACACAGCACGCCTCACATCATCCTCATCCATTATTGACTGTAGATAAGGAGTTGGGCTATAGCCATAGGAAGACCACACTGTCCCTGATGAATTTGAGCTCCAGTTGCTCTGTGCGTTTATGTCAAGGGCAAAAAGACTCTCCTTATTGCTTGTGCCGCCGTCATAAAGGGCCTTATATTCCTCCGCCGTGCATATAAGCTCCGAGATACCGGCCAATTCAAGTGCAATCCCGGCAGCCTCAACAGCCTCATCAAACCTTTCCTCATACAGAAGCACACGTGAGTATAACCCCCATACTGCCTTTGGAGTGAAACAAAACAGGGTGCCCCCATCTTTGGTCGCCTTCTCAAAATGGGAGAGAGAAGCCTTTATGTCGGCTTCAATAGCATTGTAGGTTTCTCCCACCGTTGAACGGCTTACGTGTTGCCCCGGCGACACCGGAGAGTCTACCACGACAATGCCGGGTTCTGATGAAAAATCCTCGCCATTCACCTTAATCTGATGCCCGAACACATTGACCATAACAAACGAGGAATATGCCCTGAGAGCATAGGCTTCGCCTAAATACACGTCAAGACTAACCTGATCTTCTTCTCCGACCTTGTCATATAGTTCATTAGCCGCCTTAATGATACGCGCACTGTTATCAATCACCTTATAGCCATATTCCCATATGCTTTTTAACTGAACCGTAGTGGGAGTCGGGGTGAACTGGTTAATATCAACCCAATGACCTGTAGAAGTGTTCCAATAAGCTAAATCTGACGCTATGTCGCCAAGCAGGGTGGCATAGTTACCGGCAAACTGATACTGGTAAAAATTATAATATGTACCGTTTAGGGCGTAGCCTATGTTGGTCACGTTGTTCAGGCCCCTCTCAAGGTCGATACCATCATATATCTTTGTGTCCAGAAAGCTATTGCCGCATCCAGTCATTAGAGTAAGCATCAATAGTATTCCGGCTCCCTTTATAATAGTCTTTTTCATTTTTCTCTGTCAAATTAGTAACGTCTGTCTGTTAAAACGTAAGCTGTATGCCTGCCGTAAAGGTAAACACAGCGGGATATTGCCATGCTATCACCCCATTTGCATAAGTATCAGGATTATATCCTATGAAATCAGACCTGGTCCATGTGTGTATATTATCAAAATTGGTGTAGATTCTCACCTTCTCCAACAGTGCCTTGCGGGTAATGCGGGCAGGAAGCGTATAACCGAAAGATATATTGCTCAGTCGTAGATAAGAACCGTCCATCATGTAGCGCGACGAATGATTGCCGTTGGAAGCCATATATGGATCTCCATATACAAACTGTGGATACTTGGCATCCGGATTCTCAGGAGTCCAGGAATTGTCAACGAGTGTCTGCAACGGAGTGCGCAGCTGCATTCCCCATCCGGTGTTATTATGTCCGGCATTATAGACCTTGTTGCCACATCGGTAATTAAACTGCACGCTCAGGTCAAATCCGTAAGCTTTGCCACTGACTCCGAAAGCTCCATAAGCCTTCGGCTCAGGCGAACCAACATAGCGTTTGGAAGCGGCTGTGTAGTCATCTGTTGTCTCATCGCCCTCTTCATTTAGATAATAGAGTGCCCGTCCGCTCTCACGGTCAACTCCGGCAAACTCCGGCATGTAGAAGAAACGGTAAGGCTTACCCACATCTATTTTCTGATAGGAGGCCTCTATCGGACCATCGGCAAGTTTCAGCACGCGATTGCGGCTGGTCGAGACATTTGCAAACGCACTGACAGTCCAGTAGCGATTGGTGAAAACCACACCATTTACTCCTATCTCCACACCCCGGTTGCCCATCTTGCCAATGTTCTTATAATAGGAGTTCATGCCAGTAGTCTGCGACAAGGGAACTTTATAGAGAGCGTCAGTGGTCACTTCACTGAAGAAATCAAATGTAAGGTTGATGCGGTTAAGGAAACCGAGGTCAAAACCAACATCAAATTTACGCGATGTCTCCCACGTAAGATCCGGATTGGAAATCTGCTCGGGTGAAATGCCTGGGTTCTGTGAATAATTATATCCGGCAGCATAATATCCTCTCGCAGCATAAAGAGAAGGAAGTGACTGGTTTCCGACTGTGCCGTATGACAAACGCACATCAGCATTACTCAGCCACCATGCTTTTTCCATAAATGACTCCTGCGAAATCCGCCACTTGGCTCCGACCGACCAAAAATTGCCCCACCTATGATCCTCACCAAAAACCGACGATCCGTCACGGCGAAAAGATGCCGATATATAATAACGGCTGTCATAAGCGTAATGCACATCAGCAAAATAGGAGGCAAGACGCGACTGGCTCTGATAATAATCACTGCCATTGTCAGCGGCGGCTGTGGAGAAATCGCGCATTCCTGACTCGCAGAAAGGATAATCCTTTCTGGAGTAATAGTCATAATGGAACTCGTAACGCTGCATCTCCTGACCAAGCAACACATCAAACGAATGGACATCATTCAGGGTTTTGTTCCAGCCAATAGTGTTGGTCAAGGTTATGGTAGATGTGCGTGAGATCATTTTCTTACCGAGGCCGTTATATTGTTTCCCCTGAGGGTTATACACTCCACTCCAGTAATTATATTCTGACTGGTCGACGATATTCACGCCCAGATTAGTCTTTGCCCATAATCCGAATGGCAAATCAATACGCAACCAGGGATTGCCTATAAAAGTCTGGTTATTCACTTTGCTGATATCCCCTAATTCCTTATCGGTTATCGCGAGCGGATTATACATCGTGCCTGCTCCATAGTAAGAGCCGTCAGCATTCCGGTAAGGATAAAAAGGAGTCATAACCGAGACAGCTCCTACAAGCGGACTGGTCATCGTGCCACTCGTTGACTGGGAAAAGTTATGATTCTCATTGTAGGAATAGGCCACGTTCGCACCCGCTGAAAAAAACTTATAACGTGTGTCAAGATTCACGCGTCCTGAGTAACGTTGATTAGAGGAGCCTATCACAACTCCATCCGTATCCACATATCCTAAAGAAACGTAGTAATGAGTCTGGCCGGCAGTTCCTCCGAAACTTATGTCATATTGCTGATAATGGCCCGTACGGGTCACCGCATCCATCCAATCATATGATGATTCCTCGTCCCATTTAAACTGCTTTACCATGAATGCATATCCATCTTCATAGGTCTTTCCGGTTCTTGCCTGGTATCCTTTTGCCAGGAGGTCGATCATGGAGAAGGCATCGGCATAGACCATATTATTGTTGGCTACGCTTGTCAAACCTTGCTTGACATCAATATTAAGACTAAATTGGCCGGCTGAACCTTTCTTTGTAGTCATCACGACTACACCGTTGGCAGCCCGTGAGCCATAAATGGCAGTGGCCGCTGCGTCTTTAAGAACCGTGACGCTTTCAATGTCACTCGGATTATAGGCAGCCAACGGATCAAAATAAGCATTTGTGGTTGATGACATGGTTGTGTAATCCGCATCCACCGGCACACCGTCTATCACATAAAGAGGAGCAGAACTTGATGAAAGAGTGCCTATGCCTCTGACCGACACACTCCCCCATGCTCCCGGCATGGAGGTGGAGTTGTTATACTGTAAACCTGTGACAATCCCCTCAAGACCTTTAACAAAATTGACATTCGTCTTTTTTTCAATATCGCTCCCTTCCACTACTGAAGCAGCCCCGGTAAAGGCTGTCTTTTTAGTTACCCCATATCCGGTCACAACCACTTCACTCAATGTGGAGGCCTCTTCAAGGGAGATTGTCAGAAATCCATCTGAAACAGCCACATCTTTTGGCAACATCCCCACATACGACACCCGCAATGTTTTCACATCCTCAGGAATGGCAAGACTAAACCGTCCCTCAATATCAGTTGAGGTGCCTAATGAGGTGCCTACAACCATTACTGTAGCCCCTATCAATGGTTCTCCATCGTTTTTACTGACCACTTCACCCCTAACCGTCACATTTTGTGCGTATGCACACGATGTAATGGCGAATACGGCTAAAGGCAATAATAAAAATTTGTTCATAATGTTAAGGTTTCTTACAAGGCGCAAAAGTAGTAATTTTTTGTTAATTTTCATAAATTAACAAAATAAAAAATTAACTAACCTCAGATTAAAAGCATTTTTTATCAGAATCTATCTCTCTCCTGACATAGGCCGTTGTTTTAAAATCATTTCTAAACCCTAACCATCTCCCCATTATCATATGAGTTGAAAAAACTATTTGCACAAACCGGATAAAATTTGTAATTTTGCAAGCCAATTGACGGGATCGCGACCTGTCAAACCATTTTTTTAGAATTAATTTAACTGCAGAAAATTAAAGCAATGAAAGAAAAAATTCATCCCGCAAACTACCGTGAGGTGGTTTTCAAAGATATGTCGAACGATGAGACATTCATCACCCGCTCGACTGTAGCAACCCGTGAGACCATCGTGATCGACGGTAAGGAATATCCTCTTGTTAAGCTTGAGATCACTTCCGCTTCTCACCCCTTCTTCACCGGCAAGCAGAAACTCGTCGATACAGCCGGTCGTGTGGATAAATTCCGCAGCCGCTACGGCAACCGCACAAAGAAGTAAGTTCCTCACGGTTTTGCAACCGACAAAAGGTGCGCCTCATGACGATGGAGCGCACCTTTCTCTATCCAGATAGGAGGTAAGAATCAACACTGCGGCCATCTCGTCAGCCCTTCCCTTCTCAGCCCGTTGCTTCTTAGTGAAACCTCCGGCTATCATCTCCCTATGGGCGATGGTTGAGGTAAACCGCTCGTCGACCATAGTTATTTTCATCTCCGGCAATGCCTTATGCAACTGGTTGACAAAAGGAGTGATATATCGCATGCTTTCGCTCGGATTACCCCTCATGTCACGCGGTTCGCCCACTATAATCTCATCAACCGGCTCCTTGGAACAATAATCCTTTATAAATGCCAACAAGTCACATGCCCTGACCGTAGGCAACCCATTGGCACAAATCCGGAGGACATCCGTCACGGCCACACCGCAACGCTTCCTCCCATAATCAATAGCCATTATTCTGCCCATCTCATCAAACAATTTCTTTCCCTGATTTCAGAAAAGATTTCTATCCCTGAGGAATATCTTATCTCGCTCATACTTTCCTGGTATTTTACATCCAACAATTTCAGACCGCAAATATAACACAAAGATTTCACATTCACCAACTCCCTATTAAACTACCCATTAGTTTATCAGCAAGAAAAGTGCCCACAGATAGGGGTCGGCATGACGTTTCCGGAAATCTCTTTGTGTCTCGATAAAGGCTTTGTTGAGATTGTCAGATTGGGGCAGCCTACTGTAAAAGTCATTCATAAACTCTTCTGTTAGTTCATTGTCTACCGGCCAGAGAGTCAGCAACATCGCATCCACCCCGGCTATTTTTAACGCACGTTGCAATCCTAAGACTCCATCAATGCTGCTTATGTCGCCCTGCGCAGTGTCACAGGCCGAAAGCACGGCAAGCTTGCACCCCGTTAGATCCATACATGAGATTTCCCAAGCTGTTAGAATGCCGTCTTCATTTCCCGGTTCTATATCCTCCCCACTCCATGCGCGGTTAGCACCTGCCATTGCTAATCCGCTTGTCAGGAGTGACCTTTCACGGGTGGCGACCGCCACATGCTTGCCTAAGTACTCATTATCACCCTCCGGAATGTAAAATCCATGAGTATCGATATGAATTAGCTCAGTGGCCTTCCCGTCAAGCGCTTTGAAAGCCTCTTCGGTGGCTCTTTTACCGGTGAAGTCACTGACGTTGGAGGCGTGGCTTTTGAGTAAGTCTGTCAGAGCTTTAGAATCTATGGGAAGCCGGAGGAACTTTTTTAGGCCATTTCCCTTTTCAATACTTAGGCGATAACCGTAAGTCTCAACCATATCCTCTGAGGTGAGCGAATCATCGTTGTCAGCATTATTATAATCCATATTGCCAAAAACTGTTGCACTCTTAAGAGTCGCGTCACGTTTTCTTATGTCGCTGACCTCATAAGCATTATAGACCCGGATCACTTCCGTAAAATCGTTGACAATGTGATCGTCATCCCTCCACGGCAATGCACCGATATTAATTAACGATAGTAATCCGACCGGAGAAAGATAAGTCTTTTCAAATTTTTCGATTTTTTTCAGAAGGGGCGACATAAGACGAGCCACGCTCATGATTTCATCATAATTATATTGGCTTGCCCTTTTCCGATCACCTATGTCACTTCCAAATCCCATGTAGACCATTCTCCAAAAATCTACGTGGCCCAAGTCTACAAATTCATATTCTGTCACATAATAATCTTCTACATATTCTTCAAATTTGCGTTTGGGATATGCTATTACTGCTCCATAATGGCTTTCCGGCCCGTCATCGTTCATGAAAGGATATTCCAGCATTTCAACATGACACTCCCCCTTTATAAGATTTTCCGGCATATTGATCGCTTCTCTATAGTTTCTGTCTAACCAATATAAAAAATTGAAGCCTCCTCTAAGATCAGCTTCCAGGGCGTTTAATTTAGTAATATAATCATTGCGTTTGCCACTGTCTGTCTCATTGGCAATTTTCCTACGAAGATCAAGTATCTGATCATAATATTCTTTTTCAGTCACAGTGCCCTCCTTTTTAAGATGCTGCCACATCTCTCTGTAATTCTGAACAGATAAAGATTTGGTGTAGGTAGCATTAATATAGGCCCCGCCCAGTATCAACTGATGAAAAAGATTCTGTCTCGCATCATCAGGGTCTCTATCACGGGGGTTAAGCCCCAGACCATAGGCATAATTAAGACTCGTCGCCATATCCTCCCAGTAGAGCTCTGTGTCATTAACACTGAATGAACTTAAATTATTTGCTATCACATCTCTCAAACTTCTGTTAAGATCCAACTGCATGTCAAGATATTCAGCGTCACCAATTCGCCATGCACATTCTGCGGCATCTATAATAATCCTGGGCTCACAAAGGGAAGTGGGTTCAGCTTCCATCACCTTGTTATAAAGATTCAATGCTTCTTCATAATCTTTATGATAATGTGACAACCCATACGCATAATAGACAATCATCAATCTCTTAGTCGAAGCCGGAAGGTCATTGAAAGAACTAACCAGCTTCGCAATATTATCAAAATAATCAACATCAATTCTGTCAATCAGCATAAGGGCAGCATTCAGCAAAGCATTGAGCGTGTAAGGCGACACCTCATCCTTAGGAATGGCTTGCAACAAATCAAAGCCCTCCTTAAAAGAGTTTAATGCTAATTTGTCATGATTAAAATAGGCAAACAGGAAGCTAAGGTCAAATTCATTT
This sequence comes from uncultured Sangeribacter sp., assembly GCA_964595885.1. Taxonomy (GTDB): domain Bacteria; phylum Bacteroidota; class Bacteroidia; order Bacteroidales; family Muribaculaceae; genus Lepagella. The sequence goes on from CAZQSD010000059.1 coordinate 14,027, forward strand.
CTTATCCAACGATCACTCGTGGTGTTATCTGTCTTCATGCAGAGGTCAGTATTCAGTCCAAGCCACTTAGAGGCTTCTCGCATGGAGCCTCCTTTGAGATTTAATTCCCCTTGCGAGATGAGAAGATGAGGTAAACAATTAATGACATCCTTATTATCTGAATAATTCTTTAAAATTATATCAAACGCCTTTCTTAATACTAATCCGGCTTCCTTAAGCATATTTAATGAAATCATCATGTCGGCCAAGCCACTGACCGATTTCTCAAACTCCACCGGATCAAAATTTGGTGAACTTGCAACTTTTTCCATATCTTTCACCACATTGGCCCCGAAATCCCAATTCCCTGCAAATTGAAATTCTTCGGTCGAAATCAATTCCTGTTCTAAATCAGGCGTTGACTTTAGACACATTTCAGTAGAGAAACATGTTGAGACAGTTATAACTGTCAGAAAGAACGTAATCAGTAATCTTTTCATGAAATAATATTTTTAAATCCACCCTATCCCCGCCAAAGCAAGCCTATACTTTGCTCCACTCAGAAGAAGTCATGCAGCGTTTACATATCAACATCGCTACATTTATCCAATTACTCAGCTACTATCTTATGAAGAAGGCAGTTAATTCAGTCTTTAAACTTGATGGAGTTAATAATATCAAACCCTACCTGTGGATCCGGATTTTTATTGTAGTTAAAGTTCACGTTGAGATAGTAGAGGGAATAATCCGGTTTCTGGACAATTATTTGATGATTTATCAACGTGTCGCCGTTCTCTGCCCTATAGAGGAAATCAGTCTGAAGTGTAGGATAGCCGCAAAAACTTGTGCTGTCGACATCTGTATTGCCAATATACTCCATTGATTCATCTTCAGACTGAGCCTTTGAATGTGTGGATAGCTCCATAAACATTCTTATTGGGAATTCCAGCTTATAACGCGAAAGGACAATATACACCTCCGGTTCCACCCAATATTGGTTATACTTACGTGGAACAATATACATCTCATTCGCACCCATATCCCTCATTTGTTCCGGCGACATATTTTGAAGTTCGTCCATCGTGGCAACCTTATTGCTGAAATCTGCCTCCACCTCATAAGTAGCCGGATATGTCAATGAAAAGAAATCATTACTATACTGTAATGTCTTAACCCTGTCAGCAGTTGCAACTGTCGCAACATTGCCACTGTTAGATTTTGATGTGCAGCCGCAAACAATCGCTCCAGCCGCTACAATCACCAATAATTTCCTCATATTTCAATAATTCAATAGTTTTTAATAATGTAATTAACGCCTTCACTTCATGCTTCGCAATTTTCATGCCAAGACCTCATTTTCTTTGGCTTCTCCCATTTTTTAGCCTTAGATTATATTTCTCATTTGATGTTTATTATGAATTTATGAGCAGCCAAATGAGAATGCCATAAACTATCAGAGGAACAATGACACAGATAATAACTGAATTTAGCACATAATTGCCACCAAACCTATTGAACCAGTTAAGAAAGTCAACCGATTTCATAAAAACCCAATCACACCATTCCCTAAACCGATGTCGGGTTGCCATAAAAATGCCAATCCAAATGCAAACCAGCACTGAAGTTGCAATAGGCATTTTAATCAAAACATCAAACATAACTGTCCACGTCAAGGGAATAATAAAGTAATACACCAAGATATTAACCTCATTATATGTCAGCCCGGTCTTCAACCCGATCCGGAATAACCCCTCAGCCACAACTACAAAAGTTCTTTTAACCATAACTTAACTTTACATTTCAGTCTTAGTAAGTTATTTTCTTACTTTATGGGTAACGATGAGCTTCATTTCGGGATTGTCAATCTCTATTTTGCCGAGACGGCCTAACACCGACTGACCCAACAGAAGCGGTGCCTTCTGGTTACGAACCACTGACGCACGCACGTTCTCCAGTTCAAGCCCTCCAAAGTCAACTTTCCGGAGATTCACAACAGTACCCTCCGAAATATCACCATTGGCATCGACATAACGTGCAGAACCCATAATATCTGATGGCTTGATATAATCATTCTTCAGCATGAAGTTTGCTTCCACCATCGACATTGTGACATCAGCTGCGCCAGTGTCAAACACAAAATGAAGCGGTAAACCATTGACGGTGCACTTCACTTTAGTCACCCCTCCTTCCTTCGTAAACGGCACCTCAACAATCTCAGTCTCACCGACAAAATCAGGATCCATAATGACTTCCTCGCTCACAACTTGTTCTGAAGAATACCTCTCAATCAACTCCTTAAATTCAGGCATCTCCCTCACTGCGTCAAGATCATAATCAACCATGATGTGACGCATATTCCGGTAACCCTTGTCAAGTGCCTCTGCAAGATATTTCAATGCTTCCGCATTACGTCCTATGCGGCCATACACACAAGCCGCATTATAAAGGTTCCCGCTGACATCCGTTGTGTCATTCGCAAGTATATGCTGCATGGTCTCAATAGCTTTCTCCGCATTTCCCAAACCTGAATAAGCAAACGGAGTCCAGGAATTGCTGTTGAGCACAGAATCTTTCTCCACTTCCAACAGCCGTTCATAATCCTTTCGTGCCTGCTCACCTTTACCCGTAAGCCGATAAGCATCCCCACGCTTCATGAGAAGATAAGGGACATCTCCCATATTAGGTTCCAGAACTTCCACCATGTTATAGTCTTCTATGGCATCGGAATAACGTCTTGCAGACATGAGGTCTTCCGCTCGAGAAAAATATGCCGTGAAATACTCCGGGAACTGAGATATAATCTTATCCCTTTCAACGAGACACTCTTCATATCTCCCAAGATGGCTCAAGATGTCGCCCTTCAAGTCGATTGCCGCATTATATTCCGGTTCCATAGCCAACGTGCGATCAATATAGTCCAGTGCATCAGTATAATCATCTTTACTTATATAGCACTCCGCAATCTTCTTTAGAAAAACAGAACCGGCGTCAAGAGCATGAGCCTTCGAATAATACACTATCGCTTCGTCATAGTCCTCATTCACATTGGCAAGCACACCAAGGCAATACGGCCAATATCTGTTGGAGGGTTGCTTGGTCATCTGTATCTTCAACTTGGCCATCATCATCTGGACTGCCTCCTCCGGCACATGACCCATGAGATAAAATGCCTTGTCGTCCCCGTCAATATCCAATCCCTTGATTATGTCATCAGTTGCTTCAGCCCATTTCTCCTTACCGAGATAAGACTCTGCCCTGAAAGAGTATCCAGAGGAATAATCTGGAGCAAATTTTATGACATAGTCAAACTGGCTGATGGCATCATCCCAACGTTTTTGTGCATTTGCATTGCGACCGAGTCCCATATAGCCAATAATATCACCTCTGTCTAACGCAATCATCTGCCGGTAATCAGCATCAGAAAGATCATATTTCTCCTGTTCATAATACATCTCAGCCCTATTCTCAAAATATTTTGAGTTAGAAGGATCAATATCAATGGCTTGGGTAAGGTCATTGACAGCTTGCACAGTGTCTTGCATCGCCTTATAGATTTCAGACCGTGAAGCATAAGCTAAGGCAGCCCACTTCTTATCTTTCTTCGGTAGATGCTTCATCGCTTTGTCTAAGATGGAGAGAGCCCTACCATATTCCTGACTACCATAATAAATAGTTGAGACATAGACCAATGCATACCCGTTATCAGGATTCTCCTCAAGTTCCTTGTTAAACCAGTCAAGAGCATCCTCATATTTTCCCTCATTAAAATACTCCACACCACGCTGATAAGCATAGCTATCCGGCTCCTTCACCCCCTTTCCCTTTGCTTT
>CAZQSD010000060.1:0-3142 GCA_964595885.1 uncultured Sangeribacter sp.
TAATATGAAAAAGATAGCATTTTTGATTTTGGTATTTCTCTCAACTATGTCAGTATCCGCAGAGTTGAAATTTCAACTCTGCGAAACAAACGACTCAACTACTGTTTTTGTCTTCCGCGACAAAAAGATGTGCAAAGAGGCACATGCCGCGTCTGCAACACTAAGTAACGATGGCAAGGTGACTCCCTCACAGTCTATCTCATCTGAATATGAGAATTGTGTTAATACCTATCGGGTAACTTTCCCAAGACAATCAGTTCTCAATAATACTGTTGTGACGATAGTAATCAATGGAGAAGAGCATGTTGAAAATATCTGGCCTCAAATTGCTGAATACGCAATGCGCCATTACTCCTGTCTTAGTGGCTCAAAGATCCTGATATTTAAAGCAGAATAATATTCTCTGCCCAAATTGCGATATGATTGATTTTCATTTTTTTCTGTTTAAAAATTTGTTCGACAGCCATGCTGGTATCGGCTCATCATAGAGTTTCATGGAGGCGTAGGCGAGGGCAATAGCTATGATAAGGTAGCATGGCTGCCACTCCGCGCAGTCCATCGAGTATCTCATAACGTGGCTTTGAGACGGGCGGCAATGGGGATAATGATTGGGTCATGTTGTCTTATCTTTACAGACTGCAAAGTTAGTGTAACATATTATCTTATGTTTGCTTTATTATAAATAAATTTATCCTATATTTGCATATTGTATGAGGATAGCTGACAGAATAAAGATAGATTATGTTGCATTGTGTCCGGAAGAGCAGATACCAAGGCATGTGCAAGACACATGGGAACTCGTCTATGTAGTCGTAGGTCGTGGCGTGCGAACAATTGATGACATAACAGAACAATTTTCCACTGGAGAGGTAATCTTAATTCCTCCGGGCATGAGTCATCAATGGACTTTTGATCCTGTTTATACAGATAAAGATGGAAACATAGTTGACGTGGCATTATTTATTGATCCCGCGTTTCTAAGCGAGATAGCTTTGCAGCTACCTGATTTTGCTAAAACAGTTAGGGCCTTCGCCATACACAGTTAGGCGGTAAAATTTGAAGGAATCAGGAAAAGGATGTTGCAGAAATTGTTGCTTCGTCTGGCTAAAACAGACATGCCGGAAATTAAAGTGACTTGTTTTCTGTCAATAATATCTTTAATTGGTAACGAATCTGAGGAGGAAGCGGTTGTGGGTCACCAGGGCGTAACTTCCCGCTTAAACAGAAAGGCAGAGAAAGTGAGAATTTATTGTGACTGCAACTATATGAGACGGATTACTCTCAGTGATATTGCCCGGCATGTAAATATGAATGTATCCTCATTTTGCAAGTTCTTTCTCAGAAACTTTGGATGCACCTTCACTGACTATATCAACAGATTACGGGTGAACAGCAGCTGTCGACTCCTGAAAACCACTGAGGATTCTGTTGCTGAAATAGCCTATTCCCTAGGATTCAATAGTGTGCCATATTTTAATCGCATTTTCCTTAGGCTGTGTGGGTGTACGCCGTCGCAATACAGATCTGGTAATGACATGTAACATGCATAACGGTGTGATGAAAAATGTTCAAAATCTATAATTTGTATAGGAAAAAACATTACCTTTGCGAAAAGTTATTGAAGTATCTTGTTTGATCTTCCTGAATTTTCTAACTTATAACCCCAATTTGATGATAAAACTAATGGAAAGTGTGACGTATAACTCAAAAATCGACTGGTGGATTCCTGTGGTAGTGGTGTTCTCAGTGGCATGTTGCTTTATTGGTCCTATACTTGATGGAGATTTTTTGCCCGGTATAATTCTCGGTGTTGTTGTATTATTGATTGAGATATTAATTTTTGCCGGGGTGAAATATGAAATTAAAGGTAATCAACTTGGTGTTAGAAATTTCTTTCGTTGGACATGGTTTCCGATAGACAAGATAACGGAAGTAAAAAAGCAGCGAAGCATACTTGCGGCAGCGGCTCTATCGTTTGACCGGCTTGCCATTAAATTCTCTGATAGGAGTATCTTAAAAAGCTCAATGCCACTTGAAATATCTCCTAAGGATACCCCTCGTTTCCTTGAGCAGATTAAACGAATAAATCCTGCCATCATTGTGAAATGAATCTATGGCTGCGCTATAATAACTTATATGACATGCGTCTGCCATAATTCGAATTACGTCATTCAATAAATATAAGACTTAAATGACTGTAATTGTTAGATATAACTGTCAGTGGCAGCCACCACAATTATTCTCTGGAAGGAATGATTATGGTGGCTACCGATATTAATAGTGTATCTCCTGATAATCTAATATTTATATGTTTCAGAGATTATCGGGAATACACTGCGATTTGACAGTGACTCCATCGAATAGATTATCGAGTTTCAAATCATGCACCCGCATTGGGTGCGACCAATCCCCTGCGCCGCTTTTACGGACTTACCCTATGTTTCAATTCACGCACCCGCATGGGGTGCGACAAAAATCAAGTACAACAGCACGAGCAACACTAGGAGTTTCAATTCACGCACCCGCATGGGGTGCGACTAATACGGGATGGTTACTTGCAATGTGGTATCGGATGTTTCAATTCACGCACCCGCATGGGGTGCGACCCCATCCATGCCGGAATTCCTTCCGGTCCGTTGATGTTTCAATTCACGCACCCGCATGGGGTGCGACATCCAGATAGCCTGTACCGTTGTGGAGAACCACACGGTTTCAATTCACGCACCCGCATGGGGTGCGACTGCATCGTCAATCAAGAGAGAGCGACTTAAATTGTTTCAATTCACGCACCCGCATGGGGTGCGACATATTACCAGCCCTAAATATCTAAAATTTCAAAAGTTTCAATTCACGCACCCGCATGGGGTGCGACCCTTTTTTGTAATCCGTTATATTAACGGACTTACTGTTTCAATTCACGCACCCGCATGGGGTGCGACGTTTTTTGTCCACATCTGCAAAAATGCTGGATAAAGTGTTTCAATTCACGCACCCGCATGGGGTGCGACTAAAATTAATTTTATGTTATAAAACATATTTTTTAGTTTCAATTCACGCACCCGCATGGGGTGCGACGTAACTGAATAGTTATGCAACCCTCAACATCTTTTGTTTCAATTCACGCACCCGCATGGGGTGCGAC
>CAZQSD010000060.1:3242-17208 GCA_964595885.1 uncultured Sangeribacter sp.
TTATGCAACCCTCAACATCTTTTGTTTCAATTCACGCACCCGCATGGGGTGCGACAGCTGGTGATTATGTGATAGTGATACAAGGGGTTAAGTGGAAGATTTCGCGAACGAGTGTTTGAATAAATAGAATGAAAAGGTTCATGGTAAGATATGGAGGTTAATGAGGTGATTATCAACAAGTGCGATAAGCAAGGAATTTATGCAGTGCTTAGGGTTCGCAACTGTTTTTATATAGGAAATATCAACCTGTGTTACATAAAAACCACACAAACTCTTTACATAGCAATTGAGAATAACATCACTGAAAAGATATGTGGAGCATATGTATTCAGTCGTGTTGCCTCAATGAATCTGAGTCACCGATAATCGTTTAATGAAAAAAACAATTTTACCATAATTCTTTAACGAATCATCATTCCTTAGAAATATGCTTCAACTATCTTTCTTTAAGAAAACGATACTGCAATCATGACTTATTGAAAATGAATCTATTATCATCTGATAGCAAGCAAGCGAAAAAAACTTACTAAAGGAAAATTCAGATGATTAATTCACCTTCTATATCAAATGATGTCTTTATGCCGAGATGTTCGATCTTAGTCTGATAATTTTTGCCTAACTGATAAATTCGGATTGAGTCCAATTCTTCATCAATTATGTTTAATAGTCTGGCTTTTAATCTAACAAAGTCACTTCCGTCTATGAGGCATTCGAATACCGAATTCTGGACCCTTTGCCCGAAATCCTTACAGCATTTTGCTACCTGTCGGAGACGTTTCTGACCAGTCTCAGAAGCCGTATTGACATCATATGTTATTAAAACGTACATAATTCTTATTTATTTTGCGAGGAATACCGGATAATCATCTATGTCGCCCCTTAAATTCCGTGCTAACAGCATGGCTTGGAGGTGAGGCAGCAGACCTAATTTTATTTTCTCGTTCAGAAATGGGTGGGTAAATTCCGTTTTCTTCTTAGATTGCCATGCTGCCAGAAATTTCTTTAGCCCGTTGTCGGTGAAGATTACAGATGCTTGATTCGGGTCAGACGCATCAGTATGGATTTTGAAATCGGAGGCAGTGATTTGACGAGTATTTACAAGTGAAATCACAAGACGGTCTACTATATATGCCCTCATCTCTTCCATTAGGTCAAGCGCCAGTGAGTTTCTGCCAGGGCGGAGAGTGTGCATAAATCCGGCTGCCGGATCAAGACCGACTCCCTCGAGTGCTGACGCACAATCATTGGCTAATAGAGCATACCCCATAGAGAGCATGGCGTTGATGGGGTCAGTTGGAGGACGACGGTTGCGGTTTTTGAAAGTAAAACTTGGTTCAGGATTCACGATCAAGTGAGGAAAAGCTGAAAAATATGCCGCTGCTCCTTCTCCCTCAATGCCAAGTAATAGATCAGCTTCAGGCTTTAGGTTGGTTTGTAGAGCTAATCTGCGCAAGGTTTCCGCAGATTGTTCCACATGGGTTAAATCAGGGTGGGCAGGATAGTCCCTCACAAAACGACGCAACACTACCCTGGAGTTGAAGAGTTTCCCATAAATAAACCGTGAAGCCAATCGTCTTTTCTCAACATTATCATTCAGGATGCTGTATTGGCGAACTCTAAGGAGAACGTTTCCATTGACGGGCCCTTGGATCCTTGAAATGAATTTGCCATGAGGTGTAAAGAAAGTGAGGGCCACTCCGTTGGAAGCACACAGACGCATTACTCCCGGACTCGCACCCTGATAGCCAAAGGTGTTGATGCTTTCAAGATTTGATATCGGAATCCGAAATATCTCCTTTCCTTCAAGTGAGATTACAACGTTGGTGCCGTCTTTGCTTATATATGATTCCGGAGTGGTTACGTAAAGGGTGTTCAGGAGTTTTTTCATGGGTTGGTTAGAGAAATTGACTCAATGGAATCTGATATGTATTTTTTAGCGCTACGTCCTTTAAGAGAGGGAAGACAATAGTCAATAAGTGAGCAATTCTTGCAGTGACTTTTTTTAATCGCAGCAGGAAGGGTGTTACTCTTGACTGCTGAGTGCATTTCAGAGGCTGCTTTTATGACTTCGGCTCGTAACTCGTCTGAAATGTCGAAATATTCACGGTGTCTTACCTCCCAATAAAATACAGCACCTTTTTGAATTTTTATTCCGAGCATCTCCTCCAGGATAAGTGCCTGGGCCGCAACTTGCACCCTGTCGCAGTCGGTGGTTTTTGGTTTGCCGCGCTTGTATTCTATGGGTAGCAGATCATAGAGGCGGCTTTTCAGAACAGCTTGTTTTGAGGTTGGAGCATTTTCATACGGATATATTTCAACGGCATCTGCAATTCCGGAAAGCCCAAGCACCGGAGAGGCGAGCCGGAAACCTCGGAGAGTGATGGTCTGTGAGCCATTGGTCTCCCTAATGAATGGATTGTCAACATTCTGATGCAATAAGGAACCTTCTGCTGTTAAGGAGTTATCAGCCCATAGCTGCTCGAGATGAATCAATGCCCATTGCCGGGGACAGAACACGTAGTGTTGTATCCCCGACAACTGAAGCATTTCTTCCTCTACATAGAGTGTAGATGAACCCTTTGGTTGGGCAGACATTTCTTAGATCAGCTCTTTGACGGTTACTCCCTTCGGCAGATTCTCAGTGTCGATGGTCACCTCATAGTCTGAGAAACTGCGAGGTGATTCCATACCCGGTTTTCTCGTTATCTTAATGAGGTCGAAAAGTTTGTCGGCAGGGGCATTACCAAGTTTGGAATCATGCTCAAAGACAATCAGCTTACGGGCAGCCATCATTCCGCGTGCGGCGGAGCGGTCGTTGTCAAACATATTGCCGAGCGCGTCCCAAAGAAGCTGAAGGTCATCCTGATTGAAGCCGGTCTGGTTAGCAAGGTTAGCGTTTACAAAGCCGTGTGTAACGTATAGTCCGTATGGCACAGTGGCTTTTCGGCCCATAGTGCGTTCCTTGTCTTTGTCACTCTCCTTTGTCACTGCCATTCGGGTGATTGCATGGTTAAGGCTGACCACCGGATCAACTGACCGTCCGAAAGTAAGTTGCACGGCTCCTCTCACTTGACCCTGCTTGTCTTTGGTGGCAATCACGGCACCAAAGGCTCTGATGTCGTAATATTTATCACACAGTGCCTGTTTGGCAGCATCTTTCTGATTTGCTTTGTCAGCTTTTTTTACTTGTTCGGTTTTGTAGATGTCTTCCACACGGTTGTCAAGCACTGCGGCTTCCTGAATGAAGATATCGTAGGTGGGCTGCCCATGACGTGCAACGTCAACATAATTACGGATTTTGCGCTTCAGACACACGTCTGTCACGAGTCCGTTGCCAGTCTCTGCGTCTACGCGTGGGAGGTTGGCGGCATCAGGGTCGCCGTTAGGGTTTCCGTCTTGCACGTCAAAGATATAGACGAAATCGATTCTTTTATCTAATTCTGCCATGATAATCTATATGTATTGAGGTTTATTTTTCTTTTTTAGTGTAGAGATCAGTGCGCTGGTGGTAATATCCCACGAAGAATCGGCCCTGGTCGTTGAGATCAAGGTGGGCCGGGAAGCCATCTGCCGGGAGTTTGTCAAGGATTTCCTGTTTCAGTTGTTCGAAATAGATTCGGCTTCCTTCCGACAGTTTCTCTGAATGATGAAGGGAGAGATTCAGCATGGCCGGCATTACGGCTGCCGGAGTAGCTGAGGCTGCGCCCATGTAGCGGGTTCGGATTGAGTCGCCTGTATTGGCATCTGACTGAATTTTTTCCAGCACTGCTGTCAGTCTGCCACAGAGGTATCCGGGATTGGTGTTGTTTTTGTCAAGCATAACTTGTAATTGTTTATGTTGATTTTGATTTTTATATTTTCTGTTGATATAAGCTTTCAATAGTGCGACACGCTGAATGGTGGGAGCCATGTCAGAGAGTTCTGCTTTAATCCTTTGTAGTGCGCCGGTGTAGAGCGTAAAAGGATAGGGTGTGCCGAGTATAACAGATTTCACCGCCTCATCTACAAGGTTGGGTAGGGCGTCAGAAATCTTGCCCCCTTGCGTTACAGCCGACACCATTGAGTAGACACCGACATACGGGCGACGTTTGTCCGGATTACGGTTATCCACAATCTCCATATCGTTGAAATGGGTTAGGATTTTCCCTGCAAAATCTTTAAGTTCGCTGTCCATCCACAACACTACCGCGATTCTGCCCGTATTTGGTGCAAGTCCGAGGATATGAAAACGGTCATCAAGTGTGGTCTTTATCTCTCCGGAGAATATGGATTTGAAAAGCTTGCTCACCTTATCTATTTTCTCATCAAGGTTCACAGCCTTTTTGTCGGGGATTTCGAAGATGCTTAAAAGACCTTCCTCAACCTCTTCGTTGACTTTTTGTTCTCCGCTTCCCCAGAAGAGTAGCATACGGTTGCCCAGCCTTACTTTATTCCTCGAGTCTTTACCAAGAAATTTCTTTAAGACTGCTGAAAACGCTTCCTCAGCTTCTATAGAGATAGGGGAATTGTAGGCTTGTGACTTTCCATAGGAATCATAACCTGAATTAACTTGGAAAGCCACTAACGCCGCCATCGGTGAATTATCGGGAAGAGGAGTAGGTGTTGTTGTACGCACAATGGGTCCACGACTGCCTGTGATAAGACATCGGCCAGATTCAGAATTATCCGTAGATTCTCCAAGTAAATGAGTAAAAAGATATTTTTTCTCAGCAATAGGCACATCATCCGGCTCATACCTGAAACTGAAATTTGCACTTACAGTCTCTTCAATCTTTGGATAAAGAGGGTCGGCCATCATTTTTTCTTCTCGATCCGGTTCAGGCTGAAGATAAAATTTTCGTAAGGCCTGGATAGATGGATCTTCGGGATGCTTATCTGCAATTTCATTTACTATCTCTACAAATAAAGCATTGCATTTACCATTCTTATCTCCTTTGCCAAGCACATATTTCCCATTATCCCAAAGAATGTTAGATTTAGCAGCAGATGTCCTTTTAACACCTTTAGCTACCAAAAAGCGGACACACTGTTTCTTGTCAATTCTCTTCGACTCAAATCTTTTAAAGTGTCCTTCGGAATCAATTACGATTATATTCTCAATCTCTTTCCATTCCATACCGCTGGGTGGAACTGCATCACTTCTTGATTGAGCATAGTCATAAAGGCTTTTCAGAATCATCTCAACACCTCCTCACTTTCTTTATCCGGCACTTCTATAACACCGTTTTCCATTTTTGCGAAATAGAACATCGGAACGATGTTGGCAGGCTTACTGAAATCCATGTCGTAAAGCATCAGACCAAAGTCGCGTGTTTCCTGAAGTAGGTCACTGCAGCCTTTTGCATTCTCGTCAAGCAGTTTGAAATATGCGCTGCATTCACGTGTGCCAAGGTAAGGTGCTGTGAAAAATTGACCATTTGATGCACGTCGTTCAAACATCTCCTGATATTTCTTCGGGTTTTCATCAGGACCGGCCTTACGCGCAGTCTCATTTTTTCTTTTCTTTGGAGGAATATAGACCATCTTGGCGTAGACACGATACCTTACGTCCCTAAGCATGAGGGTATTTTTCTGCTGACGTTTCTCTGTGGCAATAATCGGTTTTGCATTGGCATTACCGGCTCCTACTGCCCCTACCTCATTTCTTCTTAGGGAGATCCATTTGATGGGATTAATAACCTCTATGCGCGTGATTTGCCATTCAATTGCAGGTTTCCAGAAGATTGCCTGAAAGATGTTGCGGGCTGCCGATGGGGTGATTACATCATAGCTTACACGTTCCACTTTCAGTTCCGGACGCGTGAAGCAGGCAAAGTCGCCCCAGATTTCAAGGCCAAATTCTTTATCATAATATTCTTTTGTTTCCATAAGGGGGTATTATATTATGAAAGTTTGTTCTACAAATTCATTTTCAGTTTTCAAACCCACTGAAGGGTCATATTGATCTTTCAAGGGGATAAAGAAGAATCCGGGGTAGGGTTCCTCAATTAGCCCGGCTTTGCTAAACTCATTAAAAACTATCTTGGGAACGTTGACACTGTATCTTCCCAACTGTCGGGAGAGCTGGCGTGACGGTCCGTTGTTGATTAACTGACTGACGAGTTTTTCTGATTCGCCAAAGTTAGCAATAATATTTGTACCCGCCTCGTTTATCAAGCAAAATTTTCTGGATGCCTCTTCAAATTTGCATGATTTTGGATCATCGAGCATCTCGCCGATCCCCTCTTTGTCAAAATATGGTGTGCGATAATACAATTTTTCATAATACCGCCGCATCGTGTCGGTTGAAAACCAGTCAGCATCCGGATACAGGGAAATCATGTCTTTCATTGTGTCGGAGGCAAATCGAAGCGCTCCTGATTGCCGGTCATCCTTAAAAGAGAATACTATGGTCTGACCTTCCGGGGCTTTCCCCTCACGGTTACATCTTCCTGCTGCCTGAAGAACAGAGTCAAGGCCTGAAAGCTGACGATACACCACCGGAAAATCAATATCTACGCCGGCTTCGATCAGTTGGGTTGATATGACCCTTATCTCTTTTTCAGGGTCTGATAAGATATTTTTTATTTCATTGATTTTATCAAGTATGTGTGCCGAGCACATGGATCTTGACAAGTGGAATGTTGGAATATCACTATCTTTTGAAAGCTCATTATATAGTTCCAATGCATGTCGTCGAGAACTCACCACGCACAAAACCCTTTTATGATTTCTCAAGACATCAGCCAAGGATTCGTAGGAGTGAAGGGTGTCATCAACGGTTATCCTGACGCGGCGCAACTTGTCGTGAAGCTGCATATCGTCGTTGATTATAGAGCGGATTTTACTCCCTTCTATACCTTTCAACATGGCTCCATTACACCCTTTACGCTCACCATCAAGTATTGGCTGACTGGCTGTGCAGAAGAGGAATGAAGTGCCGAATAGTCTTGCATATGCCGACATGGCATTGACTATCGGCTGTAGGAAGGTGAGGGGAAGAGTCTGTATTTCATCGAGGATAACTACGCTGTTGGCAATAGAATGTAGTTTTCTGCAAGCCGAAGGACGATTGGAAAACATTGATTCAAACAGCTGAACGTTTGTGGTGACAATAATCGGTGCGTCCCAGTTCTCGCAGGCTAACATAGCTCGCCTGTTTGCTGCCTCATCGTTCATGGCGCTATGATGCTCAATCACGTTCTCGTCTCCAAATATCTCCCTAAGTTTAGCGGCGGTCTGGGTTATGATGCTTGTGAATGGGATTGCTATTATTATGCGTTTCTTGTTGAAAAGCAGAGCGTGTCTCAGTGCCCATATAACTGAGGCGATGGTTTTCCCTCCTCCTGTCGGAACGGTCAAATCAAAAAATCCGGGTTCCAAAGAAGCGGCTGCCTCACATTTTGTTTGAATCTCGTTTCGCAGATCGTTAAGCGGAGTGGAGGGAAGGTGTTTGAGCTTTTCACGGTAAGCCTCAAGTCTTTGATTCAACTCTTCTAAAGTAGCAAAATTCCCTCTCACAGAGGCTTGCTCCGGGTTCATGAATTTTTCGGTGTCAAGCCAGTCAGCATCAACGAGGCAAGAGAAAAGCATTCTGCCAATGTGTGATCCATCGGTTAGAGTAGGTCGGAATTTGGGAGGTGCTATCTTGATGTTGGGGATATCTTTGGATACTTCCTCCGGTACATCTTCTCGCAGTTTTGGCTCAAGTTCGTTGATGTCATATAGTCCCCTGTGATGACCTGCTATGGCATTCGATAACCAGTATAGTATGTCTAAAGGGATACGATGGGCAAGCACTGCCCCCACATAACTGTGATGCTTTGGTGATGTTGAGAATGCAGTTGGATCATAACCTGAGGATCGTTTTATGTAGGCTTGGAAACCGTTGCTTTCCTTTCCTCGGTCGTGTAGCAGACCGATCATGCGTCCCCAGTCACCCATGCCAAACTCTGAAGTGAATTCGGAGGCTAACTGCGCCACACCTTCGCAATGATCCTCATTACTCTGAATATGCCACCCGTTTTCTCCATTGCCGGCATTTCTTTCACTATTGGCGTGCCCTTCTTGAAATAAATGTGATATTATTATTTTGTCACCCATAAACTTGTATCGTCGATCCTGATATTAAATTTTTGCAAAAATAGTAAATATAACTGCAATAATCAGGCATCCTATCCCTAATAAATGTTAAAGATATGTATTTAAGAAAGTGTGATGATGAGTTGATAGAATTTATGTGGGGAGATGCAGGATATTTGGGAGAGGTTGTAGGCGTAAGAATGATTAATCTTTTACGGTCAGCATGTAGCCGATGCCACGTTGGTTGAGTATGGAAATGGTTGGATCATTGCGGAGATAGTGACGGAGTTTGTGGACGAAGCCATGAAGCGAATTGCGGCTGTAAGGGTCATCACGTTGCCATATCAGGAGCATTAGTGTGGAGGCCTCAACGGTCATTCCTTTATTCTCAGCCAATTCCTTCAATATCTTTGCCTCAATAAGGGTCAGTTCGATTGTTGGGCTGGAGGCATATTCAAGAGTCTGGGTGTTCATGTCGAGAATATAGGCGCCGATCTTATAGCAAGTGTCTTTCTGCCTGAGATTGTGACGCAGTAGCGCCTTGATCCTTACGATCAGTTCAAGCATCCTGAAGGGCTTCTTTAGATAATCATTGCCCCCCAATTCAAAACCTTCAACGATGTCGTCTATTTCTGACTTTGCTGTAAGAAACAGAAGAGGCACCTGACGGTCAATCTGCCGGATTTTACGTCCCATCTCAAAACCGTCCATGTGGGGCATCATCACATCGGCGATGATCAGGTCAGCCTTTTGCCGCACAAAACGTTGCAGACCCTCTTTACCGTCAGAGGCTGTAACCACTTCAAAACCATTCCGCTGCAAAGTGTCAGAGATTATCATGGATAGGGTGATGTCATCTTCCACCAATAGTATTTTCTCGCTCATTGTGTTGAAATTTTATTATTGTGTTGAGAATTTAATAATAAATCGGCTTCCTTTTCCTGATTTGCTTTCCACACGTATTGTCCAGCCATGTTTGTCAACTATTGACTTCACATAGAAAAGCCCGATGCCATAACCACGCACATCTGTGTGGTTGCCGTGAGGCACACGGTAGAATTTATTGAAAATCTCAGGTAATGATTTCTCCGGTATGCCGATGCCATTATCGGAAACAGATATTGATTTTTCATCTGCCTCTATTATTATCCTGACTTCCTCTCCCGAATACTTCAGACTGTTGTCTATCAGATTTCCGATAATATTCGAAAAATGAGTCGGGTCAGTGATGAGGGTGGCATCTGTTGGGCAATACAGAATAATTTCGCATGGTTTGGTTGCCCTTAGTTTCTGCTGGTCGATGATTGAGGAGAGGAAAGGGTAGAGCCTGATCATTTCTTTCGACATTGATAGGTGTTTCCGCCTTTCCATGCTCATTGCAAGAATATTCTCCACTAGTCCGGTTAGTTTGGTAAGCTGGTCAATTGCAGAAGAAAGATATTTCCTTGTGCGTTCCTCATCGGCAGGATCCGGAAACTGTAAGAGGGCGTCATTGGCGGCGTAGGCAATGGCAATTGGTGTCTTCAGTTCATGGGTCATGTTGTTGGTGAAGTCATCCTTCATTTCCTCTATGGTGCGTTGGGAGTTAATCACGTGAAGCAGATAGCGGAAGCCCAAAATAAGTGTAAGTGCAATCAGCACCGATGTGATTATCACCCCACTCATCTCATGCAATATATTATTTGTGAGAGGGGAGAGATAAGCTAAGTAGATCACTTTCCCGTTGACCCTGTATTCAAGTTTCCATAAGTGAGGATAATCTTTTCGGGAATCTTCCGGTGTTACGATATGAACTTCGGGAGGATAGTAACCGGAGAAATTCAGGTCGCGCCTGAAGGCTTCTTCCATGTTGGCTAAATCAGGCTGATCAAGGCTATCCCCGAAATTATTATGAAGATACTGGCTTATAACAGAAAGAAACTGATTGTCAGTGCGCCGGTAACCTTGTGAGTAACCTATCTCAAGGAGTTGATCAGCACTCGTAGCTTTCCCGACATCAGATTTCTGTAATCCTATCTCTAACCATACCACATCGTTCTCATCTCCTAATTTTGCGTCAGCGATGCGATCAACCATTTCTATTTGGTCAGCCCTGTGAAGAGACTGCTCAATGTCATTGATATAGCGTTCTTTGATAGAGTTATAGAGTTGCCACATGAAAACTATGTTGGCCCCAAACAGCAAAGGGATGATTATCCGGCTTACCGTACCTATGAGTTTAAAGTGTTTCATGACTGCAAATTTATCATATTTTCCCAACAACGGATTAGATTTATGGAAAAGAATAAGACTAAATAAGGGAAAATAAGGATTGATTAAGACATCAAAGGGTAATTTTGCGGCAACTACTCACACAAGACGATTGACTTATGAAACAGACTATACTGGCATTTTCACTCATATTGTTGTCTTCTGCGGCATATGGACAAACTGAACAACCGGACACTTTTGCTGTAACGGACCTCGGAGAAATAACCGTAACCGCTGATTTCCGTCGGGCCGATGCCGTAAAGACAGTTTATGTCCCTGACAGCCGCCAACGTGCAACTGCTACTGACGGGCTTTCTCTGCTCGCCAGGATGAACGTAGCGCAACTGAGTGTAAATCCGGTGACGGAGACAATCCAGACTGCCGACAACCAGGGAGTCAGTCTTTTCATAAACTGCCATCCTGCATCATCTGAAGACGTGGCAGGTCTGAATCCGGCTGATGTAAAGAGGGTGGAGTATCTTGATTTCCCTGTTGATCCACGATTTCTTAGGGCTCAGCATGTCGTAAATTTTATAACATATTTATATTCTTATGGTGGATATACCAAACTGATAGGCAAGGAACGTTTTATGGTCAATTCCGGAGAGGCAGCGGTATATTCAAAGATGGCTTATAAAGACATGGAATATGACTTGATAGTGATAGGGAATTATGATTATAACCCTCACACAGGCAGGGAATCAAACGAATATTATAGGTTGGCCAATATGGTGATAAGTCGTGAAAGTCTGACGGAAACCGGAAGACGGCATGAACGAGAGATGTTTGCGGCATTTCGTGCTGGTTGGCACAAGGGTAGCAGACTTTCATTCAGAAATCTTATTACGTATCGGAGAAACCGTGTCCCTGTTAATGACACGGAGGGAGGAGTATATTTTTCAGGTCTTTACCCAGCTGAGAGATATACGTCATCTGCCCCTTTCTCTAATTCAGCCTTAGGATGGGAGAGTGAATTGTATGGTGGAATTGGAAAAGGTTGGGCATTCAATGGAAATCTGGAGGCTGAAATACGCAATAACCATACTGTTGACACCTATATGACCTCTGCGTCTGAAATCATCAATAGGGCAGATGAGGAGGCATGGTTTTTGACTGGAAATATTCAGGTAAATAAATCTCTTAATGAGAAGCTTTCTGTGTTTGGAAATGTCCTGACAGGAGGAGGAAAAACGGTGATTGATTACAGTGGCAGTAGCAATGCTGTCAACAAATTCCGGCAGTCATTCGCTGGGGTCTATTTTGGTGTGGCCATTAACTATGGTAGGGTAGCGGGAAGTATTGACGGAGGTTATGCCTTTGAGTCTAATGAGATTAATGGAGATAGAAGTGATGACCGTTATCCATTTACCCATATAAATCTGCAATTCGCACCGAATCATAGAAATTCATTGAGTGTGTGGTTTCAGTATGCTTCAATGTCTCCGGATGCAGCAATGAAGAATCCTAATGTTATCCGGCAATCGGAGTTGATGTATATAGGTGGTAATCCTTCTTTGCAGTGTTCGCGTCATGTGTCTGCTAATTTGAGCTATACATGGTTGCCAAACAATAGGTGGCAGATGTCGGCATACGCAGTGTTTTTCAGGATAATCAATCGCCAGATAGCAGTCTATTCCCCTTCGGGTCCTGACGGACTGATGCTGAAGAAGTATGAGAATGACGGCGACTATAATCACGGCCAGATAGGAATGAGGGTAACGGGCAATTTTATCGATGGGAAACTATCAGTTGGGGTGGCTCCGAGGTTTCTTCTTTACAAGACTACGGGCACTAACAGCCTTACCCATTATCCGTTTATGGGCAGCCTCAATGCTGATTATTACTTAGGGAATTTTTATTTTAACTTATATTTGGAATCAAGAAGCAGTTATGTTGATGGCGAGACAGGTTATCTGAGAAAGATGCCCTCAGCATATTCAGTTGGCTTAGGTTGGACCTCAAAAGGCTGGAACATTCAGATGTCATTTGTTAACCCGTTCCGAGGAAGTTGGAAGATGAGCGAAGATACGTTTGGCTCTGAGTGGTTTGACAGTCATTTGATTCAATTTGGCTCAGATTACCATAGGCGCATTTCGCTCAACGTAACTTATACGTTTAATTACGGTAAGAAAGTCAATGCATCTACGGAAATAGCCGGAGAAGGGGATGTGACAAGCTCCATTCTCCGGTGAAAATCAGAATCATCAAATTGAATTAAGACAGAACGTTTCGATTAGCCATTGATCCAGTAGCCGAGTGACTGATAGGCCAGAAATATATGAACTCTAACAAAAAATCAAGGGAAGATCCCGATATAGAGTCGAAACCTTCCCTTGATTTATCTTCCATTTTTGCTATTAGAATATCCAATAGCCTAAAGACACAGAGAATAAACATTGTTTGATATGGTGTCAAGTTCAATGGATATCAGTTGCTGTGGATTTTGTGATCGTTTTTCTCTCCTTAGCTACGGTTCTCTGAAATTCCTTCTTTTCACGGTTATACTCTTGGCGAAGTTCTTCGTATTCCTTGCAAAGTTCATTATATTCCTCCGCAAGTTCCTTTCGTTCTTTGGCTAACTCGGCTTGTTCAGCGGCAATTTCTTCTTTCTCGATCTCACAATCTGATTTTGTAGAACAAGAAGTCATGACGCATATAACTGCTACTGTTATGAAATAGCATATTTTTTCCTTGATATTTTTCATACTTTCAACGGTTGTCCTTAGTTTCGCGGTATTCCTGTATTCCATCCACAACATCAACCTTAACTTTCTTGCCACCGGAGAAATTCCAAGCTACGGATATGCCTATGTATTGAACGGGGGTAGTGTATTTGTATGATACCTTGTTAGTACCGACCTGTCGGTCAAGTTTGCGACGGTTGCCAACGGCTGTAAAGTCCAGAGCGACTTGTAGATTATCACCGAGGAATGTTTTGTAAATTTGTCCGCTTACATTGTAAACCGCGTGGTATGTACGGTCAAGTGAACGGTAGTTAGGTTCAAAGTTGGCGTTCAACATACCGCCCCAGCCATTGGAGAAAGTAAAATTATTGTTGAAATAAAAATACTCCTTAAAACGAGTCTTATTATATAAGATCCCTCCGATAGTTGTGTTTTCTGGAGTAATCTCAACTCGCCCTGACAGTTTGAAACGCCACCATTTCACGGGTGATTCCATCCATTCTGCTCCGATACCCCACATTCCCTGACCGGATATGTTTATCGGTTTTGTGTAGAATACATCAGCATTTGATGCGTCTTGGAAAGTCTGCCAATATATGCGATTGTGTGAGTGTGCATAGACAGCGGTAAAATTGAGCTTGTTGCGGAAAAGTGACAGTCCGGCCATAACCATATCAGATGACTGTGCTTTCAGATTAGGGTTACCAACGGTATAGTTGTAGGCATCAGCCCAATTTATCACAGAGGATATAGCAGTATATGGAATATCGCTGAGGGTACGTTTATAATTCAGCATAACAGCGTGGTTCATTCTTGCTCCGAAAGGCATCATCACCTGTACGGTCGGATTTATAGACCATTGTGTGTTGTGGTTTGTTACGTGCTGGTTGCGGTCGGTATAGCCGATGCGGTTAAGTTGCCAGTTTAATCCGGCACTATAACGCAGTTTCCATGCCATACCCTGTGCAGCG
>CAZQSD010000061.1:0-17144 GCA_964595885.1 uncultured Sangeribacter sp.
TTATAAGAAGATTGTAATAGGTGGCTATAACCCCAATTTATTTGAGACAGTAAGTAATAAATAAATTTGTTTATTACCAATAAATAAATTCAGTTGAATTTGTTTATCAGTAATAAATAAATTTGTATATTTGCAATTAAATTTAAAGATCAAAGGTAGGGAATATGGAAGATTCCCATTATTTATAAAAAAACGGAAACGAGACATGGATATCGAGACTTTGAAATCAATAATAGTTGAAGGGCAGGAACTATTGCAAGAGATTAAGCCAATTCCAAGAGCAATGGAACTGGAGCCTAATGCTCGTTATGTATTTGTGGGTATCCGCCAAGCAGGAAAGTCCTATATGCTGTACCTTAAGGCTTTGGAATTGATCAGGGATGGTCATGAATTGAAAGAGATGCTATTTATAAATTTTGATGATGAGCGACTAATAGGTCTTGAAGCAGGAGATTTGGACTTAATCCTCAGAGCATACTCGTCGTTATATGAGTGTAAGCCGATATTATTTTTAGATGAGATACAAAATGTAGAAGGATGGGAGCATTTTGCCCGTAGGCTTGCCAATCAAAAATATATGGTCTACATCACCGGCAGCAATGCTAAGATGCTGAGTAAGGATATTGCTACAAGACTTGGTGCCCGCTATATTGAACAACATGTATTTCCATATTCTTTCAGGGAATATCTGTTTGCCAACGGTTGTGAAATTGACGATAATTGGATCTACGGAAAGAAACGGGCAGAAGTGGAACGAAATTTGAATACTTATTTTCAATGGGGTGGATTTCCTGAATCAAGATTGTTTGTAAACAAGCGGCATTGGCTTAATGAACTATACGAAAAAATCATCTTAGGCGACATAATTCAGCGTAATAAAATTAAGAATGAGCAGGCGTTGCGATTAGCGGTGCTAAGATTAGCTGACAATATCAAAAATCCAACTTCTTTTAACAGGCTTACATCAATGGTGAAGGCAACCGGACAGTCTACGAATGTAGCATCAATAACTGACTATATCCGATTCTGTGAGGAGGCGTGTCTATTGCTTTCACTTGAGAATTATGCATCTAAATTTGTTGAACGAAACACAGTAAAGAAACACTATTTTATCGATAACGGTCTGCTAAACATCTTCTTGACCGATAGTGACACAGCATTGATGGAAAACCTGTGCGCTATCACACTTTATCGACGAAGTATAACCGATGAGAAGTATAACACCTACTTCTATAATAAAGAGGTGGAGCTTGATTTCTACCTTCCCGCACTTGGCAAGGGAATTCAAGCCTGCTACAGTATTAAAAATCAAGATACTCTTGACAGAGAAGTAAAAGCCCTAACAACATTCCACAAGCTATATGGGCTCCGGGAGGCAGAGATTGTCACCTATTCCGAAGAGAAGACCATTGCGACTCCAAATCTCACCATACAAGTAGTTCCTCTCGCAAAATGGCTCATAGAAAATGAACACTGAATTTGCCCTAAAGATAGCCCGTAGGAAGTGGTGAGAGATTAGGATTTATTGTTGGATGGTATCAAGACTTAAAAAGACCGGGCTGCTTGTAGTATGGCAGCCCGGTCTTTTATCCTTTTGTTTTCAGATTTTATCTTACAACAAATTTACGGGTGATGAATCTATGGCCATCAGTCAGTCTGACAATATAAAGACCCGGCGCCAATGATCCGGAGACAGCCATACCGTCTGTGCGCCAAACATTTTCTACTGCAAATGGAGCAGACACTACAAACTCTCCATTTTCATAACGAAGGTCAAAAGATGTCTCCGCCATACGGATACTGTTCTCAACTGCCAGCTTCTGAGTATTGGCATTATAGACCATGCAGTTATTAATGTCGTCAGGATCATAAGCATTTACATATGTCACGATCTCAAGGTTGTCTTTATTCCATGCGTCTGCTATTTCAAGAGAACATGAATAAGAGAATTCATTTCCCTCCCATTCAATCTCATCTCCCCATGTGGAATTGGCGGTTCTCATCACATGCTGGTGCATGTAGCCCGCAGGGGCGCTTGCCTGCACAAGATGAGGAATGTCGTTTTCAACGACCACCACACTCACGCGGAGAGGAAGACCGGCGACCTCATCAGCAACGGATGCGGACACGTTTACAGTAACCATACTTGTTTCCTTATCAAAAACATTGTCACTCCATATCATGACGCCTGTCTGCCTTGTCCTTGCCTCCTCAAGTTTTACAAGAAGCTCATCGGCTGACGGCACATGTTGCACCGGTGCCTTTCCGTCGGGCGAAAGTCTGTCAATCATCATTGCCGGTGCATAGGTGCCTCCGCCATAGAGCACAAGATATTCCTCGTCAAATGGTGAAGTGAAGTAGTCGGTGTTGAAACCGGAGTGATGGCATATTGTTGCCACACACCCGGGATATTTCTCTTTATATCTACTTGTGGCCTCTGCAATAATGCTGGCAGCAAGCGGACAATTCATACACATCTCAGTGGTAAACTCCTCAAGAAGCACCACCCTGCGTAAAGCCTTGTCAGCCGAAGTGAAGACAAGCGACAGGGTGTTGTTGTCAATATCCTGATCTTCTCCACCGTCTATGCCCGATAATGTAAAAGTCAGGTTCATGCCCTCGCCAAATGGAATATCTGCGGGGGCGAAAACCACTCTGACATCCGCCCATTTACCGGGAGCGATTTCTGTAGCGACATGACTTTCACCCTGCGCCAGACCCTCTATATCGTAGCTCGCTGTAAAGCCACTGACAGTGCGGACCGCACGGTTATACACCCTGGCATCGACGATAAGATTGTCGCCATCATAATATATCGGCTCCATGTAGGCTGACTTCAGCTCCAGATCATAGAGAGGAAGATTATCCCCTTTTACCAGTGCCTCAAGACAAAGGTTGCCGTATTCCTCACCGGTGAGCCATTCTCCGTCATCAAACCTGTAATATAGTCCTCCCTCACGGTAAGTGCCTGCGCAACCTATTGCATATGACCGGCTCTTCTGATCCACATCATAGCCAATGACAAACGGCTCATCACCCGCTATGGCATAGGGGGCATCCAGTTCCACCTCATTCCACCCAATTGTCAGATTTTTTGCCTTTACTGTGTTCTCCGCAAGATTCTCGCCATCAAGAGTTGACCTAACCCATACCTTAAGGGTATTTATACCTGCCTTAGAAGGAAGATAAAACCGCAAGCTCTCCACAGAATTTCCTGCAAGAAGTCTTATCATCTCAGGCTTGATGTCAACTGCCGCACTCACACACTTGGCGCTGGAAGAAGAAATGTCGCCTGACCCGGTCTCTTCTCCGTCGCAATATCCTACACTGACATATGCGGCATCATTCTGCCCGAAACCGGGCAGAATGATTGTCAGCATGAATAATAATATTATTGAAATCCTTGTCATTTCATTTACAATTTAAATGAAGGGTGCCACCTGTCATTTCACCATCAGTTTGTATGCCTTGCCAGCCACATTTACAATGTAGATGCCTTTGGAAACCGGAACTGTCAATACTCCTGAAGCCTCACCACAGTATTCTTTCATGCCGTTGGCAGAGAAGATGCTTACAGACTCACCGTCGAGGCCTGCCACCACTATCTCGCCATCCATAGCCTTGACAGTGACATCGGATGCAGAGAGTGTCTCAACAGCGGTTGATGCATCAACACTGAAATCATCGATGTATACCCTGTTGCCATTGACTGAGTTTATAGTAATGTGGATGCGGGCTGCCTCCATCTCTGCCGGGACAGAGATGCTGTTGCTGAACTCCAGCCAGCCAGACTCACTGCCGCCGAGTGTTATTTCGCCCAAAGGATAGAGAGTGTCGGCGTACTGGTCGTAAACCTCAACTGTAATTGTGTCATCTGCATTTGCTTCCACATCATTGTAGTACCAGAATGAGAATGTAAATTCTGTCTTATTGCTTACATTAAGCAACCCTGAGGTCAAAGTGCTGACAAACGGTGGTTCTGCAAAGAACATATAGGGAGAGAATACAAGGCAACCGCCTATTTCGCCAGCCGACATCTGTCCGTTAGAAGTCCAGGCTACATTCTCTGTTCCGAAAGGATTGGCATTAGCCCAGAAATATTTATTTGCTCCGCCATCAAAGTTATCAGTCAAAGGAAGGTCATAACAGTCACCGACAATCATTGCATTGGAATAAGCAGGTTCACTTACGCCGTTATCGTTGATAGCGATTACACCAAACACAAGCCATCTCTGGTTGCCGGTCATATCACACTCAGTCACAATCTCGGTTTCATCCATATATCCTTCGAAAGTAACCCATTCGCCTGAATCATAATAACTGATTGAATATTGCAGTGAGGCAGGATCCACATAGCCGCCATTCACTCCGACCACCTGAGGCTCCCAGGTCACAACCTGGACATCACCATCGATCGTCATGGTAAGGTTAGCGACAGGCAGCGGCGCATCGGTACCGACAAACACTGTGGCCTCTGTCTTCTCTCCGTTGCCATAGGCATTGACGAACTCAACAGTGTAAGTGTTATATCCGGCTTTACAATTTGTATCTGTATAGCTATAGACCTCTCCGGGGGTAACATCCTTTATTGAACCTACAAGTTCACCGGCGAGATAGATGTTGGCACTGTCAAGCTGCTTGAGCTCACCGCCCATGAATGTCTCCACAGGAGCTGTAATGGTAAGGATGGCTGATAAATCACCCTTCTCACCTGCTTCAATGCTAAGCTCAGGAGCACCGGGAGCGTCGGAATGACATGTCTCTTCCACGTAAATATTGTTAACAGTGAGAGCAAAGTGATCTTCTGAGCTCATGGTATGTATGCCGATAATGTAGGCACCACCCTGAGCCATGCTGAACACCTTATTCAACTGGAACTCTTTGTCAGAGAAGTCGAAAGCTTCGGCAATCGTACCGGTCATCGCCTCTGAGGAAGCCTCAAGACCATATTTAACCTCTATTCTCTCCTCACGGCCCAGACCTGCCACAAGATCTGAGATCAGACGGTAGTTCTTTCCTTCCTCAAACTTGAGGGGTGGAGTAAACAGCCAGTCATCGCCATCTTCATCGCCGAATCTGTAGACTGCAAAACCGTCACCGAGCACCCATGTGCAGTCGTCACCGTTTGTATTCTCTATTGTGAGAAGGTCGTTCATATCTTCAGAGAAATCACACATCCAGGGCATCTCCAATGCCTCGCCAACGATCACGCCTTCTGAATCTGCCGCTCTACCCTCATTACCTTTAAACGACGGAACCACTGTGTAATAATATTTTGCAAGTTTGCTGTCGCTGATCACATCAGTTGCAGAAGTAGTGGCAACATTCTCACCCACAACCACATTTTCAGGCTGACGGATTACTGTGTAAGTGACTTCTTCCGGATTGATATAGCCATGATGAATACCGGTCACAGGGGCCGTCCACGAAAGGTTGACATTATATCCCTCGGCAGCAACAGTGATATCTGTTACGTTAACCGGAGCGTCATTGCCTATCCATGCGCTGATGATGGCATTCAGACCCTCACCTGCTTCGTTAGACAGGACTACGCTGATTTCATGATTACCCTGTGTAAGAGTAAATTCAGAAGTAGTGGCAGTGGCTCCTGCCTCGACAGTTCCTTCAGTCATTAGCTCGCCATCAGCAGAAACCTTATAGGAGAGTTCGCCTGTAAGCTCATCGCCATCCCATGACTCAACCGGTGCGTCAAAAGAAAGCGTGCCGGTAAGGCTGTCGTCGGCAAATGAAAGAGAAAGGTTGGTAGCGGCAGCCGGTGCCCCATCCGCAGCGACATCTCCGGGGATAAATGCACCCGCAAAGCGTTCCATGTTTTCAAAACCCCTTAGCTTGGTAATCTCGTATGACTTCAAGTCTATCTTATACACGCCATTATTGCCGCCATAGGAGTCAGCAAGCCAATACATATAGCCTGTCTTGGGATCAACAGCAGCAGTACTGCGGTAAGCAAGATATACTCCATATTCAGCCAAAGGCTCAGACACCTCGCCGGTCTCCTTGTCAACTGTGACAAGTTGTCCGGAATTGGTTATAGCATAAATCTTGCCTTCAGGGGTGGCAGCAATAGCCTGCAGGGAACTCATATTCTCTTTTATGATCTCCACTGTGCCGTTATCTACATCAAGTTTACCCCAGCTGCAAAGATAGCTATCTTTGAAACAGCCATATATCGTCCCGGTTGACCAGTCATAAGTCAGGTCCCTGGCAAGTATATCAATATCAAGATCGGTTTTCTCATACACTATGTCCCAAGTCTCAGCATCATATGCCGTGAGCATAATATCTGAATACCATCCATTCGAATCAGTAGTATAAGAGATGGCATAGAAAATTCCATCAGCATATACGGCACCACCGTCACAGTTCCTGTCGTCTGTATCGACAATCAGGTCATCTACCATGCTGTCGCTGGTGGCGACTGAATATATTCCATATACAGGAAGCATATCTTCCACCCACTCATCATCGTCGTCCCAGTATCCATCGTCCCATTCTTCAGAATAGCACATTGCAGCGTATAGCTGGAGACCATCACTGCCGTCTCCTGCATTAAACGGTGTCGTCTTACCTACATGACGACTCTCTTTCTTATTCTTAGCCGCTTTTTCTTTAGCAGCCTCAGGGGCTGATGTAGTTTGGCCGGACACAGTGTAGACCCAGGTCCACGCCAGTCCGAGCATCGCACATGACATCAAAAGGTAGTTCTTTACTTTCATAATTAAACTATTTTTTATAAATTTGCATCGCAAAGTTAAATATAGAATCTTTCCAATACAAATATTCCTAACTCAATGATGAATAAATTGCGCAATACACACCAATCAATGTGTTTTTACGTTTTGACACTTTGTGTTTTTCTGTCAATTTATTTCCCTAATACCCTATATGCCAAAAATATAACCCCTGATCCTATTTTAAACACGGTCTCCATTGAAAATTTATCGGAAAGCTACAAAAAAGGGATAGATTTAATGAATGAGAACCGACTTGACAGCGCGCTTCTCTATCTCACCGTAGTGGCAAATACGGCTGCGCAAGGGAATTCCATCAATGATTCGCTATTGGCCATGAGGGCATATAACGTGTGTGGGATTATAAATTTCTACAACAAAAACTATCAGGGAGCATATTCCAACTACAAGAAAGCCATCAAAGCCGGGGGAGAAAGCAATTCCTATTGGGTTTATACCAATATTGCAATCATCTTAAATATGTTTGGAGCCTATGACGAATCAGAAGAGATGTCTGTCAAAACATATTATAAAGCCCGGGAGGCTGCTGATTGGCCTCATCTCATCCATATCTACTCAAACCTCTTAAATCAAAGTTTCATAAATGATCGTCTGGCCAATATCTCTGATATCATCAAGGATTATTCCCACCTGAACATACCTAAAGAAGGCGATGTGCCATTTCTGGAAGAAGTGACAAAAGGGATTGTCAGTGCCAATGATTCCAAATATACCGACGCCATAGCCCATTTCAAGAAAGCATCCCTGCTGGCCGGAAGCACGTCCCATCCCGACAGGGCCCGGATTGATTGCGCCACATATATTGCCAAAAGTTTTACCAATGCGGGTAATCCCGACTCCGCACTATTTTATCTGGACAAGGCACGTGTCATAGGGCATGGCGACGATTTAGGAGACCATCTCGTAGACATATATCGCCTGATGGCTGAATCTCACACCGCAATGAGCCAGCATGATAAGGCAAAAGAGTATATGTTGCTGCATTATGCCCTAAAAGATTCAATATCCTCCATGAGCGACTTCTCGTCTATCAAGAAGCTTGACTTAAATTATGAGGTAGGGAATTATGAGAATAAAATAATGCAAGTCAACAAAGAGAAAGAACAGAGTCAACGCTATCTCCTGATTATATCCATAACCATGATAGTGTTTATCGGCCTCTTCATTATCGTGATTGTGCAGAACAGGAAACTGAGAGCCTCCAACAAGTCGTTGTTTGATAAAAATGTTGAGATATTAAAAGCTTCTGATGCTGAAAAGGCACTATATATGGAAGCTAAAAATTCAAATGCCGACGTTACTCTCAAAGAACTGCCTTCGCAAGACAGTGAGGAAACCATGTCAATTTCTGATGACAATACCCTTGATGACAGCGATGCAACTGAATCGACTACACGCCTCACCATCCCCGAATCTGAACAGATGAGAATAAAACATGCCATTGAAGAATTCTTTTATAGTTCAGAAGAATGGATGCAGTCCGACTTCAGTCTTTCTCGATTATGTGAGATTGCAGACAGCAATAAACTATACGTGTCTCAGGTCATAAATGATGTGATGGGCACAAATTTCCATTCTCTCCTAAATCATCACCGCATTAATGAGGCACGCCGCAGATTGCTTGATGTCAAAAATTATGGTGGAATGACAATTGAAGCTATTGCCGAGTCGTTAGGCTACAAATCAAGAAGCAATTTCAGTAAGAATTTCAAGAAATATACAGGCCTTAATCCCAAGGAGTATGTAATATTTGCACAAGGGAGCCCAACGGCTTCCGCTGCTTCCTCCATAAGCTCATCACAAGCCAACAATTCATCATCAGCCCCCAACAACGCATGATGAGTAATTAATTGACTGCCTATGCAAATATTCACCGGCTGCCACCGTTTCTAATTAATAGAAACCTACCTCACCAGATTATGGATTCCAGGGAAAAAGAAATATATAAAGTCACTCTGATAGGGTCAGCAGTCAATGCCGTGCTGATCATATTGAAGTTTGTAGCCGGCATATTGGGACGCAGCTCTGCAATGGTGGCTGATGCCGTCCACTCACTGAGTGATTTCGTCACCGACATAATAGTGCTCATATTCGTAAAAATAGCCGGCAAACCGAAAGATAAAAGCCACGACTATGGACACGGCAAATTTGAAACACTTGCCACATTGATAATCGGACTGATTTTGGCCGTGGCTGGTGTAGCGCTCATGATCAACGGCATCAAATTAGTCATCCACAGTCTTCATGGCAATGAATTGCCCCGGCCAACATGGCTTGCGTTAGTTATAGCCGTAATTTCAATCCTTTCAAAGGAATGGCTTTACAGATACACCTCCGGGAAAGGCCGTGAGGTAAATTCACAGGCTGTAGTGGCAAACGCGTGGCATCACCGCAGCGACGCAGTGTCATCGGGTGGCACTTTAATAGGCATTGCCGGCGCTATGTTTCTTGGAGAACACTGGCGTATCCTCGACCCGTTGGCAGCCATAGTGGTAAGCTTCTTCATTATCAAAAGCGGCTATGACATAATGAAGCCTTGTATAAGCGAATTGCTTGAGGCATCGCTGCCGGAAACCCAGGAGCAGGAAATCATTGACCTCGTGAAAGGGATAGAGGGAATAAGGGAGGTTAACAATCTTCGCACAAGACGCATCGGAAACAACGTAGCGATAGATCTGAATGCCAGGATGGACGGCACGCAGTCACTTTCAGACGCCCACGCCAAAGCCACTCTTGCTGAACAGGCAATTAAAAAGCATTTCGGCGATAACTCCATCATAAATATCCACATGGAACCTTATACAGATCCGTCGCAGGCACAATCCCAAAACCAATAACCTCCCAGAAATATAAACCGACATGGCCGACCCAAGCAAATTCAACGACATATTTTCCACACTTACTCCTCTCAGGACACAACGCAGGAATGACAGCGAGACCCCAAGCCACAAAACATTTTTCAAAATCACAGTGATTGACGGGGAACCATTTCTCGAAACCAAAGAAGCCAATCCAAATCCTGTGGGTATGTCGGCAGGCGACATTCGGATTTACAATGAAATCATCAGGATAGCGGAATCAGATGATATTTTTGGAATCGGTGTAACGGCCACCGGCAATCCCAAGACATCATTCTGGGCAAACCCTTATCTGATACACCTGATAGAAAACCGCACATCTGTTGTGGGGCCGAAGGGAACAGGAGTCACTTTTACGGATATGCCATCCGCCCTTATACTGAAGGTATCTACCGCCGACACCACAACCACCGCCAACATAACCCTCTGTCTGCGGACAGACGGGAATGACTTTGACGGCATAGTGTTTATGGATGACACACATGTGCTTCTCGGCGACACTATCCATGAAGTGAAATCAGTAGGAGCCAACTACAGCCACATCATGTCGCTCATCACCGGTGTGGACAAAGACATTCTTGAATCTTTCCTGACACTGTTCCTATCATACACAGTCAACATATTGCCGGAGCTTAATGGCATCCCGGCCTCCCGATCATCACACACCGAACATGCAGTGCCGACGCTCTATCTTGAGAAAGTGGCAACTGACAAAGCCCTCTATCTACGCACAGGCTCCACCCTGGAATCGCTTGGCGACACTCTTCCGCCGGGATTAGAGCCGACATGTGCCGTGAGAATTGACAGCAAGCAACGGATGAACATACGCGATGTAGAAGGATGCAATATAGAAGAACGCACTGACCGACTCGAGTCTATGATACTTGCCAGCGCACCCGATCGCAATGCCAAGAAAGAGGTGTATCGTGATGGCAATTTCTTCATAATTCCGGAAGCCACAGCCGGGCCATTCCTGCTTAACCGGTTGCCCCAGATACTTGAGGAATTCCGGCTCGTGGGAAGTGAGAAACTGAAGGAATATAAAGTAGTGGCTGCCACACCGAAACTTCATCTTAATTTCTCGTCAGGGATCGACTTCCTTGAAGGGGAGGGGGATGTGGCTATCGGGAATGACCACTTCACCATTGCCGATATCCTGAGTCAGTATGCCAAGAAACGCTATGTGCAGCTTAGCGACGGCAACCGGGGAATAATCGACGAGAACTACATCAACCGCCTGCAGCGCCTGTTCCGGAGGCGCGACAAGGAGGGATGCATAAAGGTGAACCTCTTTGACCTTCCGGAAGTGGAGGAGATGATCCAGTCAAAGATAACGGGAGAATTTGCCAATCGCTCACGGTCAGTGCTTGAGGGATTCAATGGACTTAAAACCGCCCCTAAACCGGATTATAAGGTAAACGCCACCCTGCGCCCATATCAGAATGAAGGAGTGAAATGGCTCAGGTATCTTTACGACAACAAATTAGGAGGCTGTCTTGCCGATGACATGGGGTTGGGAAAGACTCTCCAGACCATAGCCCTACTTTCCATGATCTATCCGGGATGCACTGCTCCAAGCCTGATAGTAATGCCTCGCAGTCTGCTGTTTAACTGGGAAAAGGAGCTAAAACGTTTTTGTCCTGCCATAGCCTTCTCAACTTACTATGGCACTGACCGCAGTCTTGAAGCCGCCCTGAAAGCAAATGTAGTGCTTACCACATATGCCGTAGCACGCAACGACATAATGAAACTTAAAGAACATAAATTTCAGTGCATAGTGCTTGATGAATCGCAGAATATAAAGAACTACGCCTCACAGACCACTATGGCAGTGCAGCTGCTTGAATCTGATCATCGCTTCGCACTCAGTGGCACCCCTATGGAGAACAACCTCACGGAGCTTTACTCTCTCTTCCGGTTCCTTAACCCTACCATGTTTGGCACAATTGAGGATTTCAATGCATCCTATACAGCCCCGATACAGAAATATGGTGACAAAGATGCCGCCGACAGCCTCCGGCGTAAGATCTTCCCGTTTATTTTGCGCAGACTGAAAAAAGATGTGCTTGACGACCTGCCGCCACGCATCGACCAGACCCTATATGTGGAGATGTCGGAAAAACAACATCGTCTTTATAATGAGCGCAGGTTGAGCTACAGGCAGCAGATCGGTGAAGCTATAGCGAAAGATGGTGTGCAGAAATCACAGTTCCTGATGTTTCAGGCCCTCAATGAGCTGAGGAGGATCGCGTCTGTGCCGGAGAGTGTGTCGGGCGCCACAGTGCCCTCACCCAAAATAGATGAACTTGTGGAATCGCTTTCAGCCTCTGTCAGCAACGGCCATAAATCGGTGGTATTCTTCAACTTTATAGCCGGACTTGAGATAGTCATGGCGCGTCTTGAGAAGCTTGGCATAGAGTTTGAGACAATGACAGGCTCCACATCAGCATCGGCCAGGAAGCGCATTGTCGAGCGGTTTCAGAGCGATCCGGAGTGCATGGTCATGCTTCTTACACTGAAAGTGGGAGGAGTAGGACTTAACCTGACAGCAGCCGATACGGTCTATCTGTTTGAGCCTTGGTGGAACAGGGCGGCCGAAGAGCAGGCAATCAACCGTCTTCACCGGATCGGACAGCGTTCCACCGTAAACGCATTCTCGCTGATAACCGTAGGCACCATAGAGGAGAAAATCCTACAGCTTCAGGAGCAGAAGAGTGAACTGTTTAACGAACTCATAAGCGCAGACGGTGCTTCCTCAAAACATCTCTCTGAAAAGGATATAGATTTTATCTTATCTTAACCCGACAAACTTTATCATAACCCATCAAATTGCATCGCCATTACCATGACCGACAATAAAAAACCGTCCCGCGATATAGAACTGACGCTCAAAACGGTGGACATTGCAACATATGGCACCGGATTGATGAAGTTGTCTAAAGATGACCTTAGGGAGATTGTAGCACCTCTTGCCGACTTCCTGAAGCCCTATAAGGTTATTCCGACGAAAGCTTCATCACGTGAGATAGGCGGCATTACGGGTGGGATATCTGACGGAAAATATTTCAATAAGCTGCTTAAGGAGCAATATGCCAAGCTTTATATATCGTTCGGAATAGAGTGTAAGAATATATTTGCCGTTGCATGTCGCGACAGCAAGATCGAGGAAGCATGGAAACTTATTATAAATTCTCCGGAGATCAGCTCGGAAGATATAGAGAATGTCCTGAAAAGAAAACTGAAGGTGGTCACCACCACTTATTGGGCCAGCAGTTACTATTGTGAGGTGTTTTTCTTCCCATTGATCGTTACGGAAGCCAATCGGCCTTATTATTCATTTTCCAAAACCAGAGAAACTAAATATACATTCACTTTATCTACCGACAATCGGGAAATTTTAGCAACAACTTTTTTCGGTGACAAGGTATTAAAGCCTGTTGTGACAGAAAAGCTTCCTGAAGGC
The DNA here is from genome assembly GCA_964595885.1 of uncultured Sangeribacter sp. Lineage (GTDB taxonomy): Bacteria > Bacteroidota > Bacteroidia > Bacteroidales > Muribaculaceae > Lepagella. Next base: position 13,095 of record CAZQSD010000061.1, read on the forward strand.
AAAGACCTCCGGATAGAAGATTTTGAGAGGTATATTCCCGCCGACCTTTCCTTTCTTTCCAAAATTGCAATGACAGGCAGTGTGGTTAGTGCTACCGGTGCAATCACGGCAGCCAAACTGAAAAGTCTGAAGAAAACCTTCAAGACCGCTGAATTTTTTGCCTGGTCTAACAAATGGCCAGTCGACCGAATTGAAATGCTTACCAATGCTTTCTTTATGTTTAAAGAATATGGAGACGTAAGCAACACTAATGATAATCGGCAGCCCGAAAGTACGAATCCGGGAAAGTTTGCGAAATTTATTGTTGACAAAATGCCACGTTGCCTGAGTTCTACTAAATTCGGTGTCTTTCTACCCGCTTTCAAAGGTTTTACTAAAGCCTGGACAGAACAGACAAATGCCGGCATAGTTACAAAAATCATTGGAAAGTTGATCAGTCCGGCTGCAAAAGGATGGATGTCACTTGAGAATCTTCGTCTACGTTACCTATGCACCGGTGCGTCAGAGGGCTTACACTATGGTTATAACCACCTGTTTTACGAAGAATCAAGAGGACGCCACACTCTTAAACGGAAGGATGATGAACTTGACACCTACGATACCCGATCAAAAGGAATTGATTGGTTTGAAGAAATTGATTTCCCCTTTGTGGTGCATTGGATCAAGTTCCTTTGTGGGGCGGGTCTTCTGGAGATAGCTGAAGAAAAGGATACTAAACTATTTAAAAATGATGCGTTGGAAGGCATACGCTACATCCGATTAACTCCTTTAGGCCGTTACGCCTATGGATTTGACAACACCTACACAGCCACTAAGCCGGAAAACACATCGGAAATAGAAATTGATGATCGCAACGGCATAATAACCGTTCTCTCTGACAACAGTCCCTATACTCTCTTCTTACAACAGATTTCAATACCGATCAGCCACAACCGCTTCCGCATAACACCCGAAAGCTTGCTTAAGAATTGTGATTCTTGCGATAAGGTCTATGAACGTCTCGATAATCTTGAGCTGATTATTGACGTTGATAAGACACCCGGTTTAAAAGCCATCATAGATAAAGCTGAAAGCCGTGTGAAGTGTGCCGAATGGCTTCCCGATGAGTATGTGATGCTGAAAGTAAAACCGGGTTTGCCGGAACTTGTAAAGCTCATTACCACCGACAAGGAAATAAGACCCAACGTAATCTTAGCTGAACAAGGCATAGTCCTTGTAAAAAGAAACTTCCTTTACAAATTCAAAGCCATCTGCACCAATCACGGCTACCTCCTCAACTAAAAACATTGGTTATGATCCTATCAAAAACTCTTACCCTGATTAATTGTTAAGTTGAATTGTTTGTGGAAGAAAGTTTTAATATATTAAAACTTTCTTCCTAATTTTGCAAAATGGAAAGAAGGATAGTTACATAGGGTGGATATTTTGAGCAATTCATGGAGGATTTAGATGACAAAACTCAAATCAAAGTTCAATATGGTCTAATGTTGCTTAAGACTCAAGACAGACTCACAGCCAAATTTGTGAAGTATATTAGGGATGGAGTATTTGAACTGAGGACTAAGTATAATGGAAATATCTATCGTGTGTTCTTTATCTTTGACGGGGATAAAATTGTTGTGCTCTTTAATGGATTTCAGAAGAAAACTCAAAAGACCCCTGAAAATGAAATTGAAAAAGCAATAAGAATTAAGGAGGCATATTATGCAGACAAACAATCACGAGATAAGAGATTATGATGCCGTGCTTGATGCAAAGTTTGGCAAACCAGGTACACCGAAAAGAGAAAAGGCTCTTGACGAAGCAAGAGCTTTTTACACAGGACAAATTCTACAAGATGCCCGATGAAATGCTCTCCCGAAAGAGCTTTCTTTTGGTAAAAGTGCCTTCTCGGGAGAGCATTTTATTTTAGTGACTATATTTATGGGTAGATATATTTACTTAACTACTTTGCGGGTAGAGTTGCCGGATCGTTCTAAATATATACCTTTCTCAGGTCTCTCTATGCGCACTCCCTGCATATTGTAATAGGTGGGAGTAGACTGTGGGTCGTCACCAATCTTTTCTACCGATGAAGTGTCGAGAATCTTGAAGGCTGGTGAGATAGTCTGTTTCTGCCAGTTGCCAGCCTCATCTTCCATAGTTATGCGGACATTATACCATCCTTCAGCCAAATCATTAATCTCAGCGGTGTAATATTGCCCAAAAGGATGCCATACAGCCCCGGGAACCATCTCAACGTTCATGTAAGTGAATTTATCGCTTCCATAGGGCGCATACTCAACTTGCATGGATCTGAGGGGTGAAAAGACACTGTAATATGCCGGCTTCAGTGTAGTCTCCCAATCATTGCGCATGACAATATCAAAATCACCTGCAAAAAGATCAATCTTACCATTTTCAAATGTATTTGTGTATTTGCCGTTAGAATCTGTAAAACCAACATATTGAAGGGTAGGGATGGTACATTCCTCATTACGCTCATCAAGGCATGCCTCAATGTAATTTTTGCCTTTCAATCCTTCAACTTCAATGTTTTCATTCGTTATTTCAAATTTTAGCTCTCCAAGTTCCTCACCAGACATTAGCCATTCAAAGCTCCAAGCCATTAATGAATCAAAGTTTGCGAAACTTCTAATTTTTTCTCCATTATAATATATATCAGTTATCGTAGTCGCATCATCAATATCACGGACTTCTCCATATTTCCCAATGTAGCTAATTAGAGCACCATGTAACATACGATTATCTATGCCAAACATCTCACTATAATCCACTTCTTGATTTGTAAAAAATGCCCATGGTGTTGATGCTCCGAACTTGGTTTCATCAAAATGAAATGTAGTTTTGACATAGGGATTAAATTCCCCATCCCATAAGCAATTTTCTCCGGCTTGATAGTTATTATATAATCTAATACCAATGTATGGTTCGGAGATGTATTCTAACTTTCCGTCTTTTTGAATAAGCCATGGGGAGACCAGTCCCTGACTGATAGTACGCCCTGTAGAAGAGTCAAAATAATAATTTTCTAAACATTTAATGCTAATCATATCATTATATAATGGAGCTTCCGATTCAAAAGGACTATCAACATATATGTCAGGCAAGTCAGGACATAACAGTCCAATAGCTCCCCATGTAGTGTCTGTAAAATTACCAAAGTCTATATGCCAATAAGTTTCAGATTCCGGATATGAAGGAGTATGGAAAAATTGGTTTGCTACAGTTGATGCTTCAATTTTAAAATAATCTTCAGGATCATTGAATATAGAACATGATTTAATCTCAGATGTTGACATTTTAACATTTGCTACTCCAGAAGACTTGAGTGACAATACTCTCGATTGAGTAATGGAATAATTTTCACTCAAATCATTCACTAAAATATTTCTCAGTCTATCTGGATATTCTGAAGATTCAGTTACCTCCGCATACACAGAAAGTCCCTCAATGAATCCAATGTTTTTACTCAAGATAAACGTACAGGAATATATCATTTCAACAGTAGGATTACATTCTTCTTTTGACATTAATGGCAAAATTGAAAGATTACCATCAGGGTTATAAGAGCTAAACTCAATAAGATTAGTGGCTGTAGAGGCATCAATTGTTACTTCAATGTCAGAAGTGACATCTACATTTTCTAAAATCACATAACTCTCTGGTGGAACCGGGGAATCCACATTTTTTTTAATTAAGAAATTGCATACAATATCGTACCTACCGCATGGAGCTTGAATATCAAAATAATCTTCATCTCCACTGGGATCAAATGTTTTTCTATATTCCTTATTTACCAGAGTAATGCCAAAGGGTACATATTTCTCAGAATCATATTCAAGATTAACTCTAATTTGATAGGTACACTCATCTTCAGCAGTATAGTTAAGAGCTTTTGCAGGAGTTGTTCGGAAAACACGAGTTGATGGAGAAATATTAGGAATTTGATCAGTCACTTCAATTTGATTGATTGATTCCGATATCATTACTTCCATTGGAAGCTCTGCTCCGGCAGAGAATGCCATGAGTAGAAAAAGAATCACCATG